>DASVWR010000052.1:0-10485 GCA_036393115.1 Casimicrobiaceae bacterium
AGGCGCGCGGCCGGGCATCTTCGCGCTGAAGCCCGCGCGCGTGCAGGTGACCCACGTCGCAAGCGCCGGGACGACGGCGCTCGCCTCGATCGATTTCAAGCTGACCGATCGCTTCGCCGATGTCGAAGGGAGCTTTGCCGAGGGCCTCGAAGCCCCGCTGGTGATGGAGGGTTGCGTGTACCCGTGGCGCCACGTGGTAGCAGCCGAGGCACCCGTATCGGCACGGGGCGACGAGCGAATCGTCATCGGCGCCTTCGTGACCCCGCTGAAGCTCTCGCAGCGCTGCCTCGCGCTGTGGCGCGAAGTTCTGCAGAGGATTCCGCGGGCGGTGCTCGCGTTCTCGCCGCTCGATCCGCGCACGCAGGCGGCGTACCTGCGCCTCGCCGGCGTCGCGGGCATCGATTCCGGGAGGGTCGTCTTCGTACCGAGGAGCGGCGACGAGGCGACCGATCTCGCGCGCTATCGCGGGGTCGATTTCGTCCTCGATCCGATGCCGTACGGCGGCGTCAACGGGACGCTCGAGCCACTCGCGATCGGGGTGCCGGTCGTCACGCTGGTCGGCCGGCGCCACGGCGAGCGCTCGAGCTATTCGATCCTCGCCAATCTGGGCGTTACCGAGACGATCGCACGGACAGGGCCCGAGTACGTCGAGATCGCCGTGCGCCTTGCCGACGACCCGTCGTTCATGCATATCGTGCGTGAGCGCATCCGGGCCGGTATCGCGCACTCGGCGCTGACCGACATGGAGGCGCACACGCGTAATCTCGAGCGCGCGTATATCGCGGGGCTCGAACAGCGCGCACCCGAAGCACTTGACGGAGAAACACGATGACCAGCGCCGCGGAGCGTTCGCATGCCCACCTCGTCCGCGCCGCCGAGGCGAAGCGTCGCGGTGACGCGGCGTTGCAGCACGCGGAGATCTCCCGCGCGCTCGCAGCCGATCCCGCCAATGCGTTCGCGTATTTCGCGCAGGCCGAGCTCGCCGAGGCTGCGGGCGATATGGCGTCGGCACGCGCAGCGCTCGAGCGTGCGGTCGCGCTGCAGCCGGCTTTCGCCGGCGCCTGGCAGCGGCTCGGCATCCTGCTCGGCGAGGGCGGCGACGCGAGCGGTGCGCTCGAGGCGTTCGCGCACGTGGTCGCGATCGAGCCCGCAAACGCCCGTGCGTTCAACAACCTCGGCAACGCGCTGCGCGCACTCGGCAGGGCGGACGACGCGCGCGCGGCATTCCGCCGTGCGGTCGACCTTGACCCCAACTACGCGCTTGCAATCGCGAATCTGGCGCTCGTGATGTGGGACAACGGAGACCTCGATGCGGCGGAGGCGACCGCGCGGAGGGCGCTCGCGGCAAACCCGCCGCGCACGCAGCGACGTAGGATTCTCGTCCTGCTCGCCGGGCTCCTGCGCGAGCGCGGCGCCGTCGACGCCGCCGAACCGCTCTACGCGGAGGCGATCGAGCTTGCGCCGGCGGAGGGCGCCCGCGAGTGGCTGAATCTAGGACGCATCGGCGTCGAGCGTAACGAGGTCGGGCGGGCGCGCGAAGCGTTTCGTCGCACCCACGTCCTCGATCGCCGCGAGCTCCGCGGGGCGTTCGGCGCGGCACTTGCGCTACCGATGATCTACGCCGATGCCGCTGCACTCCGTGGCGCGCGTGGCGCGTACGCCAATGGCCTCGCCGCGCTCGAACGCGACATCGAGCGACTGGTGTATGGACTCAACGCGGACCAGGTGCTCGACGGCCTGCGCTGGACGAACTTCCTGCTCGCCTATCAAGGCTGCGACGATCGTGACCTGCAGGCGCGCTACGCCGAGCTCGTCGGGCGCGCGCTGGAGATTGCGGCCCCCGAGTGGCGACAACCGATGCCTGAACGACCGGTCGCCGCAACTGCGCCAGCCTCCGGGTCGCCACTAGCGAGCGGTTGGCGCGCGGGATCGTCACGCGTTCGCGTAGGCTTCGCCTCGGCCTTCTTCCGGGACGGCACGGCGGGGCGCTATTTCCGTTCGTGGGTCACCGATCTTCCGCGCGAGCGCTTCGAGGTGTTCGTCTATCACCTTCATCCGGGAGCCGACTCGCTCACCGAGGAGGTCCGGGCCCGCGCCGACATGTTCCGGGCATTCAGCGGTGCGGGCGCACGTCCGTCCGTCGTTGCACCGGCGATTCGTGCCGATGCGCTCGACGTGCTCGTCTATCCCGAGCTCGGCATGGACCACGTCTCGTTCGCGCTCGCCGCGCTGCGCCTCGCGCCGCGCCAGCTCGCGGGCTGGGGGCACCCGGTGACGACCGGCCATCGCACGATCGACGCGTTCGTCAGTTGCGACGCGATGGAGCCCGCGAATGCGGCGGCACACTACGTCGAGCCGCTGTCGACGCTGCCCGGCATCGGTACGCGCTATCGTGCGCTTGCGATTCCCGACGCCGGCACGCGCGCGAAGTTCGGCCTGCCGGACGACGTGCCGCTCTTCCTCTGTCCGCAATCGCTCTTCAAGATCCATCCCGACAACGATGCGCTGCTCGCGGCCGTGCTCGCCGCCAATCCGAATGCGCAGCTCGTCATCTTCGAAGGACGCCATCCGAAGGTGACCGCGGCGTTCAACGAGCGCCTGCAGCGCGCGCTCGACGCGCATTGCGTAGCTCCTGCGCGGCTCGTCGTGCTGCCGTCGCTGTCCCACGAAGACTTCCTGCGCGTCAACCTGCTCTGCGACGCGATGCTCGATACGCTGCACTGGTCGGGCGGTAACACGAGCCTCGACGCACTCGCGTGCGGCCTGCCGGTGGTGACGCTGCCCGGCGCGTTCATGCGCGGGCGTCAGAGCGCGGCGATGCTCGGCATCGTCGGCGCGCACGAGCTGATCGCGCGCGATGTCGACGACTACGTTGCGATCGCGTCACGCCTCGTCGGGGATCGCGTGTGGCGCGACGACCTCGCCGCGCGAATTCGCGCAGGAGCGCCGCTCCTCTTCGATCGGCCGGAGCCGGTCGCGGCGTTCGCGGAGCTTCTCGCGGGTGCTTCGGGTCGCTGAGCGGATTTCCGGTCTACGGCTTCTTCAGCGCGTCCAGGGCACGCTCGAGGATGATGCGGTCTGCCACATCCCTCTCCCGCATTGACTGCTTGGTACGCAGCAATCCCTCCAGATCGACAGTACGGATCGGCAATCCGTCGAGATCGACGGTCTCCGCATGCTTCTTCAGCGTGTCGTAGGTTTCGCCACCAGCATTGAACATAACGTCTACGACGAATTGATCGGCGACCCTGATGTTCTCGCCGTCTACGAACCAGGAGGGATCGATCTCCCTGGCAGCCTGGTCGGGGAGCAACATCAATGCGCTGCGCAGCTTGCGGCCGGCGTCCTCCGAAGGCTCGACGAGGATGTCGATGTCGACGGTCGAGCGGTGGTACCCATGGACGAAAAGGCTGTAGCCGCCAATGAGCAGGTAGTCGGCGCCGCTCTCGTTGAGCGCACGAATGAGAAGTTTGAGATCCTCCAGGGTCGCAGGGCGACTGAATTGTTCCATTGCGAGGTCTTGTGGTCAGCGGTGACCGCGCTCGCGCGCGACCTCCGCCATCATCGCCGCGATGCAGTCGTCATCGTGACGATTCGCTTCTTCGTGCGTCCTGAAGCGGTAGACGCCCTTACGGATGAACGTTCGCGCGCCAGTCGGCAGGCGATGGATTTCGTCGTTGAAGCGAGCCGCTTCGACCAGAAGCTCGCCAGAGCCATGGAAGGCAATAGGCCGCGGTTTGCGGTGACCAACCGTTCTCATGTTTGTCGTCGCGCCCGGCGAACAGGGATTGAATCCGATTTCCCCAAGCAGCCCATATTATCGCGCTCGCGACGATCCTGGTCCGTCAGTTGGCGCTTCGGCAAGATCGGTGGCAAGGGCTGCCGCGGCGGCGGCCCAATCGCCCGTCGCCGGCTGCCGGACGAGTCGTGCTGTCGGATACCACGGCGTCCGGTCTCCGGCGATGCCCCAGCGCCAGTCGGGCGCGAATGGCAGCAGAACGAAGACCGGCTTGCCGAGCGCCCCGGCGAGATGCGCGACGCTCGTGTCGACGCTGACGACGGCATCGAGCGCGTCGACGAGTGCCGCGGTGTCGCCGAAATCGTCGCCGAGCTCGAACGAGACAAGGCGCGACGCTTCGGGCACCGCCGCGATCTCGCGGGCCCCCGCGCCCTTCTGCAGCGAATACCAGGCGATGCCCGGAAGGCGCAGAAGTGGCGCGAGCGCGGCGAGCGGAATCGAGCGCCGCCGGTCGTTCGCGTGCTGCGGCGAGCCCGCCCAGGCGAGGCCGATGCGGCAGACGGTGCCGGTGTCTGTGGTGTCGAAGTTCGCGGCTTTGCCGCTCGGTGCGCGCGTGCTTCGCGCGATCGTCGCGAGCCATGCTTGGCGTCGCGCCGGGTCGACGCGCAGGTAGGGGACTACGCAAGCGATTTCGCTCGCGCCGACTTCGAGCACGCCGGGCACCGACAGCAGCGGGATCGAGTAATCGAACGATCCCTGCGGCGGCGGGCCTGGTGTTGCCGATGCCACCGACGCGCCTGCGGGCAGAGGCTCGCGGACCTCGGCGACGCCGGGCGCCGTCGCGAGGAGCGTTGCGAGCGGCGCCTGCGTTTCGACGGTAACGCGTGCGCCGCGTCCGGCGAGCGCGCTCGCGAAGCGGACGAACTGGATCGCGTCGCCCAGCCCCTGCTCGGTCGTGACGAGGAGGCTTCGTCCGGCAAGGTCTTCGCCGAACCAGCGTGGCACAGGCGAACGCGGCGCGTTGCCGCCGAGCTCGGGGAGGCGCAGGCGCCACTCGTACTCGCGCCAGCCTTCGGCGTAATCTCCGCGCGCGAGCAGCGCGAGGGCGAGGTTCCAGTGCGCGTGCGCGAAGGCGGGCGCTTCGGCGAGCGCATGGCGGTACGCGTCGATCGCATTCGCCAGCCGGTTCATCGCCTGCAGCGCGAGCCCGAGGTTGTTCCACGCCGTCGCGTGTCCGGGACGCAATGCGATCGCCGCACGGTACGCCGCCACGGCCTCGTCGTTGCGGTCGAGCGCCGCGAGCGCGAGCCCGAGGTTGTTGTGGAACTCGGCCTCCTGCGGCACGCGCGCGACGGCGCGTTCGAGGAGCGGCAGCGCATCGCCGGCCCGTCCCGTCTGGTAGAGCGCGACGCCGAGATAGTGGAGCGCGAGCGGCTGTCCGGGATCTCGCGCGAGTGCCTCGCGGTAATCGCGTTCGGCGGCGGCGACGTCCCCGCGGCGATGCGCGTCGAGCCCGCGCTGCGCGAGCGCGTCGGCGGAAGGCGCCGGTGAAGCCGCTCCGATCGCTCCGTGACACAGTTTGTAGCGCTTGCCGCTCCCGCAGGGGCACGGGTCGTTGCGTCCGACGACCGGCCCTCGGGCGAGGCCTTGCTCGGCGCGCTCGAGCAGCGAGCGCGCTTCGGCATCCGCGGGGAGCGCCGCCAGCCTTCGCCTGGCAAGCGCCGCTGCGGGCGCCCACTGCGCGAGTGCGACGCAGTTGCGGATGAGCTGCGCGAGCTGCGGCGACGCGGCGATCGCATCGGAGAATTGTTGCGCCAGTGCGGCGAGCTCGCCGGGGGCCACGACGCGGCAGAAGTTGTAGAGCCCGTGGAAGCCGAACGGCAGGCCCACCGGGTACGCGGCTTCGAATGCGAAGCGGTCGGCGAGGGCTTCGTCGGCGAAGCGAATGCCGTACTCGCGCTCGAGCAGCGGGCGGAACGTGCGGCAGATCGCCACGTCCTCGGCGTCCGGCGCCGCAGCGCCCGTCCCGGCATCCGGCGCCGTGCCGCTCGTCCCGGTGTCCGCAGCCGCCGCGGCGATCGGCAGCACGATGCGCGGATCCCGCAGCGCTTCGAGGAGCTTCTTCGAGCGCAGCGAGAAGCCGCCATTGCCGACACGCATCGCGTCATCGTGCCAGAACCACTTCGCACCGATGTAGTCGGCGCCGAGGAACGCGTCGTCCCATGCGCCCGCGTTGACGACATAGCCATCCCACTGCACGAGCAGCACGTGCGGCGTCGTGACATGCGCGACGAGCGACTTCAGCACGAAGCGCGAATAGTCACTGCGCGAGGCGAGCGGAGCGATCGCGACGACGTCGATGCCGTTGGGAACGCCGATGCCGTCGGGAATCCGGTCGGTGAGGAACAGCGTGCGCCCGAAGTCGAGCTCGCGCCGGCACAGGGCGACCGCGCGCAATGCCAGCGCGTGGTTCGCCGTGTCGATGCAGGCGAGCGTGACGTCAGGCAGGTTGCGCACGAGCGACGCCGTGGCCGTCGAGCCAGCGCGCACAGACGAGCACCATCCACACGGCGACGAGCGGTGCGATGTGCAGCACGGCGCGATTGATCGTCGTCTGGTCGCTCACCCAGTCGCGCGCGTTGGTGAACGCGAACACGACGACGAGGAAGGCGAAGCCGATCCCGAGGGTGAGGCTCAACGGAAGCAGCGGAGGTTTCGAGAGCTCGCTCCACATGACGACTGCACAGGCGATCGCCGCGTACCAGAGGAGGTTCCAGTTGCCGAGCAGGAAGAAACTGTCGACGAGGCCGTTCCACGCCGGCGCGAAATCGAGGTGCAGGCGGTAGCCGAGCACGAGCGGGTGCACGCGGGCGAGCACGAGCAACCCGAAGCCGACGACCGCGAGGCCGATGCCGATGACGCGCGGGCCGCGCCGCGGCAGCAGCGTGACGAGGATGGCCGGCGCGAGCGTCAAAGCCCACACGAGCCCCGGCGTCTTGATCGACGGGCAGGCGAGCGCGAATACGAGCGCGAGAACCGCGTCGGCTGCACGGCGCGACTGCGTCCAGCGCCAGAGCGCGAGCGCGGCAAGCGCGTAATACGCGGCCATCGGCAGGTCCGCATAGCCCGCCAGCGCGACGTGGACGTTGGCAAGCGGCAGCGACGCGACGAGCCACGCGCCGACCATCGCGGCGAGCGGCGAAGCGCCCGAGCTTCGCACGATGCCGTAGGCCGCGAAGGCGAGCGCCACCGCCGTCAGCCACCACGGCAGGTTCATCAGCGCGTCGTCCCAGCGTCCGAGGGCGATGCACGACCACACCTGCCACAGCGGGACCGTCGCCGGATACCCCGGCGATGCGTCGGTCCACGCGGTGCCATGCGCGGCGAACCAGGTCCCCGCGTCGACGAACGGGACGAGGCGACCGAACTCGTACCAGACGCGCGCCTTCGTCGCCCACTGCTCCCACGCGTCCCACGGATAGAGCGGAATACGGACGACTTCCATGAGAAGCATGCCGAAACGCGCGGCGAGCCACGCTGCGAGCGCCCACCAGATTGCGCGTTGCGGATTCGATAGTGGGATGTCGACGTTCGCTGCGGCAACACTCGTGGTTTCTTCGGGCGGCGTCGCGAGACGGTGCGCCCTTCGTCGAATGATCACGACTCCGGCCAAGGCGAGCGTCGCGACCGTGAGCGGCACGCCGATCGACACTATCGAGAAGCGGACGTGCGCGGCCGAGAGAACGCGCATCCACACGGTGATGGCGAAGGCGCCGGCGAAAAAGCCGCCGCCCGCGATCCACGCGTAGTCGACGGCCCGCACGCGGCGCGCCGCGAGCGCGCCGACGATCGCGATGCCGAGGAGCCACGCGAGCCCCCAGCCCGCCGCAAGCCGCAGCCCATCCATCATCGATCGATCCTTAGTCGCCGAGCTTCGTCAGCGCAGCTCGAACAGCGCGCCGCCATGGTCGAGCAGTTTCAGGTCGGCGTCGAGAGCCTTGCCGCCGTTCCAGCGCAGGTGGCGCGTCGCTGCATCGTACTCGACGCCGCGCCGCTGGTACACGACGACCCAGTCGCCGCGATGCAATTGGTCGGTCGGCGGGAGCGCGTTCTGTGCCCGGTCGGTCCACACGTTCCACGGATAGAGAAGATAGGCGGCGCGCCCGCGAAGGTAGCTCGAATCGGCGACCACGAACACGCGGGCGGCCGGCGCATCGGAGGCGGCGGGCGCATGGGAGGCGACGGGCGGGAGAATCTCGCGCGCCTTCTCGACGAACGCGTAGAGCGCGCCGTCCTCGAGCGCCAAGTGCTTCGCCGCCGGCGTCTTGCCGGCGAAGCGCAGGCCGTCATCGCGGACGTGGCCGGCGAGAACGATGGTCCAGCGCACGTCGAGCGCCAACCAGGAGACGAGGACGAGGAGCATCACCGAAGGCACGATAGCGGCGATCAGGGCACGCGGTGCAATCGATCCGGCTCGCCCGCGCCACCACGCGAGCCCGGCAATTGCGGCCGCCGCAAGGACGATCGCGGCGACGAGCAGCAGCGGCAGCGGCAGCAGCGCGGCGTCGGTACCACCGGGGACGGTGTTGATCGAGCTGCCGTCCCACGGTGCATCGCCGAGCCACTCGCGCGCGCGGTCACGCAGCGTTTCGAGCGCATCGCCGCTTCCGGCGTCGGCGCCGAGAATCGCCACCGGCTGATCGACCTCGCCGTGGAGCACGAGCGCGACACCGCGAATGCGCCCGAGCCAGTGGGGATCGGATGCCACGTCGGCCGGCCGCAGCGCACCTTCCTGTACAGCGAGCGGGACGCGATTGACGCGATCGGGCTCGACGTCGGAGTTCCAGAGCAGAAACGCGTCCACTCCCGGCGGCAGGCCGCGCACTCGCCACGCGACGCGCGCGTAGTCGCGTGCAGTGAAATTCGTCTCCGCCGAGACGACCGCATTGCCGTCGCCCGCCGTCCGCTCGACGATGACGGTGTTGCGCAGGAGGGCGCCCTGGCCACGCGCGATCCGCATCGACGCTGGCGCGATGCGGATCTCCGGCACCGGCGAATACCACGGCCCGGGCTTCGCGATCGCGAGATATGCAAACACACTGACCGCGAGCGCCGCGATCCAGATCGTCAGTGAGCGTGGCGCGAGGTCAGGATGTGCCAAAGGGTAAGCGCGAGAATGCGCAGGTCAAACCACGGCGACCAGTGCCCGATGTAGTAGAGATCGTATTGTATGCGGAGCGCAAGGTCGCTATCGCCGCGCAGGTCGTTCACCTGCGCCCAGCCGGTGATGCCGGCTTTCACCAGGTGCTTCTGCATGTAGCCGGGGATCTGCGTGCGGAACGTCGTCACGAATTCGGGGCGCTCCGGCCGCGGCCCCACCAGCGACATCTCGCCGCGCAGCACGTTGAAGAGCTGCGGCAGCTCGTCGAGGCTGTAGCGGCGCAGGAAGGCGCCGAGGCGAGTCACGCGCTGATCGTCGAGCGTCGCCCAGACCGGGCCGGTATGGGCCTCCGCGTCGACGCACATGGTGCGAAACTTGAACATCTGGAAGCGACGCCCGTTCCAGGTCACGCGCTCCTGGCGAAACACCACCGGGCCGGGCGACGTCAGCTTGACGGCGATCGCGATCGCCGCGAAGAGTGGCGACAGCACGACGAGCAGCACGGCGGCGAGCACGTAGTCCTCGATCGCCTTCCAGGTCGAGCGTACGCCATCGAGCGGCGAATCGGTGAGGCTCAAGACCGGCATGCCGGCGATCTCGCCGATGGAATGGTTCAGGAGATGAAATCCCTGCAGGTTAGGCACGAATCGCACGAGGACGGAGGTCTGCCGCAGGCTGTCGACGCACTCGCGGATGCGCTTCTCGGCAGCGAGCGGCAGCGCGATCCACACCTGGTCGACCGGCTCGCTGCGAAGGTCGCGCGCGAGACGACTGATCGGCCCGCGCACCGGAATCGCGTCCTGGACCGTGCCGATCAGCGCCGGGTCGTCGTCGTAGTACGCGCGCACCGCGAACCCACTCCACCCGGCCGCACGCAGGCGCGCGACGACGCTGCGTCCGTGGTCCCGCGCGCCGACGACGACGACGTGACGCAGGTTGCGGCCCAGCCGGCGCTCGCGCCGAAGCTCGAGGCGCAGCACGACGCGCGTTATGACGTGCAGCGTGAAGCCGCCGGCGAACCAGATCAGCGCCCAGCCGCGCGAGAAGTGCGCGCCGGTCTTGGTGAGAAAGAAGTAGAGGCTGCCGACGATCGCAATGGCGAGCCAAGTGACGAAGATGCCGGAGAGCTCTGCTGCGAACGTGATGCCACGCTGGGATTGGTACAAGCCGAGCACGGGCATGAGAATCATCGCGAGGATCGCCGCGAGCGCGACCGCGAGAACGTAGCCGCTCGACATGTTGAAGTCGCCAAAGCGCAGCCAGTAGGCGACGACTCCGCAGCCTGCGATCAGCGCCGGGTCGAACGCCCGCAGCGTAGCGTCGAAGAGCGTCGCGTAAGGCTTGATCAGGCTGCGCGTCATGCGGCGGCGCGAGTTGCGGCAAATTCCTGCCAGCGCGCATCGACGAACGCGCTCAGCTCGCGCCGGAAGCGATCGGATCCGAAGCGGCGCGCATTCTCGACGCATGCAGCCGGGTCGATGCGATCGCGACTTGCCTCGAATGTTCGCACCGCCTCCGCGATGCCCGCCGCAGTCTGGTCCGCGTAGAGGACTCCAGTCGGTGCGGGGTCGTCGAGACCCCGGAT
>DASVWR010000053.1:0-23387 GCA_036393115.1 Casimicrobiaceae bacterium
CATGCCCGACGCGCTGCTCGACGAGGTGACCTCGCTCGTCGAATGGCCGGCGGTGTACGCGGGCAGCTTCGACGCCGCGTTCCTCGCCGTGCCGCAGGAGTGCCTGATCCTGACGATGCAGCAGAACCAGAAGTATTTCGCGCTCGCGGACGCGCAGGGCGCGCTCGTCAACCGCTTCCTGCTCGTGAGCAACACGCCCGCCGACGACCCGTCCGCGATCGTGCGCGGCAACGAGCGCGTGCTGCGCGCACGGCTCGCCGACGCGAAGTTCTTCTTCGACCAGGACTGCAAGCGCGCGCTCGTCACGCGCGTCGACGACCTGGCCGGCATCGTCTACCACAACCGCCTCGGCAGCCAGCTCGACCGGGTCAGCCGCCTGCGCGCGATCGCGCGCGCCTTCGCTCCGATCGTCGGCGCCGACGCGGGCGAGGTCGATCGCGCGACGCTCCTCGCGAAAGCCGACCTCGTGAGCGGGATGGTCGGCGAATTCCCCGAGCTGCAGGGCACGATGGGGCGCTACTACGCGCGGTTCGACGGAGAGCCCGCCGAGGTCGCCGATGCGATCGCGCAGCACTACCTGCCGCGCCACGCCGGCGATGCGCTCCCCGATCGTCCGGTTGCCCAGACGGTGGCGCTTGCCGATCGCATGGAGCTCCTCGCGGGGATGTTCGGCATCGGCGCGCTGCCGACCGGCGACAAGGATCCGTTCGGACTGCGTCGCGCCGCGATCGGCGTGCTGCGCATCATCGTAGAGAAGGCGCTCGCGCTGCCGCTCTCGCGACTGGTCGGCGAAGCGTTCGCGGCGTTCGCCGGCGTGGCGGCGGTGAAGTCCGATCCGGCCGGGCTCGCCGACTTCATCTTCGAGCGTCTGCGCGTCTATCTGCGCGACCAGGGGTACACGGCGAATCAGGTCGAAGCGGTGCTGGTACAGAGGCCCGAGCGCATCGACGTCGTCCCGGCGCAGCTCGCCGCGGTGCGCACGTTCGAGACGCTGCCCGAAGCCCAGGCACTGTCCGCCGCCAACAAACGCATCGTCAACATCCTGCGCAAGGCCGATGCCGAGGCGGCGCCCGCGATCGATCGCGGACGCCTCGCGCCCGGAGCCGAGCACGACCTGTGGCTTGCATTCGAGCGGCTCGCACCGGTCGTCGAGCACCACTGCGAGCGCGGCGACTACACCGGCGCGCTGCGCGCCCTTGCGACGGTGAAGCCTGCGGTCGATCGCTTCTTCGACGACGTGCTGGTCATGGCCGACGATCCGGCGATCCGTGCCAACCGGCTGGCGCTCCTGCGCGGCGTCGCGACGACGATGAATCGCGTCGCCGACATCTCGCGCCTCGCCGCCTGAGCGGTCCGGTCGGGCACGGGCAGCCGCATGGTCCAGTTCGCCTCGGACGCCGTCGTCGCCACGCGCGCCGCACGCCTCATCGTCCTCGACCGCGACGGCGTCATCAATCGCGACAGCGAGCAGTACATCAAGTCGCCGGACGAGTGGCACCCGATTCCCGGCAGCCTCGAGGCGATCGCGCGCATCAACCATGCCGGCTTTCGCGTCGTCGTCGCGACCAACCAGTCCGGGGTCGGCCGCGGTCTCCTCGACTTTGCGACGCTGACGGCGATCCACGAGAGGATGCACCGCACGCTCGCGCAGGTCGGTGGGCGCATCGACGCCGTGTTCTTCTGCCCGCACGCCGCCGACTCGCGCTGCGAATGCCGCAAGCCGAAGCCCGGGATGCTGATCGAGATCGGGCGTCGCTTCGACGTCGACATGACCGGCGTGCCGGTGATCGGCGACAGCTTGCGCGACCTGCAGGCTGCCGAGGCCGTCGGCGCCCTGCCCGTGCTGGTGCTGACCGGGAAGGGCGAACGGACGCTGCGCGAAGGTGGCTTCCCGTCGCAGACGCTGATCTTTCCCGATCTCGCGTTTGCGGCCTCGGCACTCCTCGCCGTGGACTGAGCACAGAGCGGGCGTGGGGACCCGGCTGCGATCCGTGCTGTTCACGCTGTACCAGGGGATCGTCACCCTGCTCTACGCGGTACTCGTCCTCATGCTGTTCTGGCTGCCGCGCGTTCGGCGCTACCGCTTCATCACCGGCTGGTGCGCGCTCATGCTGTTGGGGGCACGTCGGATCTGCGGCATCGAGAGTCGGGTCATCGGTGCAGCGAATATCCCGTCGACGCCGTGCATCGTCGCGTGCAAGCACAGCTCGACCTGGGAGACGCTTTTCATGTCGAGACTCTTACCGCCGCTTACCTACGTCGCCAAGAAGGAGCTCCTGGCGCTGCCGTTCTTCGGCTGGGCGTTTGCGCTCGCGTCGCCGATCACGATCGACCGCAGCGCGGGGCACGACGCGATGGAGCAGATGGTCGAGAAGGGGCGCGTGCGCTTCGCCCAGGGATTCTGGATCGCCGTCTATCCCGAGGGCACGCGGATCCGCGCCGGCACGCGGGGACGCTACAAGACCGGCGCTGCGCGGCTCGCCGTCGCGCTTCGCGTGCCAATCCTGCCGATCGCGCACAACGCCGGCTGGCTGTGGCCGAAGGGACGCGCCGGCAAGCGCCCCGGAACGGTCACGATGTCGATCGGCGCGCCGATCGATTCGACCGGCAAGGATCCCGCCGCGCTTACCGCCGAGGTCGAGGAGTGGATCGAGGGTGAGGTCGCGCGCCTCGGGAAGCCGCAATGACGCGCGCGCCCGCTCCTGCGATGCGAAGCGTCACACTTTGCGGCGAGCCCGTCGAGTATCGGCTCATCCGCGCGCGACGCCGCTCGATCGGCATGGAGGTCGACCTCGATGGATTGACCGTGCGTGCGCCGCGCTGGGTGGGCGTACGCGAGATCGAGGCGGCGCTTGCGGAGCGCGCACGCTGGATCGTCCGCGCCCTGGCCGAATGGCGCCAGCGGCGGCGCGAGGTGATGCCGCGCCGCTGGCGATCCGGCGCACCGATCGTGTACCGCGGCTCCGAGCTCACGCTCGTGCTGCACGCTGCGCCGCGCTTCGCCATCGCCGCCGACCTCTTCCATCTCGTCGTGCGGCACCCGCGCAGCGACGACGAGAGCGAGGTCGCCGACGGCGTCAGGCAATGGTTCCGCGAGCAGGCGTGGGCTCTCGTCGCGGCACGCGTCGCGACCTATGCGGCACGCATCGACCGCGGCCCTTCGGCGCTGCGCCTCTCCAACGCGCGCGGAGAATGGGGAAGCTGCAACGCGCGCGGCGAGATCCGGCTCAACTGGCGGCTCGTGCAACTCCCGCCCCGGCTCGCCGAATACGTCGTCGCGCACGAGGTCGCGCACATCGTCGAGCTCAACCACTCGCCGCGATTCTGGGCCGTCGTCGAAACGATGCTTCCCGACTACTCGGCGCTGCGCCGCGAGCTCGACGACTGGACCGCGCTGCTAGCAGCGTAGCAGCGCCGTGCTAGCATCGATCGCAATGATTCGCCTTCCGGCTGCCCGCACGAAGCACGCGGTGACGCTCGCTGCGTCGCTCGCTGCGTTGCTCGCCGCTGCGATCGCGCTCGGCGGCTGCGGCGTAAAGGGTCCGCTGCGCCCCGCTCCTGCGACGACGCCCAAGGTGCCTTCGACGGCGCCTGCGACCGCGCCGGCAGCGGCGACCGCGCCCGGCACGACACCAGAACCGGCGGCGCGGCCGCCCGCGACGACACCGGAGCCGACGACTCCGGGAAGACCCGCTTCGTGAGCGGCTTTCACTATGCCGACGGCGAGCTCCACGCCGAAGGCGCCGCCCTTTCAACTGTCGCGCAGCGTCACGGTACGCCGTGCTACGTCTACTCGCGCGAAGCGCTGACTGCAGGCTACCGCGAGTGCGAGCGCGCGCTCGCCGGCATGCCGTCGCTCATCTGCTATGCGCTCAAGGCGAATTCCTCACTCGCCGTCGTCGACCTGTTCGCACGGCTCGGAAGCGGCTTCGACATCGTGTCGGGCGGTGAGCTCGCGCGCGTCGTTGCCGCCGGAGGCGATGCCCGCAAGGCCGTGTTCTCCGGCGTCGGCAAGAGCGACGGCGAGATGGAGGCGGCACTCGCCGCGGGCGTTCGGTGCATCAACGTCGAGTCGGCGAGCGAGCTCGAGCATCTCGCCGCCGTCGCGTCGCGCTGCGGCGTGCGCGCGCCGGTCAGCTTCCGCGTGAATCCCGACGTCGATCCGGGCACGCACCCGTACGTGTCGACCGGGCTGCGCGAGAGCAAGTTCGGCGTCCAGTTCGCCGACGCCGCGGCGCTCTACCGGCGCGCAGCCGGGCTGCCGTCGGTCGAGATCCGGGGGATCGACATGCACATCGGATCCCAGTTGACCGACCTCGCGCCGATCCGCGAAGCGACGACCCGGCTTCTCGGCCTGGTCGACGCGCTCGCGGCGGCGGGCATCCGTCTCGACCACGTCGACGTCGGCGGCGGCATCGGCATCCGCTACCGCGACGAGGCGCCGCCGACGCTCGAAGAGTACGCACGGATGCTGCGCGAGCAGTTCCGCGGCCGGCGCGAGACGCTGCTGATCGAGCCGGGCCGCCGGCTCGTCGGTGACGCCGGCGTCCTGCTCACCCGGGTGCGCTACCTGAAGCAGGGCACGCCGCGCGATTTCGCGATCGTCGACGCGGCGATGAACGACCTCCTGCGGCCATCTCTCTACGACGCGTGGCACGCGATCGATCCGGTGCGGCCGCGGGCGGGCAAGCCCCGGCACTACGACGTGGTCGGTCCCGTCTGCGAGAGCGCCGACTTCCTCGGCCTCGATCGCGAGCTCGCCCTCGCCGAAGGCGATCTCCTCGCGATTCGCGGCGCCGGCGCATACGCGATGTCGATGAGCTCGAACTACAACAGCCGCCCGCGCGCCTGCGAAGTCATGGTCGACGGCAGCGACGTGATCGAAATCCGACGGCGCGAATCGATCGCCGATCTCTTTGCGCACGAACGCCGGTTGCCCTGACGAGCCGCCGCGCAGCGCGGCTGCGACGCATCCCGCAACGTGACGAAATGCGGCCGATTGCGCGTGTGCGAATTCGCAACAGTCGCGCCGACACGCCATGCAATCGCGGTACAAATCTTGCAAAAGCGCGAAACGTGGCTACAATGCAGGCAGCAGGTGCCAGTGGGTTTGTCAAGGGGTGGGCGGAAAAAAAGCTGCATCCAGCCGATCACTCTGCGACACCAGCAACACCTGCCAAGGAAGTCCATAACAGGTACATTGAACTCAGACAGGAGATGCAACGATGATGGCTGACATGATGTCGATGATGACCCCGGCGGCCCCCGCCGCGGCGCCGAAGAAGAAGGCGAAGAAACGCAAGGCTGCGCCCAAGAAGGCGGCGAAGAAGGCTGCCCCGAAGCGCAAGGCCGCGAAGAAGGCGACCAAGAAGAAGGCCACGAAGCGCAAGGCCACCAAGCGCAAGGCCGCCCCGAAGCGGAAGGCCACCAAGCGCAAGGCTACCAAGCGCAAGGCCGCCCCGAAGCGGAAGGCGACCAAGCGCAAGGCCACCAAGCGCAAGGCAGCGAAGAAGAAGTAACTTCTTCGACCAGAGGTCCGTCGCAGATTTGCGTCGGACGAAAACGGGCGACGCTCTGCGTCGCCCGTTTTGTTTCGTCTCAGGGCGTGCTGGTCGCGTGTCCGGCGGCGGCCGAATCGGCGATTTCCGTACCGGTTGCACGGCGCTTCGGCGCCCGAGCGTGCTTGCCGGGCGGGTGAGACGCCGCGACGCGGGTCCCGGCGGTGTGACGAACCGCGCTGCGGCCATGCGCCGCTTTCGGTGCGCGCGCGGCGACGTGTACGGCGTGGAGCCGCGAGGCGCCGCGAGCGGCGACGCGCCCATTACGGGCTGCCGCCGTGCCGCGGGCGACCCGCGTATGCGTGCTGCGCGCCTCGCGCACCGGCGCGCGAACGGCGTCGCTGGTGATGCGCAGCTTCTGGCCGCTGCGCAGATGATCGCTCGCGAGGTGGTTCCAGTGGCGGATGTCCTCGGTCGAGACGCCGTAACGCGCGGCGAGCCGGTTCAGCGTATCGCCGCGGTGCACGCGGTAGTAGAACGTGCGCCCGATCGGCACCGTCGTGAACACCGCGTTCTCGAGCGACGCGGCATTCGCCTCCGACGGGCGCTGCGTAGGCACGAGCAGGCAGTAGCCGGGGGGCACCGTCGAGTGCGGGCCGATGCCATTCACCGATTTCAGCGTCTCGAGCGACATTCCGTAGCGCAGCGCGACCTGCGAGAGCGTCTCGCCGCGCACCATCCGGTGCGCCTCCCACGACACCAGCGGCTGGTTGATGAGATCGAGCTTCGCCGCAAAGATCTCGGCCTTGTCGATCGGCAGCAGGATGCCGTAATCGTCGGCGCCGGAGATGACCGGACGCTTGTGCTGCGGATTGAGCGCGAGGAACTCGTCGAGCGGCATCTCGGCGAGCTCGGCGGCACGCTTCACGTCCATCTGTACGGTCGTGCGCACGATCGTGAAATACGGCGCATCGGGGATCTCGGCGAGGGCGAGGTGGAACCGTTCGGGGTCGGCAACGATGTTCTTGATCGCCTGCAGCTTGGGGAGGTAGTTGCGCGTCTCGACCGGAACACCGCGCAGGCTCGCGAAGTCGGTTGGCAGCCCCCGCGCCCGGTTGTGGGCCACGGCGCGCTGGACGTTGCCCTCGCCCCAGTTGTAGGCGGCAAGCGCCAACTGCCAGTCACCGAGATCCGCGTAGAGTTGCTGCAGATAATCGAGCGCCGAATTGGTCGCCGCGACGATGTCGAGGCGCGAATCGAACCACCAGTTCTGCTGCAGGCCCCACGTCCTGCCGGTTGCCGGCATGAACTGCCAGATGCCCGAGGCGCGTGCCGACGAGAATGCAGTCGGATTGAACGCGCTCTCGACCATCGGCAGCAGGGCGAGGTCGAGCGGCATATGTCGGCGCTGCACCTCGGTGACGATGTGATAGAGATAGCGGCGACTGCGCTCGATCATCCGTGCGACATAATCCGGCCGATCCTCGTACCACTGCTCCCATTGATCGACCAGCGGTCCCTGGATATCGGGGATCGCGTACCCGCGCACGATCCGGTCCCACAGGTCTTGCGTCGGCGCAGGCAGCGGCTCGAGCCCGGCCGGCAGCCCGGCGAAGGGGTTGGCGAGGGTGATCTTCGGAGGTGCGGGGGGGAAGCGGACTTCGCCGACCGCCACTTCGGACGATGGCTGCGAGATCGGCGGCGTTGCGGTCATGCTCGCGCAGGCGGAAAGCGCGAGGATCACCGGCAAGGTCAGGTATCGTCGAATTTGCAATTCCGGTGGTCCAATGCGAAAGCCGCGGTCGATGCCGCGGTCCGTGCGAAAGTGCGGCGATGGTAGGCCGCACGGGGCGCTCGCGTCAACCCGATGATGTGGTCACGGCCGATCAGAACCCGTCCTTCCAGCGTCGAAGCTCGGCAAAGACCTCCACCGGTGAGCGCAGCGTGCGCCCCGCATGTTCCGAGGCCGACGCGGCGAGCGTGGGAAGATTCGCACGCAGAAACGGGTTCGTCGCGAGCTCGTCGGCGATCGTCGACGGCAGCGTCGGCCGGCCACGGTCGCGCTTCGCGCGCTCGCGCTCCGTACGCGCGGCGATCCCGGCGTTGCCGGGGTCGGCGACGGCTGCGAAGCGGAGGTTGACAAGCGTGTACTCGTGGCCGCAGTAGACCTCGGTCGTGCCGGGGAGCGCAGCGAGCTTCGACAGCGACGACCACATCTCCTCGGCTGTTCCCTCGAACAGCCGGCCGCACCCAGCGGCGAACAGCGTGTCGCCACAGAAGAGCAACCCCTCGTCGTCGGCAACGCACGCGATGTGTCCCGCCGTGTGCCCCGGGATGTCGAGCACGCGCAGGCCGATGCCGATGCCGGGTAGAACGAAGCGATCCCCTTCGGCGACGCGCCGCGTCGCGCCCGCGACGCGCTCGTTCGCGGGTGCGAACACCGGAATGTCGCGATCGCGTACGAGCGCCGGGATGCCGCCGACGTGATCGGCGTGGTGATGCGTAGCGACGATCGCGGTGAGCTCGAGACCATCCGCCCCGAGCGTCGCCTCCACGGGCGTCGCATCGCCGGGGTCGACGACCACCGCGCGCGATCCTTCACGGATCATCCAGATGTAGTTGTCGGTGAATGCGGGGATGGGGATAATCGTCGACATGGATGAACCCTGCCCTCCGGTCGGGGTGGCGCCGGCGTCGCTCGCGGAGTGGTTCAGATCGCCGCTCGGCACCTACCTGTGCGCACACGAGCAGGCCTACTTCGACCGCACCGTCGCCGACATCTTCGGCTATCACGCGCTGCAGATCGGGCTCGTCTGCTGTCCGCTCCTCGCACAATGCCGCATCGTATCGAAATGGACGCTCGATGACGACCGGCCGGCCGATCTCATCGCCGATCCGCACGAGCTGCCGTTCGCCGAGAGCACGATCGACCTCGTCATCATGCCGCACGCGCTCGAGTTCGCCGCCGACCCGCATCTCGTGCTGCGCGAGGCGTGGCGCGTGCTGCGTCCCGAAGGCCAGATCGTCATCGCCGGCTTCAATCCGTTCTCCCTCTTCGGTGCTCGACGCTATTTCGGCCGCGGCGCGACGCCGCCGTGGAACGGCAACTTCATCGCTCTCTACCGGCTGAAGGACTGGCTGTCGCTGCTCGGCTTCGAAGTGATCGGCGGCAGGCTCGACTGCTACGTGCCGCCGTTCTCGCAGCAGAAGTGGCTCGCGCGCTTCGGCTTCTTCGAGCGCGCCGGCGACCGCTGGTGGCCGATCACCGGGGGCGTCTATTACCTGCGCGCGTGCAAGCGGGTGGCCGGCATGCGGCTGCTCACCCCCGCCTGGGAGCGCAGCGAGAAGCGCAAGAAGGCCCTCGCTCCGGCGCACGGTGCGCGTGAGAGCCTGACGACACGGAACGGGAAATGAGACTGCCGGTGAGTGGGCAACATCCCGGCGCGGCGCATGGCCATGCAGTCGTCTACACCGACGGCGCCTGCAAGGGCAATCCCGGACCCGGAGGCTGGGGAGCGATCGTCATCCGCGATGGACACGAGCATGAGCTCTTCGGCGGCGAGCGCGACACGACCAACAATCGGATGGAGCTGATGGCGGTCATCCGCGCGCTCGAGGCGCTTCCGCCGGGCACCGAGGTCGACCTTCATACCGATTCGCAGTACGTCAAGAACGGCATGGAGAGCTGGATACACAACTGGAAGAGGAACGGCTGGCGGACGAGCGATCGCAAGCCGGTCAGGAACGCCGAGCTGTGGCGCGAGCTCGATCTGCAGGCCGCGCGGCATCGCGTCCACTGGCACTGGGTGAAGGGGCACGCGGGAACTCCCGGTAACGATCGCGCCGACGCGCTCGCCAACCGCGGTGCCGGAATTCATCGCCAGGAGTAGATAGCATGGCAGCGTACATGATCGTGCATCTCGAAGTCCTCGATCCGGCCGCCTACGCGGAATACGGGAAGCGCGTCGTCCCGACGATCGAGATGTATGGCGGACGCTTCCTCGTGCGCGGTGGGACGGTCGAGGTGCTCGAGGGTGATTTCGTCCCGAAGCGCGTCGTCGTGCTCGAGTTCGCGGACGTCGATGCAGCGAAGCGCTGGTACCGCTCGCCCGAGTACGCGCCGCTCATCGAGATGCGCAAGCGCGCGGCTTGCGGCTCGTTCTACATGGTCACCGGCGTATAGGAAAACCGGTTCGCCGATCAGCGCTCCGCCAACCTGCGCTCGATCCGACGCGCGAACACCGTCATCTCCTTTTCCGCCTGGCGATCGCCTTTGCGCTGCGCGACCTCGATGCCCTTCCGATAGGCGTCGAGCGCGGCGCCTGGCTCGCCAGCCTCATTGAGCGCCTTCGCATACAGCTTCCACGCGGCGGTGTAGTCGGGGTCGAGCTCGATCGCGCGCGCGAGCGCGTCGACTGCCCGACGCCAGTCGCCGGCCTTCGCGCGCTCGTTGCCGATCGAGTAGCGCAGCAGCGCGCTGTCCCTGCCCGAAGCCAGCATCTTCTCGAAGGCGGCGAGCGCGTTGCCTGGCATCGGCTGCTGCCTACTTCGTGGTCACTTGCCGGCGCCTACTTCGCAATCACGTCGCCGGTCTCGCAGCTCACGCGGCGAAACGGATAGACCACCGTTGTCGGAGTGCCGTTGAGCGGGCCCTCGACGGTCTCGTACAGCCAGCCCTCGGCGCCCTTTCGATAGATGAGGTGGGCAGGGAAGGTCATCTCGGTGTGATCGAACGTGAACACCGTGTCCTTCTGATCGGTCGTCGTCGAGGCGAGCTTGAACGCGTAGACCTTGCGGTCGCCGGAGAACTGCGAGAACACGACGCCGTCCTTCGCTTCGAGGCGCAGGTACTCGTAGTCCTGCATTGTCCCGTTCAGCGACTGCTGCCCGACCCCGATCATCACATTGCCGCGCGCCGGCATCCAGAACTCGCGGAATTCGCGATGGTTGACGTCGCCCTTCCAGCAGCCTTCGAGCCAGGTGAACGGCGCGAGCGCGGGATCGACGGCGGCGATGGGCGGGGCGGCACGCGGAGCCGGCTGGGGCTGCGCGACCGGCTGCGGCTGCGCGGTCGGCTGTGCCTGCACAGTCGGTGTGGCAGTGTCTGCTCCCGCGACCGCCACGTGCATCGCGAGGATGAGTGCGCCGGCGACCGCCGGCACGACCCGCGACTTGAGCCTGGCCGCCATGGTCAGCGCCATTGGATTCGTGCAACCTCCGTCGACAAACATCATACGCGAAGGGTCGTCACGCAATGCCCGGATCATTGCGTCCGCGCGAGCGGAAGGTTCACGAGCAGGTTCTGCGGCTTCATCCGCAGGCGCTGCTGGTCGTCCATCGCCATCGCGAGCCATACCGGCCGCCCGGCGACGTCGGTGCGCATGTCGGCGGGATCGACGAAATCGAGACGAAAGAGCGCGAGCAGGCGCCGCATCCTGCCCTCGTCGACTTCGTCGCCGCGGTAGAGATCGTTGAGGAGCCCGCTCGCCTCGGCATCGAGCCCGACGTGCCACGCCCACGGATCCTCGGTGATCTCGCGCTCGCCACGAACCTCGACCCGTGCACCGAGAAAATGGGCGATCCACGCTTCGATGACGCGCATCAGCGCGGTGTGCGCCGGCTGCCCGCGATTGAGGCTGATCGACAGGTCGTGGCGCTCGTCGCGCTCCCAGTAGAGCTCGGCGTTGTCGCGCGACAGCACGTCGAGGTCGATCGAGCGCGTCGGAACGCGGTTCTTCGCCAGGAGCTCGCCGAGCGACCCGAATGCCGTTCCTTCCGCGAAGCGCTCGACGGTCGCTTCGTCGGCTGCCATCACGGCGCCATCCTCGGTGATCGCGATCTTCTGCGGTCGGAACAGCATCTCCGCGGTGCGCGCGGCGATCGGATCCGCGGCATCGCCGAGAATGTGGCGAAGGAGGATCTGCGTGAGCTCGACGACGAATTCGGGCGGCACGTCGACGCCTTCTCCGCGGAAGAGTGCGACGTAAGCGGCCTCGAGCGACTCGGCTGACGCGAGCCGGTCGCGAAAGCGCAGCCAGATCGCATAGTTCGTGCGGGCGTCGGCGTCGGCGATCGCTTCGAGCTCATCCGCCGCGACCTTCGCGCGCGGATCGTCCGCGAGCTTCGCGTGGAGCGCGATCTCGGCCGCGCACGAATCTGCGATCGGTGCGAGCTCGGGTCGGGCAAGGTAGCGCGCGAGGAAGCGATCGGTGACGTCGAGCCGCCCGTCGTCGCGCCGCGAGAGCAGCCGGTAGCCGCAGCCGCCCCAGAAGTCAGGCACCGCCGAGGAGCGCCTTCTTGAGATCGTCCTGCGCCGGATGCGCCCCGATCCAGATGTCGGTCAGCGCGCGGTTGAAGTCGCCGCCGCCGATCGCGCCGCGCTCCGTGCCATCGAGGCTGATGTGCGTAACGTCGCCGACGTAATCGAGCGTGACGACGCTTCCCGCCTTCGTTTCGTTGAACGAGCGCATGATCGATTCGAGTGCCTCGATCTGCGACTTGATCTGCTCACGCTCGGCATCGGTCGTATTCGCGGTGATCCCCTCGTCGAGCGAATCGATCAGTTGCTTCGCTGTGAGATCACGCAGAATGTTCATCTGGATGCGCCGCGGTGACTGTGCGAGCACCGCCTGCGCCGTCGTCGCCTTCGCCGGCAGGTACAGGCTGCCGACGTAGACCTTGAAGAAGAACTTCGTGCGCAGGCCCGCGCCGTTCAGCACGAGATCCGACCCGCCGACGCTCGCGTGGTCCGGCAGGTGCACGCCCTGCACCTCGACCGCCGACGCAGTCCGCACCGCGAACACGAGCAGCACGACGGCCACCACGGCGACCAGGATGCCGATCAGCCACGCATTCGCGCGCCCCGCGGTGCCTCTTCCCGTTGCAAGCTGCTTTCCGGTCATGCCTGCCTCCTCGGTTTCCCGCTCAGGCCGCCTCGAAGATCCCCGCGGCACCCATGCCGGTGCCGACGCACATGGTGACGAGTCCGTACTTCTGGCGGCGCCGCCGGAGCCCGTGCACGATCGTCGCCGTACGCACGGCGCCGGTCGCGCCGAGCGCATGGCCGAGCGCGATCGCGCCGCCCAGCGGATTGACTTTCGCCGGATCGAGCCCGAGGTCGTGGATGACGGCGAGGCTCTGCGCCGCGAACGCTTCGTTCAACTCGATCCAGTCGATGTCGGCGAGCGTGAGACCGGCGAGCGCCAATGCCTTCGGCACCGCCTTCACCGGACCGATGCCCATCAGCTCGGGCGGAACGCCCGCCACCGCGTAGCTCCTCCAGCGCGCGAGCGGCGCGAGGTCGAGCTCGCGGAGCACGCGGTCGCTCACCAGCACCACCGCCGCGGCGCCGTCGGAGGTCTGCGAGCTGTTGCCCGCGGTGATCGTGCCTTGGGCGGCGAACACCGGTCGGAGCTTCGCGAGTCCCTCGGAGCTGATGTCGGGGCGCGGCCCTTCGTCCTGTGCGACCTTGCGCGAGCGCAGCGTCACCTCGCCTCGCGCCGCGACATCGCCGCGCGCGCGGCCGGGCTCGCGCAGCACGATGTCGACCGGCGAGATCTCGTCGTCGAACTCGCCCGCGGCCTGCGCGGCGAGCGCCTTCCTGTGCGAGCCCAATGCGAAGGCGTCCTGGTCCTCGCGCGACACCTTCCACTTCGCGGCGAGCTTCTCGGTCGAGAGCCCCATGCCGTAGGCGATGCCGACGTTCTCGTCGCCGTCGAAGACGTCGCCATTGAGCGCGAGGCGCCCCAGCATCGGAATCATGCTCATGCTCTCGGTGCCGGCGGCGATCATGATGTCGGCCTCGCCGACACGAATGCGGTCGGCGGCGATCGACACGGCATTGAGACCCGACGAGCAGAAGCGGTTGACCGTCATCCCGGGCACGCTCGGCGGAAGCCCGGCGAGCAGAACGCCGATCCGCGCGACGTTCATCCCCTGCTCGTACTCGGGAATCGCACAGCCGACGATCACGTCATCGACGCGGGCACGATCGATCGCGGGCACCTGTCCGAGCGCATGCGTCAGCGCGTGCGCGAGGAGCGTGTCGGGGCGGGTCGTGCGGAACATTCCGCGCGGGGCCTTGCCCACCGGGGTGCGCGTCGCCGCCACCACCCATGCATCACTGCGTTGCGTCGTCATCCTCTCACCGTTCCCGTCTCGAGCTGCCCTAGCATCGTCCCGTCACCATTCGTGCATCAGTTCCGCAGCGGCTTGCCGGTCGCGAGCGTGTGCGCGATCCGCGCCTGAGTGCGGGCATCGGCCACGAGCGCCATGAACTCGCGCCGCTCGACATCGAGCAGCCACGCTTCGTCGACCGGCGTCCCGGCGTCGATCTCGCCGCCGCAGAGCGCACGCGCAAAGCGCAGCCCGACCTCGAAATCGTAGCCGGTGATGAACGCGCCCTCGCGCATATTCACGAGCAGCATCTCGAGCGTCGCGACTCCGGTCCGTCCCGCGGCAGGGATCGCGCGCGGGGCGAACGGCGGACGGTAGCCGGCGTCGGCGAGCGCTCGCGCCTCAGCGAGCGCGACATAGAGCACTTCATCCGGATGCATCGCGACGACGTCGGATGCACGCAGGAACCCGAGCTCGCGCGCGTCGAGCGCGCTCCGCGACACGGCCGCCTTCGCGACCGTCTCGAAATACGTGCGCAGGAACGGAAACTGGTCGCACTGGCCGCCGACATGGCCACGACGCGCTTCGTCGGCGGCGCGAAGCGCCAGCTCCTTGGTCCCGCCGCCGCCGGGCAAGAGTCCCACGCCGGTCTCGACCAGGCCGATGTACGACTCGAATGCCGCCACCGCGCGGTCGCAGTGGAGGATGAACTCGCACGACCCGCCGAGCGCCATGCCGCGCACCGCGGCGACGGTCGGCACCGCGCTGTAGCGAAGCCGCAGCGAAGTCTGCTGGAAGCGCGCGACGGAGGCCTCGATCTCGCCCCACGCCTTCTTCTCGACCGCCTGCGCGAATTCGGCGAGGTTCGCGCCGAGCGAGAACGGCTCGCGCGGCTGCCAGATCACGAGGCCGGCGAGCCCCGCTTCGGCGCGATCGAGCGCCTTCTGCACGCCGTCGATGACGCCATTCGAGATCGTGCTCTGCTTCGTCTTGAACGACACGATGCCGACGTCGGCGTCGAAATGCCACAGTCGAACGGCGTCGGTCTCGAAGATCGTCGTGCCGGGATCGCTCTTCTCGCCGAGCACCGACTCGGGATAGCGCTGCCGGCGGTAGACGGGAAGCGCCGGGCGCGCGACGAACGCGTCCTTCGCCGGGCTGAACGCACCCTCCGCCGCATGCACGCCTTTCGCCTCGGCGACGCGGCCTCCCCGGACCCACGCCGGCAGCGCGACCGGCGCCAGTGTCGTTCCCGACGCGCGATCGGCGTCGATCCAGTCGGCGACCGCACCCCATCCGGCGGCCTGCCAGAGCTCGAACGGCCCCTGGCGCCAGCCGAAGCCCCAGCGGATCGCGAGGTCGACGTCGCGCGCGTTGCCGGCGATCTCGGCGAGGTGATACGCCGAATAATGGAAGAGATCGCGGTGGATCGCCCACAGAAAGCGCGCCTGCGGGTGGCTCGAAGCGCGCAGCGCGGCGAAGCGCTTCGACGCATCGCGCTCGCCGAGAATCTTCGCGACTTCGGACGCAACTCCGGCGCCGCTCGCGACGTAATCGCCAGCGCCGGGGTCGAGCACCTCGATTACGCTGCCCTTCTTCCGGTAGTAGCCGGCCCGCGTCTTCTGGCCGAGCGCACCTTTCGCGATCAGGCCGGCGAGGACCTGCGGCAGCGCATAGACCGCGTGCCACGGGTCGCCGGGCAGCGCGTCCTGCATCGTTCGCACGACGTGCGCGAGCGTGTCGAGACCGACGACGTCGCAGGTGCGGTAGGTCGCGCTCTTCGCGCGCCCGATCAGAGGGCCGGTCAGCGCATCGACCTCGTCGAAGCGCAGGCCGAGGGCGCTGCCGTGGTGCATCGTCGCGAGCACCGAGAAGATGCCGATGCGGTTGGCGATGAAATTCGGCGTGTCGTGCGCGCGGATGACGCCCTTGCCGAGCGACGTGGTGAGCCAGGTCTCGAGCGCGTCGAGGAGCGCCGGATCGGTGTCGGTCGTCGGCGTCAGCTCGACCAGGCGCATGTAGCGCGGCGGATTGAAGAAATGGACGCCGCAGAAGCGCCGCCGCAACCCCGTGGGAAGCGTCTGTGCAAGCGAGGCGAGCGAGAGCCCCGAGGTGTTCGAGACGAGCGCCGCGTCGGGAGCGATCGACCCCGCGATCTTCGCGTAGAGGTCGCGCTTCCAGTCGAGGCGCTCGCCGATCGCTTCGACGACGACGTCGCAGCCGGCAAGCTTCGCGAGATCGTCGTCGTAATTCGCAATGTCGATCTCGGCGGCGAGCGACTTCAGCCCGAGCGGCGCCGGCTCGAGCTTCGTCAGCCCGTCGACGCCACGCTTCGCAAGCGCGTTGGGATCACCCTGCGTTGCGAGATCGAACAGGAGCGCCGGAATCCGGGCATTGACGAGGTGCGCGGCGATCTGTGCACCCATCACGCCGGCGCCGAGAACGGCGGCGCGACGGACACGAAACGGAGTGGAGGACATGGAAGACGAAATAGAGCCACCGCGCGGATCGCGCGGCGGCTGACGTCGGTGGCGAAGAAAGCGGAAGCGCTACACGAGCCGATCAGAAGAAATGCGAGCCGGGATGCGATCCGATCAGAAAGTATAGGTGATCTGGCCCGAGACGACCGTGGCGCTGCCGTCGTAGTGGCCGGCGATCAGGCCGTTGGCGGCCGTCGACCCGGCGTTCTGATTCGTATCGCCGCGCGCGACCCAGACGTACGAGAAGCCGGCGTCGAGGGCGAGGTTGCGGTTGACCTTGTACTGCGTGCCCAGCGTCAGCCAGGTCCGGTCGGCGTCGGGGAGCCGCGGCGTGCGGTCGGTGGTGTTGACCGGCGACTGATCCCACGCGGCGCCGCCGCGGAAGCTCCAGTTGTCGTTGTAGTGATACGTGGCGCCCGCCGCGAGCTTCCAGGTGTCGCGGACGTTCTCGGGGGTGCTCGCGAGGACCTCGCCGGTCGTGCGCACGAACGTCAATTGCTTGAACACCGACCAGTGGGTGAACTGGGCGTCGGCCATCACGTCCCACTGGTCGTTCAGCTTGTGGAACACCGATACGTTGGCGATGTCCGGGAACTTGATGTCGGCGGTGATGCCGCCGTTCGCGAGCACGCCGTTGACGGCCGCACCGAGCCCGCCGATCACCGGCGCGAGCGGCGGCGGCACAGCGGGCAGCGCCGGATTGTCGAAGCGCGCGTTGCCCTCGATGTGATACTTGAGCTGCGAGCGGTACTGCGCCCCGACCCGCGTCTGCGGCGTCGCGTCCCATAGGACGCCGATGTTCCAGCCCCAGGCACTGTCGTTGCCCTTGACCTGTGTGTGCGTGGCGAGACCGGGAACGAGTGACGCAATCGTCGGCAGCAGCGCGGGCGGGATCAACCCGCCGGCCGCGGCCTGGCCCGCTGCCTGCATCAGCGCGCCGCTGTAGTTGACGTCGCTCGTGAACTCGGCATCGACGCGCTGCCAGTCGATGCCGACGCCGACGGCGAGCGTGTCGCTCACCCGCCACGACACCGACGGATTGACGTTGATCGTCTTCACGTCGGATTTCAGCGCCTGGAAGCGGCCAATCCAGCCATTGCCCCATTCGGTCACGAGGCCGAACGGAACGTTGACGCCGAGACCGACGCTCCAGTCGTGGTTGATCGGCATCACCGCGTAGAGGTTCGGCACGATGTTGAGGCTGCCGGCGTCGCCGCCCGAATTGCCGAGCGGCTGGAACGCCGCGGGCTGCGAGCCGTCGTTCTGGAACTTGAACGACGGCGTCACGAGGTTCACGACCGCGGCGACCTGCGGCGACGTGAGCTTCGACATGCCGGCCGGATTCGACCACACCGTCGAAGCGTCCTGCGCTTCCGCGGCGCCTCCGGCGAACGCGTTGCCGAGCCCGGACGCCGAGGTCTCGTTCAACTGGAAGCCGGCACCCCACGCGTGCCCGGCGGCCAGGCCGAGGACGATGCTGCCGACGATGGTTGCGATCTGGCTCCGCTTCAGGAATCGCTCGTGCATGACTGATGCTCTCCTTGTTCGGTTGATTGTTCGCGTGCAGTCCTTCGCCGCGTGACTATAGCGCTTCATCGCTTGCAGAATATTGACCTTTCCCAAGGACATTTCCCCGTGCACTTGCCGTTCGCAGGCGAGAATCATTCCGGCGGCAGTGCGCGCGGCTTGCGGTCGGGCCCGACCGCGACGTAGGTGAGGCTTGCCTCGGTCACCTTGACGGTGATCTCCTCGCGCGGATTGCGCTGCGCGTACACCTCGACCGCAACGGTGATCGACGTGCGGCCGACCTTCTGGATCGTCGCGTAGAACGAGACGACGTCGCCGATCAGCACCGGCTCCTTGAACACGAACGAATTCACGGCGACGGTCGCGATGCGGCCGCGCGCGCGGCGCGATGCCGGCACCGAGCCGGCGATGTCGACCTGCGACATGATCCAGCCGCCGAAGATGTCGCCATGGAAGTTCGCATCCGCCGGCATCGGTGCGACGCGCAACGCCGGGATTCCCGGAGGCAGCGGGACGCTCCGCGAGGCCTCGGTCAATGCGCGCTCCCGACCTGCACGGCGGCCATCCTCGCACTGCGCACGTCCGCTTCCGCGCGCGCCTCGTCACGAAGCGTGCGGCGCAGGATCTTGCCGACATTCGACTTGGGAAGCTCGCGCCTGAATTCGATCTCGCGCGGGCATTTGTAGCCGGTCAGCCGCTCGCGGCAGAAGCTCATCATCTCGTCGACGGTGAGCGTCGGGTCCTTCGGCACGACGTAGAGCTTCACCGCCTCGCCCGACTTCGGATCGGGCGTCGCGACCGCTGCGCATTCGAGCACCCCCGGGTGCTCGGCGACGACGCCCTCGATCTCGTTCGGATAGACGTTGAAGCCCGAAACGAGGATCATGTCCTTCTTGCGGTCGACGATGCGCACGAAGCCGCGCTCGTTCATGGTGCCGATGTCGCCGCTCTTGAAGTAGCCGTCGGCGGTCATCACGTTCGCCGTCTCGTCGGGCCGCTGCCAGTAGCCCGCCATCACCTGCGGCCCCTTGATGCAGATCTCGCCGGATTGCCCGAAGGGCACGTCGTGGCCGTCGTCGTCGCGCAGCGTCACCCACGTCGACGAAATCGGCAGGCCGATCGTCCCGTTGAACGCCTCGATGTCGAGAGGATTGATCGTCGCCGCCGGCGACGTCTCGGTGAGGCCGTAGGCTTCGACCAGCGTCACCCCGGTCACCTCCTTCCAGCGCCTGGCGACCGCCTCCTGCACCGCCATACCGCCGCCCAGCGTGAGGCGCAGCGACGAGAAGTCGAGCGACGCGAAGCGCGGATGGTTGAGAAGCGCATTGAACAGCGTATTGACGCCGGTCATCGCGGTGAAGCGATATCGGCGCATGTCGCGCACGAAGCGCGGGATGTCGCGCGGATTGGTGATCAGCACGTTTTCGCCACCGAGCGACATGAACACGAGGCAGTTCGCGGTGAGCGAGAACACGTGGTAGAGCGGCAGCGGGGTCATGATGACCTCGCGCTGGCCTGCCGCGCTCAGGAACGGGCGCACCCACGCGCGGGCCTGCAGCATGTTCGCGACCATGTTGCCGTGCGTCAGCATGGCACCCTTGGCGACGCCGGTCGTTCCGCCGGTGTACTGGAGAAAGGCGAGGTCGGCGTGCGCGATCGGCACGCGCGCCAGCGCGAGCTTGCGGCCCTGGCGCATCGCGTCGTTCAGCCGGATCGAGCCCGGCAGCGACCACTTCGGGATCATCTTCTTCACCCGGCGCAGCACGAGGTCGACGAGCTTGCCCTTGACGGCGAGGAACTCGCCGATCGACGTCACCACCACGTGACGGATCGGCGTTTGCGCGATCACCTCCTGCAGCGTATGCGCGAAGTTCTCGACGACGACGATCACCTCGGCGCCCGAGTCGGTGAGCTGATGCTCGAGCTCGCGAGCCGTGTACATCGGATTGGTGTTGACGACGACGCATCCGGAGCGCAGCGCGCCGAACAGGCACACGGGATACTGCAGGATGTTCGGCATCATCAGCGCGACGCGCGTGCCGCGCTGGCATCCCGCCGCGCCCTGCAGCCAGGCGCCGAACGTCGAAGACAGCGCGTCGAGATCGGCGAACGAGAGCGTGCGCCCCATGCACGAGAACGCCGGGCGGCTCCCGTAGGTGCGGCAGCACTCCTCGAAGAGCTCGCGCACCGACGCGTACTCGTTGACGTCGATATCGGCAGGAATTCCCGGGGGATAGGATTTCAGCCAGATTCGATCCACCACACCCTCCGTTGAGCGCCGATGATGCTACACCCGATCGGCGACGCTCGCCGTGTAGTGCAGCGGACCGCCGCGAAACGGCGCGAAACCGGTGCCGAAGATCGCGCCGGCGTCCACGAGATCCGCATCGGCGACGATGCCCTCGGCGAGCGCCGCCTTCGCTTCGGCGATCATCGGGTCGATGAGCCTTGCGGTGAGCCCGGCATCAGGGACCCCCGGCGAGCCTTTCTGGGGCCTGCCGTCGGTCCACAGGTAATAGCCCTGCCCGGTCTTCTTGCCGAGCTTCCCCGCATCGACCCGGTCGGCGAGCGTCCGCGGCACCGGGGCATCGCGCGACAGCATGCGGCCGACGGCGAGGCAGATGTCGAGGCCGACAGCGTCGGCGAGCTCGATCGGCCCCATTGGCATACCAAATGCCACGGCAGCGCGGTCGACCGTCTCGGGCGCGATGCCCTCGTCGACACAGCGCATCGCAGACAGCAGATAGGGCGCCAGCACGCGGTTGACGAGAAAGCCCGGCGCGCTCTTTACCGGCAGCGGCAGGCGGTCGATCGCGCGCGCGAAGCCCGCGGCGCGTGCAAGCGCGCCCGGATCGCTCGCTCGCCCCGCGACGATCTCGATCAGCATCATCCGCGCGACCGGATTGAAGAAATGGATGCCGACGAGCCGCTGCGGCGCCGACAGCACCGAGGCGATGTCCTCGAGCGGGATCGACGACGTATTGGTGGCGAGCACCGCATCGGCGCGCGCGCGCTTCCCGACCTCGGCGAACACCGCGCGCTTCGCGTCGACGTTCTCGTAGATCGCTTCGATGACGAGATCGGCGTGCGCGACACCGTCACCCCTGACATCGGGGATCAGGCGATCGCCGGCGTCGCGAATGCGGCGCTTGTCCTTCAGGCGCGACTCGAACAGCGTCATCGCGCGCGCGAACGCCGGCGCGAGACGCGCGGCGTCCTGGTCCTGCAGCGTCACCGTCATGCCGCGAAGCGCACACCACGCCGCGATGTCGCCGCCCATGGCACCGGCTCCGATCACGTGCACGCGCCTGACCGCGGCGGCATCAGCCTTGCCGAAACTCTTCAGCCGCTCCTGCAGCCCGAACACACGGATCAGGTTCTTCGCCGTCGGTGTGGCGAGGAGCGCGTCGATCGCGGCGGGATCACCCTCCGGCGGCGCGAGCGCGTTTCCGTCGTAACGCTCGAACAGTTCCAGGATCGCGTACGGCGCCGGATAGTGCGCACGCGACGCGCGCTTCTCGACCTCTCTGCGCGCGCGGCCGGCGACGAGCCTGCGGCCGGGTGGGCTCAGCGTCAGCGAGAGCGGGAAACCGGGCTTCCGCGGCACCGGTTGCGCGAGCAGCACGCCGCGCGCCGTGTTCTCCATGATGCGCAGGGGAACACATTCGTCGGCGAGCCCCAGTTTCTTCGCGCGGCGCGCGTCGATGGTGCGCCCGGTCAGCAGGAGATCGAGCGCAGCCGGGGCGCCGATCAACGCCGGCAGCCTCCTGATGCCGCCCCAGCCGGGGACGATGCCGAGCATCACTTCGGGGAGCCCCAGTCGTGTCGGCGGCTCGTCGACGACGACGCGATAGCGGCAGGCGAGCGCGAGCTCGAGCCCGCCGCCGAGGCAGAAGCCGCGCACCAGCGCGACAGTCGGGTAGTGAACGCCGGCGAGGCGCTCGAACGCGCGCCACCCGCGCTCGACCAGCGCGCGCGCCGCGGCTGCATCGCGGATCGCGCCGAACTCGGTCACGTCGGCGCCGGCGACGAAGCCGTTCGCCTTGCCCGAGCGGATCACGAGCCCGCGCGGCGGATCGCGCTCCAGCGTGTCGAGCATCGCGGTGAATTCGTCGATCGCCGCCGCGGACAGCGTGTTCGCCGCAGCGTCGGGACGGTCGAACGTGAGCCACGCGATGCCGTCACCGTTGCGCGCGAGCGTCCAGCTCGCGTGAGCCGCGGCACCCGCGGCCGCGTCGTCGCGTGCCCGGTCTGCGGTCGTCGCCGTATCCATGTCAGCCGACCCGCTCGACGAGCATCGCTCCGCCCTGCCCGCCGCCGATGCAGATCGCGGCCAAGCCACGGCGACCGCCGGTCCGTTCGAGAACGTCGAGGACGTGCAGCACGATGCGCGTGCCCGACGCACCGACCGGATGCCCGATCGCGATCGCGCCGCCGTCGACGTTGAGGCGCTGCGCGGGGATCTCGCCGAGCGCGCCCGCAAGACCGAGCTCGTCGCGGCAGAACGCCTCGCTCTTCCACGCCGCGAGGCAGGCGAGCACCTGCGCCGCGAACGCCTCGTTGATCTCCCACGCGTCGACGTCGTCGACGCCGAGGCCATGGCGCTTCAGGATCGGCGATGCCGCGTAGACCGGGCCGAGCCCCATCTCGGCGGGATCGAGCGCCGCCCACTCGCTGTCGACGATGCGCCCGCGCGGCGTGAGCCCGTGACGCTGCACGGCCTCCTCCGTCGCGAGCACGACCCACGCGCCGCCATCGGTGATCTGCGAGCTGTTGCCGGCGGTGATATTGCCGTACTTGCGATCGAAGAACGGCTTCAGCTTCGCGAGGTTCGCCGGAGTCGAGTCCTCGCGCACGCCGTCGTCGGCGGCGTAGACGTGCCCGCTGCCGTCGTAGAGAGGAACGATCTCGCGCGCGAAGCGGCCTTCGCGCTGGGCGGCGAGCACGCGCTGGTGGCTCTCCGCGCTGTACGCGTCCATCGCTTCGCGCGAAATGCCGAAGCGCCACGCGAGATTCTCGGCCGTCTGCCCCATCATGAGGCCGACGACGGGATCGGTGAGGCCCTTCATGATGCCGAGCACCGGAGCGAGGAAGTGCGGGCGGAAGCGCGCGACGAGCGCTGCGCGCGCGCCGAAGGTCTTCGCCGCATACCACGACGCGAGCCAGCCGACCATCGCGTCCGAGAAGATGAGCGGCACGCGCGAGAGCGCATCGACGCCGCCGGCGAGCACGAGATTCGAGCGTCCCACCGCCATCGCGTCGATCGCCGAGTCGATCGATTGCATCCCCGACGCACAGTTGCGCATCACCGTCCAGCCGGGAACGCGCAACCCGCACCCCATCCGCAGCGCGACGACGCGCCCGATATTGACCTCGTCGGCGGCGGGCGCCGCACAGCCGAGAATCACCTCGTCGAGGTCGGTCGGCGCGAATGGCATCCGCAGCAGCAGCGCGCGCCCGGCGTCGGTCGCGAGGTCCGATGCCGCGAACGGTCCCGGGCGGTTCCGCGATTTCAGGAACGGCGTGCGGGCGCCGTCGATGATGTAGACCGGCTTCATCCGGCGCGCGCCCGCACGCGGTCGGTGCCGCCGGGCTGCGCCGGGGTTCCCTCGTTCGCCGCCGCGCCCGGCTGCGTCCCGGCCGCGCCCGGTTGCGTCCCAGCCGGGCTCGGTTGCGTCCCCGCGGCGCCCTGCCGCAACAGCGACGACCCGAGATCCTGCGCGAAGTCGTCGACGCGCACGACCTCGGCAACGAGCGCACGCTGCTC
>DASVWR010000054.1:0-7065 GCA_036393115.1 Casimicrobiaceae bacterium
GACCCCTTCACCCGCGGCCACGAGGACCTCGTGCGCCGCGCGTCGCGGCTGTTCGACCGCGTCGTCGTCGGCGTCGCCGACAGCGAGACCAAGCGACCGTTCTTCACCGTCGACGAGCGGATCGCGATGGCGCGCGAGGTGTTGCGCGATTTCGGCAACGTCGAGGTGCTCGGCTTCTCGTCGCTCCTGATGGACTTCGTCCACGAGCAGGGCGCGAGGCTGATCCTGCGCGGGCTGCGCGCCGTGTCGGATTTCGAATACGAGTTCCAGATGGCGGGCATGAACCGCAATCTCTACCCGGAGGTCGAAACGCTGTTCCTGACGCCCGACGAGAAGTACATGTTCGTGTCGGCGACGATCGTGCGCGAGATCGCGCGCTTCGGCGGCGACGTGTCGAAGTTCGTGCATCCCCACGTCGCCGAGTGCCTGCGGCGACGGGTCGCCAGTAGCTGAGCCGTGGCACTGATCATCACCGACGAGTGCATCAACTGCGACGTCTGCGAGCCCGAGTGCCCGAACTCGGCGATCTCCCAGGGCACGGAGATCTACGTGATCGACCCGGCGAAATGCACCGAGTGCGTCGGCCATTTCGACCGGCCGCAGTGCCGCGAGGTCTGTCCGGTCGACTGCATCCCGGTCGACCCGGACCACATCGAATCGCCCGAGGAGCTGCGCGCGAAGTACGAAGGGTTGATGCGGGTGAAGACCGGCTAGCCGTTCGCGGCCTGGGGGAGAGGGTCGGGAGCCTCGATCACGAGGTCGACCGCCGAGGCCTGCTGGCGCAGGCCCTGGAGCTGCAGCAGGAGCGCCTCGCGCGCCTGCTCGAGCTCGACGATGCGCGCCTCGAGCTCGTCGCTCGCGCGGTGTATGCGCTGGATGCTGTCGAGCCGCCGCCGAAGCTGGATGTGGTGCTCGCGCACCTGCGTCTCGAGCGGCGACATCACCGCCTTCAACCACGCCTCGAGGTCGCGATTGGCGACCTTGTAGGCGTGCTTGGCGCGTGCCGCGACGGTCTCGAAGAACTGGCGCATCAGCGGATACTTTGCCTTGCTCACCATGTTCCAGAGCGTGTTGAAGTGCGTGTTGTAGGCGCGCTCCAGCCGTTCGATCTCCTTCTGGTATTTCAGCACCGAGAACTGCGGCGGAACGTACGGCTCGAGTCCATGCTCGTGGGCGAAGCGTACGTACATCGCGCGCATCATCTCGTGCACCTCGGCGGTCTGGCGGCCGCAGCGGTCGAAATCGGTCCGCAGCCGCGCGAAGAAATCGCCCATCGCCTCGCGCACGCCCTTGGTGAAGGGGCTGTCCTCGATCCGCTTCCTCGTGTCGGCGGCGTTGTTGCGCAGCGCCGCGAGCCCGACGAGGTCGAAGAGCTCGTTGCTGTGCTGGGTGAACACGTTGCGCAGCGCCGTGTAGCGTGCGAGGCCGCGCTCGAAGACTTCCTTCTGCTCCTGCACGCGTGCCATCATGTGGGCAACGACGTCCTGATTCTTGCCGCGCAGCGCGGTGAGCTCGGCGAGTTGCTCGGCGATCCCCGCGGCGCGCGCATCGAGCACCGAGCGCACGGTCGCCGTCAGCGCGCGAACCTCGCTCTGCGTCGCGGCGCCGACGACCTCGCGCTTGGCCGGAATGAGCTTGCGCGACAGCGCGTGCTCGAGCGCCGGCAGCCGGCTTCGCGCGAGCAGCGCATCGTCGCCGTTGACTTTGGCGAGGAGCGCCTTCTGCGCCGAGACGGGAAACACCTGGGCCGGCGGTACCCCCAGCAGCGACGCGGTCTGGTGAACCTGCCGCTCGATCTCGGCGTTCACCTCGACCTCGGGCTTCAAGTCGTCCCACAGGCCGTCGATCTTGTTGAGGATGACGAGGCGCGCCGAGCGCAGCGCCGCCTCTTCCCCGGCGAGGTGGTCGTTCCAGACTTCGAGGTCGGTCTTGGTGACCCCGGCATCCGCGGCGAGCAGGAACAGAACCGAGTGCGCGGACGGCAGCAGCGAGAGCGTGAGCTCGGGCTCGGTGCCGATCGCGTTGAGGCCGGGCGTATCGAGGATCACGAGCCCCTGCTGCAGCAACGGATGCGGAAAGTTGATGATCGCGTGGCGCCAGCAGGGGATGTCGACGCTGCCTTCGTCGTCGCGCTCGAGCACCGCGAGCAGGTCCTCGTCGGACTCGCGGTAGAGGCCGTACTTCCGCGCGAGCGCGATCGGCACCCGCTTGATCTGCGACACGCGCGCGAGCGCCTCGGCCATCCGGTCGGCGGCGCCGAGGTCGAGCGGGAACGTCACCCACTCGTCGGCATACTCCTTGAACTCGCCGACCGACGCGTCTTTGAGCCGCGTTTCGATCGGGAGCAGCCGGATCGACGGCGGACGCGAGGGATCGTAGAGAAGCTCGGTCGGGCACATCGTCGTGCGCCCGGCCGACGACGGCAGCATCCGCTGCCCGAAATCGGCGAAGAAGATCGCGTTGATGAGCTCGGATTTCCCGCGCGAGAACTCGGCGACGAACGCGACGACGAGCTTGTCCTCCTGCAGTCGTTCGAGCAGACCCTGGACCTTGACGTCGATCTGCGCGTCGGCGAGGTCCTGCTGCTGCAGCCAGCCGTGCAGCGTCGAGATCCCGGCCGACAGGCGGCGGCGCCAGTCGGCATAAGCCTCGAAGCGGGCGACCAGGTCGCGGGTGTGGTCCATGCGGATGGGGGCGCTTTGTCGTCGCCGGCCGTGGGCGCCTTGCCGCGACGCCTACAGCACGAGTCTGCTTGGCGAAGCACGCCCCGTGCCACCGCCGCTCAGCGGGACTGACAGTTGGGGCAGTAGAAGGACGAACGCTGGCCGAGGCGTACCACGCGAACCGGGACCCCGCAGACGCGGCACGGCAGCCCGTCGCGGCCATAGACGAAGTGGTCGAGCTGGAAATAGCCCTGGCGACCGTCCGAGCCGACGTAGTCGCGAAGAGTCGTACCCCCCATGGAGATCGCCTCGGCGAGTACCTCGCGCACGCTCGCGACGAGCGCCGCGAGCCGTGCGCGCGAGGCGCGCCCCGCGGGCACGGTCGGGCGGATTCCGGCGCGGAACAGCGACTCGTTGGCGTAAATGTTCCCGACGCCGGTTACGACCCGGTTGTCCATCAGCACGAGCTTGATCGCCGCGCGGCGCCGGCGCGTCGTGCGCCACAGATAGCTCGCGTCGAACGCCGCGTCGAAAGGCTCGGGCCCGAGCGAGGCCAGCAGCGGATGGCGCTCGACCGGGACCGGCGCCCACAGCATCGCGCCGAACCGGCGCGGATCGCGGTAACGGAGCACGGTACCGTCGTCGAAGCGTATGTCGACGTGGTCGTGCACACCGCGTGGCGGCGGGTCGCGCCAGATGCGCAGCGATCCGGTCATCCCGAGATGCACGAGCAGCGCGGCCGGACCGGTGTGCAGCAGCAGGTACTTGCTGCGGCGCTCGACGCCGAGGATCGTCGCACCGCGCATGCGCCGGTCGAGATCGCCAGGAACCGGCCAGCGCAGGCGATGGTCGTAGACGATGACACGCGAGACCACGCGACCGCGCACGTACGGCGCGATGCCACGCCGGGTGGTTTCGACTTCGGGCAGTTCGGGCATGGCGCAAGGGAGCCGCGCGATCGCGGGCGTGCAATCCAGCGACCGCGGAGCAGCGATTTCGCAGCGAGCGGTCCGACTATACTAGTCGTCTTCCCGGGATCGTCCGGGATCGAAGGTTGATTCGTCGATGATCCCACTCCGATGGTTTCCGCTCGCCGTCGCGGCGACGCTGCTTGCGGCATGTCCGCCCGCGCTCGCCGAAGGGGCTGCGCCGGGTCCGGCCGCGACGCCGTCGCTCAGCACCGATCTCTTCTATCGGCTGCTGCTCGGGGATATCGCGCTGCAGCGTGATCATCCGGACGTCGCCGCCAAGGCCTACATCGACGCCGCACGCGACGCGAAGGACCCGCGCATCGCCGAGCGCGCGACGGAGATCGCGATCGCGAGCCGCAACCGCAGCCTCGTCCGCGATGCCGCGACGCTGTGGGCGAAGCTCGCACCCGACGCCGAACGCCCGAAGCAGGTGCTGGCGGCGCTGGCGGCGAACGGCGATCACGGCGAGATCCCGCTCTCCGAGGCGAGCGAGCAGATGCGCGACCGCATCGCGCGAGTGCTGTCGGAGGCCGCGCTGTCCGGACAGGGCGTCGGCGGGATCTTCCTGCAGTTGAACTCGCTCTTCTCGCAGCGCGCCGATCCGCACGCGACCCTCACGCTGATCACCGATCTCGCGAAGCCGTATCCGAAGTCGGCCGAGGCGCACTACGCGGTGGCGCTCGCCGCATTCCGGGCGGGTGCCTCGAACGAATCGAGCAACGCCATCGCGATCAACGAAGTCGATCGCGCGCTCGAGCTCCAGCCCGGATGGGACCGCGCGGCGGTGCTGAAAGGCGAGATCCTCGGCCGCAAGTCGCCCCAGGCGAAGATCGAGTGGCTGCAGTCGTTTCTCGCGAAGGAGCCGTACTCGAAAGCGGCGACCGGCGCGCTCGCGCAATCGTACATCGACATGCATCGGCTCGCCGACGCGCGCTCGCTGATGCAGAAGCTGTGGGACCACGAGCCGGCCTCGCGCGACCTCGAGTTCGCAGTCGCCGGCATCGCGCTGCAGATGAAGGATTACGGCGAGGCCGAGCGCCTGTTCGAGGACCTGAAGAAGGCCGGCTACGGCGAGCCGGGAACGATGGAGCTCTACCTTGCCGAGATTGCCGAGGATCAGAAGCAGTACGCGAAGGCGATCGAGCGCTACCAGGCGATCAAGGACGGCGATCGCGCGTGGATCGCGAAGCTTCGCATCGGCGCGCTCTACGGCAGGGAAGGCAAGCTCGACGAGGCGAAGCGATGGCTCGCAAGTCTCGATGCGACGACGGCCGAGCGTAAGATCCAGGTCATCCAGGCCGAGGCGCAGGTGCTGCGCGAGGCGGGCGACGACGCCGGCGCCTACAAGGTGCTCGAGCTGGGCCTCGCCGCGCACCCCGACTCCGCCGATCTCATCTACGACGTCGCGATGGTCGCCGACCGGCTCGACAAGGTCGACGAGGCGGAGGCGAGGCTGAAGCATCTCGTCACGCTGAAGCCCGACGATGCGCAGGCGCTGAACGCTCTCGGCTACACGCTCGTCGATCGCACCAGCCGGACGAACGAGGGCTTCGCGCTGATCCAGCGCGCGCACAAGCTGGCGCCGGACGATCCGTTCATCCTCGACAGCATGGGATGGGCGTTGTACCGGCTAGGTCGTCTCGACGAAGCGCAGGCGTATCTGCAGCGTGCGCTCGACAGCCGGTCCGACGCGGAGATCGCGGCGCACCTGGGCGAAGTGCTGTGGCGCAAGGGCGATCGCGAGCGTGCACGCGCGTTGTGGAGCGCGCAGCTCGCCCTGCACCCGGACAATGCCGTGCTGAAGGAAACGGTCGGCCGCCTCGAGCCGCAGTGATGGCTCGCCTCGCCGTGGCGGGTGTTGCGGCACTGGCCATCCTCGCGGGTTGCGCGAGCCTGCCTGCGACGGTCACCGAGCGATCGACGCCCGGTCTCGATCGGCCGTTCACGATCGACGGCAGGATGTCGGCGCGGCGCGGAAGCGACGGCGTCGCGGGATCGTTCTCGTGGCTGCACGAACCGGACCGCGACTCGATCGACCTCGCGACCCCGCTCGGGCAGACGATCGCCCGGCTCGACGGCGACCGCAACAGGGTCAGGCTCGCGCTCCCCGACGGGTCGGTGAAGACCGCGTCCGACTGGCCGTCGCTCACCGAGCGCGGGCTCGGCGTCGCAATTCCGGTCGAAGGTCTCGCGTGGTGGATCCAGGGTGTTCCGCGCGCGGGCACGTCGGCCCGCGTCGAGCGCGACGCCGAAGGCCGGCCCTCGACGTTGCGCCAGGACGGCTGGGACGTCCATTACCGCTATGCCGACGACGCGGCGAGGCACCCGGCGCGCGTCGCGCTCGCGTATCCGGATTCGCCGCCGATCGATCTCACGATCGTCATCGATCGCTGGCAATGAGTGACGCGCGTCGATGAGTCGGAGCATCGCTTGAGCGCGAGCCTCACGGTCGCAGCACCGGCCAAGGTCAACCTGTTCCTGCACGTCACCGGCAGGCGCCCCGACGGTTATCACACGCTGGAATCGCTCGTCACGCTGATCGACCTCGCCGACACCGTGTCGGTCGAGGCTCGCGACGACGAGCGCGTCGTGCGCGAGAGGCCGATCCCGGGAGTCGCCGAGTCCGACGATCTCGCGCTACGCGCTGCGTTGGCGCTGCGCGAAGCGAACGGCACGCGCCGCGGCGCGTCGATCGCGATCGACAAGCGAATTCCGATCGGTGCGGGACTCGGCGGTGGAAGCTCGGACGCCGCGACCACGCTCGTCGCGCTCGATCGGCTGTGGGGCCTGCACTTGCCGCGAAGCGAGCTTGCCGCGATCGGTGTTTCACTCGGCGCCGACGTGCCGTTCTTCCTCGGCGGGGGCGCCGCGGTGCTGCGCGGCATCGGCGAGATCCTCACGCCGGTCTCGCTGCCGACGGCGTGGATTGCGCTCGCGCTGCCGCCGGTTGCCGTCTCGACCGCGTCGATGTTCGCGGCATCCGAATTGACACGCTCTGCGGCGTCCGCGAAAATAGACGTCTTTTCCGAAGGTTACGGGCGAAACGATCTCGAGGCCGCGGCGACCGCGCGATTCGCGGCGGTGGCGCAGGCGCTCACGGCACTGCGGCGAGTGACCCCGCAGGCACGGATGACCGGTTCGGGCGCAGCAGTGTTCGCTGCGTTCGCCACGGCTGCCGAAGCGCAGGCGGCGCTCGCCGCGCTTCCCGCCGGAACGCCGGGGCGCGTCGTGCGCACGATCGATCGACATCCGCTCGCGGCGCTGTCCTGACGGACGGTGCGGCGGGCGGGACGGGGAACGGATCGCGAGGGTTTCCGCTGGGGAGTCGCCAAGTTGGTTAAGGCACCGGATTTTGATTCCGGCATTCGAGGGTTCGAATCCTTCCTCCCCAGCCATTTCCGAATCGACCGATGGCCTTCGAGCGCATGCGC
>DASVWR010000055.1:0-4108 GCA_036393115.1 Casimicrobiaceae bacterium
CCTGACCCGCTACCGCAGCAGGCGGATCAGCGACGACGTGTCCCAGCGCCCGCCGCCCTGCGCCTGGATGCGCGCGTAGAACTGGTCGATCACGGCGGTCAGCGGCAGCGCGGCGCCGTTGGCTCGCGCCTCGTCGAGGCAGATCGCGAGGTCCTTGCGCATCCAGTCGACGGCAAAGCCGAAGTCGAACTTGTCGGCAAGCATCGTCTTGCCGCGACTGTCCAACTGCCACGATTGCGCAGCACCCTTGCCGATGACTTCGAGGACGCGCTCGACGTCGAGGCCGGCGTGAAGTCCGAACGCAAGCCCTTCGGCGACACCCTGAATCGCACCGGCGACGCAGATCTGATTGACCATCTTGGTGAGCTGGCCCGCGCCCACCGACCCCATCAGCGTGACGGCGCGCGCGTAGCACGCGAGCACGTCCTTCGCGCGGTCGAAGAGCGCTTCGTCGCCTCCGACCATGATCGTAAGCTGGCCGCGCTCGGCGCCCGCCTGCCCTCCGGATACCGGCGCGTCGAGGAAACCGACGCCGCGCGCACGCGCAGCCGCGTGGACCTCGCGCGCGACGATCGCCGATGCGGTCGTGTGATCGACGAGGATCGCGCCTTCGCGCATCGCCGGCAGCGCCGCCGCGGCGATTTCGCGAACGTCGCGATCGTTGCCGACGCACATCATCACGAGCTCGGCCTCGCGCGCGGCGTCGGCCGGCGTGGCGGCGGCGCGCCCGCCGTACCCGTCGACCCACGCCGCGGCCTTCGACGCCGTGCGGTTGTAGACGGTGACGGCGTGGCCGGCGCGCGCGAGGTGCCCCGCCATCGGATAGCCCATGACGCCGAGTCCCAGGAAGGCAAGCGAGCGGCTCATTCGGATGCTCCAGTCGCAGCAATTTGAGTAGCAGCGATTCGAGTAGCTGCCATTCGATCGGCATCGGCGTGGTCGAGCTCGCGCCGCGCGGCGGCGATCGCGAGGCGCACCTGGTGCGGAGCGGTGCCTCCGGGATGGTCGCGGCTCGCGACCGATCCGTCGAGCGTCAGCACCTCGTACGCGTCCTTTCCGATTCGCGGCGAGAATGCGCGCATCGCATCGAGCGGAAGCTCCTCGAGGCCGCAGCCGCGCCGCTCGGCCTCGCTCACCGCGCGCGCGACGGCATCGTGCGCGTCGCGAAACGGGAGACCCTTCTTCACCAGGTAATCGGCGAGGTCGGTCGCGGTCGCGAAGCCTTCGTGCGCCGCCGCGCGCATCCGCGCGACGTCGGGCGTGAGCCCGGTCGCGACGAGGTCCGTCATGATCGCGAGCGTATCGGCGAGCGTGTCGACGGTGTCGAAGAGCGGCTCCTTGTCTTCCTGGTTGTCCTTGTTGTAGGCAAGCGGCTGCGCCTTCATCAGCACGAGGAGCGCGGTGAGGTTGCCGATCACCCGCGCCGACTTGCCGCGGACGAGCTCGGGCACGTCGGGATTCTTCTTCTGCGGCATGATCGAGCTGCCGGTGCAGAAGCGGTCGGCGAGCGTGACGAAACCGAAGCGCGGCGTCGACCACAGCACGAGCTCCTCGGCGAAGCGCGACAGGTGGATCGCGACGAGCGATGCCGCGGCGCCGAATTCGATCGCGAAATCACGATCGGAGACGGCGTCGATCGAGTTCGGTGCGAGCGCTTCGAAGCCGAGCTCGCGCGCGACGCGCGCGCGATCGATCGGGAACCCGGTGCCCGCGAGCGCGGCACTGCCGAGCGGCAACCGATTCACGCGTCTTCGACAATCGGCAAACCGTTCGAGGTCGCGCGCGAACATCGCGTCGTAGGCCATCAGGTAATGCCCGAACGTCACCGGTTGCGCGACCTGCAGATGCGTGAAGCCCGGCATGATCGTCGCCGCATGACGCTCGGCGAGGTCGAGCAGCGCGCGGCGCAGCAGGACGAGTTGCGATGCGAGCGCATCGATCGCACCGCGCAGCCACATCCTCACGTCGGTCGCAACCTGATCGTTCCGCGAGCGTGCCGTGTGCAGGCGCTTGCCGGCATCGCCCACGAGCTCGGTCAGCCTGCGCTCGACGCTGAAGTGGACGTCCTCGTTCTCGATCTTCCACGCGAATTCGCCGCGCGCGATCTCGGCGCCGATCGTCGCGAGGCCCTCTTCGATCGCAGCGAGGTCGGCCGGGGACAGCACGCCCGCGCCGGCAAGCATCCGTGCATGGGCGAGCGAGCCCGCGAGGTCGGCGTCGGCGAGGCGGCGGTCGAACAGGACCGAGGCGTTGAAGCGCTGCATGCGCTCGGACATCGGCTCCGCGAAACGCGCCGACCAGGTGCCGCTCTGCGGCAGGGTCTCAACCGAGGTGGGCGCTCGCTTCGCGGGTGCCGTCGCGGCGGGTTGACGCCGGGCCGGTCGCGGGGCAGATCGGCCGGCAGGGCGGGAAGTGCGCGTCGGGATCGGCATCGGATCGTGCGGGCGGAAGCGCCGGAAGCCGGCATGATGATTGCATCATTACCCCGCTATGTCGCGGATTATAAAGCCCTCCGACGACGCTCCGGGACTGCCGGATTTCCGCAATCTTGGCACCGTCCTGCGCGTACTCGTCGGCGTCAACGCCGCGGCGCTCGTGATCGCTCTCGCACGTGAGCCGCGGCTCGCCGGGCTCGCCGATCAATGGGCGGCGATCTCGGGTTACGTCGAGCCGCAACTCTTCGCCGAAGTACTCGTGCTGTGGATCGCCGCGCCTTGGCTCGCGCGCAGCGCCCGGGCGGCCGGCACCACGGCGATCGCCGTGCTGACGATCGCCTGCGCGATCGGCGTGCACGTGCTGCTTGGCCGCTTCACGCTCGACGTCGGCGGCGCGGTCCCGGGCCGGTATGGGCTCGACTGGTCGCTCGTGCGCCATGTCGGCTTCGCGCTTCTGGCGCAATTCGCGCTCCTCGGCTACTTCCGGCTTCGCGCGCGCGCATTGTCGCCGGCGATCACCGAATCACGGCTCGCTGCGCTGCAGGCGCGCATCCGGCCGCATTTCCTCTTCAACAGCATCACTGCGGTGCTGTCGCTGATGCGACGCGAGCCGAGGCGCGCCGAGACGGCGCTCGAAGATCTCGCCGAGCTCTTTCGCGTGCTGATGCGCGACAATCGCGAGCTGGCGCCGCTCGGCGACGAGCTCGAGCTCTGCCGGCAGTACCTCGAGCTCGAGCAGCTGCGCCTCGGCGAGCGGCTCAAGGTCGACTGGAACCTGAAGAGCATGCCGGGTAACGCGATGGTGCCGCCGCTCGTGCTGCAGCCGCTTCTCGAGAACGCCGTTTATCATGGCATCGAGCCTTCGACGACGCCCGGCATCATCTCGATCAACATCTTCCAGAGTCGCGACGAAGTGCACGCGGTGCTGAAGAACCCGTGGCTCGCCGATAACGGCCGCCATCACTCCGGCAACCGGATGGCGCTCGCCAACATCCGCGAGCGCCTTGCGCTGCACTTCGATGCCGAGGCGAGCCTCGATTCGCGCGTGACGCGCGACGGTTACGAAGTGCACATCCGGATGCCTTATCGGATCGGAAAGCCCGAGGCCGCGCCGCCGGGCCGCAACGGCCAGGCGCGGCGCGAACCGTACCTCGGAGATGCAGGCGACAGCCGGCGCGATGCACCGCCGCCGCTGCGCATCCTCTCCGGCGCGAGAACGACAAAGGTCAGTCATGGATGAACCGAGGCTGCGGGTGATGATCGTCGACGACGAGGCGCCGGCGCGCCACCGGCTACGCGAGCTGCTCGAGGATTGCTCGGCGGCGGTGCCGCTCGCGGTCGTCGGCGAGGCGCAGCACGGACGCGAAGCGCTCGACATGCTGCACGCCGTCGCTGCAGACCTCGTCCTCACTGACATCCATATGCCGGGCATGGACGGCATCGAGCTGGCCCGGCATTTGCTAAAGCTCCCGCGTCCGCCCGTCGTGATGTTCACGACGGCTTATCCGGAGCATGCGCTGGCGGCGTTCGAAGTGCACGCCGTCGACTACCTGGTGAAGCCGGTTCGGATCCAGCGCCTGCTCGATGCATTGCAAAAGGTGCCGCGATTGAAGCCCATGACCTTCGAGAAACTGTCGCAACTGCCCACCGCGTCCCGACGTTTCCTTTCCGTC
>DASVWR010000056.1:0-11352 GCA_036393115.1 Casimicrobiaceae bacterium
CTCGCGGCGATCGCCGTGCAGCGTCCGGCCGCAGTGATCACCGATCTCAGGATGCCGGGGATCGACGGCCTGCAGCTCTTCGAGGCGATCGATCGGCAGCACGCGGCGCTGCCGGTGATCATTCTCACCGCGCACGGGACCATCCCCGATGCCGTCACCGCGACCCAGCGCGGCGTCTTCGGCTATCTCACGAAGCCGTTCGACAGTCAGGATCTCCTGCAGAAGGTGGCGGCCGCGCTCGAGGTTTCAGGCGCCGAGGTGCCGGGAAGCACCGAAACCGCCGGCGAGTGGCGCGCCGACATCATCACCCGCAGCCCGCGGATGGAGGATCTGTTGCGGCAGGCGAAGCTCGTCGCCGATTCCGACGCCAGCGTCCTGATCTTCGGCGATTCCGGGACCGGCAAGGAGCTGCTCGCCCGCGCGATCCACAAGGCGAGCCCGCGGCGCGACGAGCCGTTCGTCGCGGTCAACTGCGGGGCGATTCCCGCCGATCTCCTCGAATCAGAGCTCTTCGGGCACGCGCGCGGAGCGTTCACCGGCGCGGTCCAGGCACACAAGGGCCTCTTCCAGGCCGCCGATCACGGGACGCTCTTTCTCGACGAGATCGGCGACATGCCACTCCCGCTGCAGGTGAAGCTGCTGCGCGTGCTGCAGGAAGGCGAAGTGCGTCCGGTCGGCGCGACGCAATCGATCCCGGTCGACGTGCGGGTGATCTCGGCCACCCATCGTGACCTCGACGCCCAGCGCGCGCGCGGCCAGTTCCGCGAGGACCTCTATTACCGGCTCAACGTCGTCTCACTGAAGCTCCCGTCGCTGGCCGAGCGTCGCGAGGACATTCCGCTCCTCGCCGCGCACATTCTGCGCACGCTCGGCGAGCGCTACAGGAAGCCCGCTCCGACGCTTGCGCCCGATGCGATGGCCTCGCTCGTCGCGGCCCCGTGGCCGGGGAACGTCCGCCAGCTCATCAACCTTCTCGAGCAGGCGGTCGCGCTGACGGCGACCGCGGTCATCCCCGCGAGCCTCGTCCAGAACGCGCTGAAGGAGGACGCGGCGGCGCTCGTCCCGTTCGAGGAAGCGCGCAAGACCTTCGAGCGCGACTATCTCGTGCGCCTCCTCAAGATCACCGGCGGCAACGTCACCCAGGCAGCACAGCTCGCGCGACGCAACCGCACCGAGTTCTACAAGCTCCTCCAGCGGCATCGACTGGAGCCCGCGATGTTCAAGGAGCCGAAAGGCTGACCGAACACGCGGCGTCAATTTTTCCGACAGCCGAATTACGCACTGCAGCATTGCTTGTCGCCGAAATGCGACAAGCATTGTCACGCTGATTCAAGCATTTAGGGCGTACGCCCGTCAGCGCGTCGGTGCACTGCGACAAACGCCGCGTTTTTCACATCCGCGCTGCGACGGAATCGCGCGCCGATTTCGACCGTTTGCACTATGAATATCGACGCAGGTCGCTCGAGCGGCATCGCGAGTCGAGCGTGGCACGCGCGTTGCTTAGAAGATGTCGAAGGGAAACGATTCTTACCCAGCATCAGGCCGATCGATATGGACACCTTCTCGCCCGAACTTTCGCAGTGGTTGCGCGGCATGGCCGACGAGCACGCGACCGATGCGGGCGGCAAGCGCCGCGCCGACGATCTCGCTGAGCTCGCGCAGGAAGCTGCGCTGGAAGAGCTCGCCGAGCGAATCAACGCCGCGCGCAGCGTCGTGTAGGCGAATACCCCCGCCGAAGCGCGAGAGCGCTCCGGAGCTTCGCGGGTGCCATTGCGCCCGCTTGAGCCAGACCCCCTTGCCCGCCTCCTCCTGCGGGCTTCTTTTTGTCCGCTACACCGCCACCGCCGCGCGCAAGGGCGGATGCGGCGCGTAGTCGGTGAACTCGATGTCTTCGTAGCGGTAGTCGAAGAGCGTCTCTGGCTTCCGTCGCAGAACGAGGTGCGGCAGCGGACGCGGCTCGCGCGCGAGCTGGATGTCCGCCTGCTCGAAATGATTGAGATACAGATGGCAGTCGCCGCCGCTCCAGATGAATTCGCCGGGCTCGAGGTCGCACTGCGCAGCGACGAGGCTGGTAAGAAGCGCGTAGGACGCGATGTTGAACGGCACGCCGAGGAAGATGTCGGCGCTCCGCTGGTAGAGCTGGCACGACAGCCGCCCGCCCGCGACGTAGAACTGGAACAGGAGGTGGCACGGGGGCAGCTTCATCTTCGGAAGCTCGGCGACGTTCCACGCCGAGACGATCAGCCGGCGCGAGTCGGGGTTGCGGCGAATCTCGGCGACGACGTTCGCCATCTGATCGACGCTCCCCCCGTCGGGAGCCGGCCAGCTTCGCCACTGATGCCCGTAGATCGGCCCTAGCTCGCCGTCGGCGTCGGCCCACTCGTCCCAGATCGACACGCCGGCGGCCTGCAGCGAGCGGACGTTGGTCTCGCCGCGCAGAAACCACAGGAGCTCGTGCACGATCGACTTCGTGTGCAGCTTCTTCGTCGTGACGAGCGGAAACCCTCGCGCAAGATCGAAGCGCATCTGGTAGCCGAACACCGACAGCGTTCCCGTTCCGGTGCGGTCGTCCTTGCGCTGTCCGTGCTCGCGGACGTGGCGCATGAAGTCGAGGTAGGGTTGCACACTACGCCTCGTCGGGATCGGGATTGTCGACCGGCGCTCCGGCGCGAAGCCGGCTCACGACCTCGGGCGGCGCCTGCGCGGCGATACGCGGCGTCGCGACGCTGACGTCGGCGTTCTGCGCGCGATGGCGCAGTGCGTGGTCCATCAGCACGCAGGCGAGCATCGCCTCGGCGATCGGCGTCGCGCGAATACCGACGCAGGGATCGTGGCGGCCGTGCGTGTTGACGATGACGGGGGCCCCCGCCGTGTCGATCGAGTGACGGTCGAGACGGATCGACGACGTTGGCTTCACCGCGATCGCGACGACGATGTCCTGGCCGGTGGAGATGCCGCCGAGGATGCCACCCGCGTGGTTGCTCGCAAAGCCTTCGGGCGTCATCTCGTCGGAATGCTCGCTGCCGCGCTGGGTCACCGCGCGGAATCCCGCGCCGATCTCGACGCCCTTCACTGCGTTGATCCCCATCATCGCCTGCGCGATGTCGCCATCGAGCTTGCCGTAGACCGGCTCGCCCCAGCCCACCGGGACGCCGCTCGCGACGACCTCGATGCGCGCGCCGCAGGAATCTCCCGACTTGCGCAGACGGTCCATCCACGCCTCGAGCTCGGCGATCATCGACGCGTTGGCGGCGAAGAACGGGTTCTCGTCGACGTGTTGCCAGCCTTCGAACGCAATCGCGTTCGAGCCGAGCTCGGTCATGTGGCCGCGGACCGCGACGCCGTACCGCTCGGCGAGCCATTTCCTCGCGACCGAACCGGCCGCGACGCGTACGGCCGTCTCGCGCGCCGACTGGCGGCCGCCGCCGCGGTAATCGCGGATGCCGTACTTGTGCCAGTAGGTGTAGTCGGCGTGGCCGGGGCGGAACGTGTCCGCGATGTTCGCGTAGTCGCGGCTTTTCGCATCCTCGTTGCGGATCAGGAGCGCGATCGGCGTGCCGGTCGTGTGCCCTTCGAACACACCGGAGAGGATCTCGACGCGGTCGGGCTCGCGGCGCTGGGTGACGTGGCGCGAGGTCCCGGGCCGGCGGCGATCGAGGTCCTTCTGGATGTCGCCTTCCGCGAGCGCGAGCCCGGGCGGACAACCGTCGATCACGCACCCGATCGCCGGCCCGTGCGATTCGCCGAACGAGGTGACGCAGTAGAGCGTTCCGAAGGTGTTGCCGGACATTTTGGCACTCAGCCCGATCGGATGGCGCGTCGCAGCACGTCGGTGGCCCACTGGTTAAGGCTCTTTCCGGCAGCCTGTGCGGCGATGAGTGCGCGCCCATGGACTTCGGGGGGCACCCGGAGCAGGAGCTTCCCGGACGCCGACTTCTCGGGCGGCACGCCCTCGCTTTTGCAGTCGGCGAGATACTCGTCGATGGCGCGCTCGAGCTCGCCTCTCAGCTTCGCAACCGTTTGCCCGTGAAAGCTGATGATGCTGCGAATGCCGAGAATGCGACCGACAAAGATGTTGTCTCGCTCGTCGTATTCGACGCGCGCGGTGTAGCCCCGGTGCGACATGGTGTTCACGGCCTCACTCTGATAGCAGAAATTGCTAGCAGCGACAAGCATCGCGATCGAGACGGATTCCCCTTGACGCGCAGAGCGTACGGTCGGGGCACTATTCGTACGCCGTCAGCGCGTGTCGCCGCGAAGCCCGGCGACGATCGCCTGCAGCGCTTCCGGAGTCGCACACGCGGCGTCGATCGGCGCGGCGACGACGAGGTCGATCGGCGCAAACGTGCGGCGCAGGCGCGCGAGCGTCCGACCCGGCTCGGCGCGCGAGAAGAGGCTGCCCCACAGGCCGCGCAGTGCCATCGGCACGACCGGTGCCGGCATCGCGTCGATGATCTGCTGCACCCCGGGACGAAAGCGGTTGATGTCGCCGCTCTCGGTGAGACGGCCCTCGGGGAAGATCCCGACCAGCTCGCCGGCGGCGAGCGCGTCCTGCGCGGCGCGGATCGCGCGATCCTTGAGCTTCGGGTCGATCTTCGCCGACGCGATCGGGATCGCGCGCATCGCGCGGAAGATGAACGACAGCACCGGGATGCGGAAGATCTGATGATCCATCACGAAGCGGATCGGGCGGTGCACGCAGGCGCTGATCACCATCGCGTCGACGTAGCTCACGTGATTGCACACCAGCACGCACGGCCCGTCGTCCGGGATGTGGTCGAGGCCGTGATTGCGGACGCGGTAGACGCTGTGGATCAGGAGCCAGGCGAGGAAGCGCATCAGGAACTCGGGCACCAGCGTATAGATGTAGATCGCGACCAGGCCATTCAGGATGCCAACGACGAGGAAGAGCTCCGGGATCGTCACGCCCGCCTTCAGGAGCCCGATCGCCACGATCGCCGAGACGATGATGAAAACGGCGTTGAGGATGTTATTGGCGGCGATGATCCGTGACCGGTGCGACGGTTGCGAACGCGTCTGGATCAGTGTGTAGAGCGGCACCGTATAGAAGCCGCCGAACACGCCGAGCAGCACGATGTCACTGATCACCCGCCAGCTCGCCGAGTGACCGAGGAACGCGGTCACGCCGCTCGTTCCCGCCGGGGTGAAATGGCGTGTCGCGAGCCACAGGTCGAGCGCGAACAACGTGAGCCCGATCGAGCCGAACGGTACGAGGCCGATCTCGACCTTGCGGCCGGACATCCGCTCGCACATGAGCGAGCCGACGCCGATGCCGATCGAGAACAGCGCGAGCAGCAGCGTGAACACGTGCTCGTCGCCGCCTAGCACCCCACGGGTGAACTCGGGAAGCTGTGCGAGGTAGATCGCGCCGTAGAACCAGAACCACGAGATGCCGAGCATCGAGCGCCACACGACGAGGTTTTCGTGGGCGATCGTAAGATTGCGCCAGGTCTCGGTGAAGAGATTCCAGTTGATGACGAGATCGGGTGCGACCGCCGGCGTGGTCGGGATGCGCCGGCTCGCGAGCCAGCCGAACACCGCAATCGCGATCGTCAGCACCCCCGCCCACAGCGTGCCGTGCGGCTTGATCGCGACGACGAGCCCGCCGGCGATGGTCCCGAGCAGGATTGCGACGAAGGTGCCCATCTCGACCATGCCGTTGCCGCCGACGAGCTCGTCGGTGCCGAGGTGCTGCGGCAGGATCGCGTACTTGATCGGCCCGAACAGCGTCGAGTGCACGCCGAGGAGCGCGAGCGCGACGAACAGGAGCGCGATGCTCGGCAGCAGGAACCCGGCACAGCCGATCACCATGATCGCGATCTCGAACAGCTTGATGAGGCGGATCAGCTTCGACTTCTCGTACTTATCGGCGAGCTGGCCCGACGTTCCCGACAGCAGCATGAACGGCAGGATGAAGAGGGCGCCGATCACGTTGACGATCATGCCGGGATCGACGCTGACGAGATGGGTCGCCTCGAAGGTCACGAACACGACGAACGCGTTCTTGAACACGTTGTCGTTGCCCGCGGCGGCGAACTGCGTCCAGAAGAACGGAGCGAAGCGGCGCTCGCGCAGCAGCGCGTACTGGTTGGGGGCGCTCATGGAGGACCTCGGTCGATTATGCCCGCGTTTACCGCGAGACGGACAGTACACGCACCGTCGCGCCGGCGTCGATTCGCGTGACGAAGTCGATGACCGATTCGGCGGTGACGACGTCGATGTCACCCGCCAGCACGCGATCCTGCGGATGATCGTCGAATGCGATGTTGGTGGCGAAGAGCTGCGCGCCGAGCTGCTCGAACGGCGCCACGTGGAGGGTCGACGGGCGGTAGCCGGCAGCGCGCAACCACGCCTGCGCGGTGGCGCGGCTCGCGACCGCCTGCGGGTCGAGCGCCGCGGCGAGCGTTTCGAGCACCCACTGGTTGCAGTTCTGGTAGCGCGTGCTCCACGGATACGCGATCTCGTTGTAGCGCGGCTCGTGCAGCCGCATCGCGGTGCCCGACGCGAGCGCCGCGTCCAGTTGCCGCTGCACCGCGGCTGACGGAATGACGACCTTCGCCTCGTAGGCGAACATGTCGTCGAGGAAGAAGTTGCCGAAGCCGTCGGCATAGAGGGTCGAGTGCGCGGTGCCGCACCGATTCAATTCCTCGACCATCATCCAGGTGCCGCTTGCGGGGTCGCGCCGCGCGATGCCGAGGTGCGAATAGCGCAGCCCGTAGCGCGACAGATCCTGCCCGACGCGTGCGACGATGGCGACCTGCGCGCCGTCTCCGTCGAGCTCGTGCGCGAGATCGAGCGCGAGCGTGAGGCCTGCGCGGACGTCGGCCGGAGGAAGCTCCTTCTCGGTGCACGTCTGGCCGGCGCGAGCGCCGGGCGCGTGGAAGGCGAGAAGAGCGGCGAGCAACGCGGCGAACATGAGCCACGAGAGTCCGCGATCCCTTGCCGGCGAGCGGCTGTCAGTGTGGCAGCGAAGCGCGAATTCGGTCCCGCGTTCGCTTCGGGTTTGGCGCGACCCGTTGCGGCATTCGTGAAATGCGCAGGCGGTCATGGCAAGCTCCTTTCAGGTCGAGCATTCCTGCCGCACGCAGTGCGCTTGCGGGAGGGTAGCGCCCCGGTGGCAAGTCGCACGGTGACGACGGGTATCGCGTTCCGGGGCGCAGGTGCTGCGGTGGTGATGCATTGGCTTCGCTTCAGTCCTGCGTGAGCGGCTCCTGGTGGACGAGTGCGCGAGCGACGTCGTTGGGGATGAACGCGACGAGCCGGCCGGCGGCGAGCAGCGAGCAGCCGGCTGCTTCGGCCACGACGCGAATCGACTGCCCGACGGCGACCGACGCCGCGCGCGCGGCATTGCCGGCGACGCGAACCGAGACGTCGACGCCGGTCGCGGAATCGCGCAGGACAATGACGCTGGCGTTGGCGACCGGGCGCACCGACGCGACGACGAGCAGCGCGCCGGCCCGGACGACGCCGGCACTGCCGGCGACGATCATCCCCGACGCGGCGAGCGAGGCGCGCGACGCGGCGGCGGATTCGGCGCGGCTGTCCTGGGCGAATGCCGGCGACAGTGCGACGAAGATCGAGAGCAGGGCGGCGACGATGGCGATGGCGAGCCTGACGCCGACGGCGATTCCGCTGGCGTGACGGCGTGGGTCGGCGGCGTGACGGTGTGTATCGGCGGCGTGACGGCGTGGGTCGGGCTTCATGGCGTTCTCCGGTGGTTGAGGTGTCGCGGGCTCGTCGAGTCCGCGGCACCGATTCTCCGGAGGTGGTATCGCATAGCAATACTATTGTTATAAAGTATCGCAATCGAATACTCCCGGTCATGCCCGGGACGACGCCGAGGAGGACGCGATGACCGACACCCAGCAGATGATCGATACGCTGAAGCGATTGCTGAAGACCCAGGGCCTCACGTACGCCGCCGTCGCATCGCGGCTCGGGCTTTCGGAGGCGAGCGTGAAGCGCCTGTTCTCCGAACGGACTTTCACGCTGAAGCGCCTCGACGAGTTCTGCGCGGTGCTCGAGATCGACGTCTTCGAGCTCGCGCGCCTCGCGCGCGGGCGTGCCGCCGAGATGCGCGAGATGACCGACAAGCAGGAACAGGCGCTCGCGCAGGACGCGGAGCTACTCGGCGTGTTCTACCTTCTACTGTCCGAGTGGACCGCCGACGAGATCGTCGCGCACTACGAGCTGCCGCGCACGTTGCTCGTGCGCCTGCTCGTCAGGCTCGATCGGCTGGGGTTGATTGAGCTCCTTCCGAACGATCGCGTGCGCCTCAAGGTGCCGAAGCGGTTGCGGCTGCACCAGGGAGGGCCGATTCACCGCGTGCACGGCAAGCGCGTGATCGAGCATTTCACGAGTGCCGAATTCGATCGCATCGGCGGGCAGTTCCGCTTCGAGTATCGCGAGCTCTCGAAGGCGTCCTACGAGCTGATGCACCGGCGGCTCGACCGTGTCGCGGCAGAATTCCTCGAGCTCGCCGAGCTCGACGCAGCCATGCCCTCGCGCGAGCGCGAAACGATCGGCCTGATGCTGGCGATGCGTCCCTGGGCGCTTTCGCTGGTTACCGGGCTGAAGCGTCGCGCCCCGCCGATGCAGGGCCACCCGCATCCGCAGCCGGCGGCTCGACCGACGCGACGTCGGCCGTCGCGTGCCCGCGCGCGAACGTGAGCGCGAGCCGGTCGCCGATCGCGAGTGTCGCAGAATCGGCGACGAGCGTCCCGTCGGTGCGCTCGACCACCGCGAAGCCGCGCTCGAGCACCCGCATCGGATTGAGGTGCGCGAGCGCGTCGGCGTGGCGCGCCACCGTCGCGGCGGCAAGCGCTGCTCGCGCCGATCCCGCATCGGCGAGTCGTCGCCCGACGCTGACGGCGACGGCGCGGTGCGGAAGCGGCTGGCGCAGCTCGCGCAGCAGGCGCAGGCGCACGGCACCGATGCGCTGCGCCGCGGCCCCGGTGTGCACGACGAGCGCGCGCACGAGGCGATCGCGTAGCGTCTGCAGGCGTTCGTGCTGCCGCGCGAGGCGCGTCGCCGGGTGCACCAGCCGGCGCGCCGCGAGGTCGAGCCGCTGCGCGCTCGTCCCCATCGCGTGGGTCCACCCGCGCGCGAGCCGCCGCGCACTCTGTTCGAGCGTCGCGCCGAGGGCCACCCGATCCGGGACGGCGAGCGCGGCCGCGGCGGTCGGCGTCGGCGCGCGCGCATCGGCGACGAAGTCGCAGATCGTGACGTCGGTCTCGTGGCCGACGCCCGAGATCACCGGCAGCGCAGACTCGAAGACTGCGCGCGCGAGCTCCTCTTCGTTGAACGCCCACAGGTCTTCGAGCGAGCCGCCCCCGCGGCAGACGACCAGGACGTCGACCTCGCGGCGAGCATTGGCATCGGCGATCGCGCGCGCGAGCTCGGCCGCCGCGCCGGCACCCTGCACCGGGGCCGGGTAGACGATCACCGGCACCGTCGGCATTCGACGTCTCAGGGTCGTCAGCACGTCACGCAGCGCGGCGGCCTTGAGCGAAGTGACCACTCCCACACAGCGTGGAAATACTGGCGGCGGACGCTTGCGCGCCGGATCGAACCAGCCTGCTTCGTCGAGCTTTGCCTTGAGGCGCAGGAAGCGCTCGTAGAGGACTCCCAGCCCGGCCAGGCGGATCGACTCGACATTGAGCTGGAACTCACCGCGCGGCTCGTAGATCGTGGGGGTGGCAAGCACCTCGACTGCCAGCCCGTCGCGCGGGGTGAAGGCGAGCCCCTGTGCCCTGAACTTGAAGAACACGCAGCGAACCTGCGCGCGGTCGTCCTTCAGCGTGAAATAAAGGTGCCCCGAAGCGGCACGAGTGAAGCCCGAGACTTCGCCGGCGATCCAGGCGAGGCCAAGATGGCGCTCGAGCAGCAGCCGCGCCGACGACACGAGCAGCCCGACCGGGATGATCGGAGCCCCGACACCGACGAGCTCGCCGGGAGCGGTGTTGCGCGGTGCATCAGCACCGTGCGTCGTTGCCGCGGGAGCCGCTCCGGCGCCCGTCGTAGCCCGCGCCGATGATCGAAAATTTGTCCTGGACAATAGTGTCTCCCGGGCCTGTCATCGGTCCGCGGCGAAACCTGTTGCGCGATCACACACCATCGCGATTCGAGCTCGGAGACCGCCCGAGCAGGAAATATAAACGTTTGATTTTGCGTCGCATTAAATCTGGTCGAAAATCACCCCACGTAGATTTTCCGTTGCGCCCGCAGGGTTTAGCGTTTCAATGTACAAGATATGCACACGCTCATCCACAGGATTTGTGGAAAACATGCACGCCGCAGCGATGGCCATCGGCCGCAAAGCCTTGTGCGGCGCGGTTTTCCGAGGTGGCGCGCGATTGCCCCACGTAACCGGCGCGGTGACGGCGGCCGGCGCCCCGGTTAGAATGCTCCACCTATCGCTTGTTCATGAACAAAGCGACTCATGCTGCGTTGCAGCAGCATCCCGACGAGACCCGGCCCGAGGCTGTGCCGGCGTCGAACTTTCTGCGAGCCATCGTCGCTGAGGACCAGGCACGTGGAACGTACGGCGGGCGCGTCGTGACGCGGTTTCCGCCCGAGCCGAATGGGTACCTGCATTTCGGCCATGCGAAGTCGATCATCCTGAATTTCGGGCTCGCCGCCGAGTACGCCGGCACCTGCCACCTGCGCTTCGACGACACGAACCCGCTCAAGGAGGACGTCGAGTTCGAGGACGCGATTGCCGAATCGGTGCACTGGCTCGGCTACGACTGGGGATCGCATCGCTATCACGCGTCCGACTACTACGAAGTGCTTTACGACTTCGCCGAGTGGTTCGTCCGGCAGGGCCTCGCCTACGTCGACAGCCAGACGCCTGACGAGATGCGCGCGACGCGAGGCACGCTGACCGAGCCGGGACGCGCCGGACCCTGGCGCGACCGCAGTCCCGCCGAGAGCCTCGATCTGCTGCGCCGGATGCGCGCCGGTGAATTTCCCGATGGCGCGCACGTGCTGCGGCTCAAGATCGACATGGCGAGCCCGAACATCAACCTGCGCGACCCGACGATCTACCGAATCCGGCATGCGTCGCACCATCGCACCGGCGACCGCTGGTGCATCTATCCGCTCTACGACTACACGCACTGCATCTCGGATGCGCTCGAGCGGGTCACGCACTCGATCTGCACGCTCGAGTTCCAGGACCACCGTCCCCTCTACGACTGGATCATCGAGCAGCTTGCCGAGGGCGGCAGGCTCGAGCGTCCGCTGCCGCACCAGCACGAGTTCGCGCGCCTCAACCTCACCTACACGGTGCTCTCCAAGCGGCGCCTGATCGAGCTCGTTCGCGACGGC
>DASVWR010000057.1:0-3291 GCA_036393115.1 Casimicrobiaceae bacterium
CTGCGCGTCGACGGTGTCGACGTCGGCTACGTCGACGCCGCGCGCGCCGCGAGGCTCGAGCGGTTCGACGACGTGTTCCGCGTCAAGCATCACGCGATCGAGTTCGCCGCGGCGCTCGCCGATGCGCCGTCTCGCACCGCCGCGATGGCCGGAGTCGCGCGCGAGCTCGCCCGCGAAGGAGCCTTGACCGCCTGGCGCCACGAGCTCTACGCGGTGAGCGACCAGTTCGGTGCCGCACCCGCGTTCCTGCTCGAGCGCGCTGCAGCACGCTATTTCGGCATCCACACGTTCGCCGCGCACGTGAACGGCGTTGTCTCCTCCGCCGATGGCTCGAAGCTCTGGTTCGCGCGGCGGAGCCGGACGAAGCCGATCGATCCCGGGCAGCTCGACAACCTCGTCGGCGGCGGCATCGCGGCAGGCCGTGGCATCGCCGACACCGTCGTCAAGGAGGCGTGGGAGGAGGCCGGCATCGACGCGGCGCTCGCGGCGACCGCGCGGCCCGCCGGGTCGCTGTACGTCGAGCGTCTCCATTCCGATGGACTGCAGCGCGAGACGATCTTCGTGCACGATCTCGCGCTGCCCGCGCACTTCGTCCCGGTCAATCAGGACGGTGAAGCGATCGAGCACCGGCTGGTGACGCTTGCCGAGGCGGCGCGGCTCATCGCCGCGACGACGGGTCCTGACGTCGTCACGGTCGACGCGAGCGTCGTCGTGCTCGACTACCTCGTGCGCTGCGGGAGCTTTGGCGACTAATCCGCGACCGCTGCCATCGCCGCTTTCGGCGCGGCGTCGCGGATGCCCATCTCGGCGAGCGTGTCGCGCACCGCGTTGACGGCGTGGCGCATCTCCTCCGGGCCGATCGCGCCGATGCAGCCGACGCGGAACGTCTCCACCCGCGTGAGCTTGCCCGGGTACAGTATGAAGCCCTTCTCGCGCACGCGATCGTAGAAGTCGCGGAAGCCGTAGCGCGGATCGCCGGGAGCGTGGAACGTGACGATGATCGGCGCCTGGATCGACGGCGCCAGGAAGACGCGAAAGCCGAGCTCCTCCATCCCGCGCACCAGCACCTCGCAGTTGTGCGTGTAGCGCGCGAGCCTCGCCAGCTGCCCGCCTTCGGCCTCGAAGGCTTCGAGCGCCGCAGACAGCGCCACGACGACGTGCGTCGGCGGCGTGTAACGCCACTGCGTCGTCTTCTCCATGTATTGCCACTGGTCGTAAAGATCGAGCGACAGCGACGTGCTGTGACCGGCGCAGCGTTCGAGCGTCGCGCGCCTCATCAACACGAAGCCGGCCCCCGGCGGCCCCTCGATGCACTTCCCCGATGATGCGACGAGGGCATCGAACGGAATCGCGCGCGCGTCGATCGGAAGCGCCGCGAACGAGCTCATCGCGTCGACGATGAGGCTCCGTCCCAGCCGCGCGACCTCGCGCGCGATGTCGGGCAGCGGATTGAGGATCCCGGTCGACGTCTCGCAGTGGATCAGCGCGACGTGGGTGACCGACGCGTCGGCAGTGAGGAGCCGCGTGACGTCGGCGACGCGGATCGCCTGGTCCTCGGGCGCCTCGTGGACGCTGACCCGGCGACCCATCATCTGCGCGAGCTTCGCGAGACGATGGCCGTAGGCGCCATTGACCAGCACCAGGAGGTGCCCGTCGCGCGGAACCACCGTGTTGACAGCGGCCTCGACGGCGAACGTGCCACTCCCCTGCAGGGGGACGCAGGTGTGGGTCGCCTGGCCGTTGACGACGGCGAGCAGGCGCTCGCGCACGCGCGCCGTCACGGCGTTGAAGTTCGAGTCCCACGAGCCCCAATCGCGCAGCATCGCGGTCTTCGTCGACAGCGCGGTGGTGAGGGGGCCGGGGGTCAGCAGGATCGGATCGCGGCTTGTATTGGCCATGGGCGGTTCCTAACGGTAGCTCGCCCGCGTGCGGATGCGCGACACGCCAACCAGCACGACGAGCGTAAGCGCGAGCAGGAGCACGGTGAGCGCCGCGCCATCGAACACCGCGCCTCGGTCGGTCAGCGCGAAGATGCCGACCGGAAGTGTCACCCACCCCGGCGGGTAGACCATGATCGTCGCGCCCAGTTCTCCCATCGACAGCGCGAAGCACAGCCCCGCCGCGGCGACGAGCGACGGCGTCAGCAACGGCAGTGTGACGCGGAACAGGACATACGCCGGCCGCCCGCCGAGGCTCGCCGCGACCTGTTCGTAGTGGGCAGGAAGCCGCGCGAGACCGGCCGACACGCTGCTGAACGCGAACGCGGTGACGAGCACCACGTGCGCGATCAGCACGATCGTCGACGTGCCGTTGAGCAGGAGCGGCGGCCGGCTGAACGCGACCAGAAGCCCGAGACCGACCGACACCGACGGCACGGCGATCGGCAGCACGAAGAGCGTTCCGATCACGCGTGCTCCGCGGCGACGCAGCGCGCGCACGGCGAGCGCTGCCCAGGTCCCGATGACGAGCGCGACGACGCTCGCGATTACTCCGGTCGAAAGGCTCGTCAGGAGCTCGACGCCGGCATTGCTGACGAAGGCATCGTGCAGGTGGCGCAGGGTCAGGTGGCTCGGCAGCACGTCGTTCCACTGGCCGGCGATGCTCGCGGCGCCGACGACGACGAGCGGCAGCCCGAACACCAGCGCGAAGAGCAGGAAGAACACCGCCCAGGCGAGGTATCGGCCCGGCCTATGCGGCAGCAGCACGGCCCCCTCCGGTGCGCGAGATCAGGAAGCGATAGAGCGCGTACAGGCCGACCGACAGCACGATGTTCACGACCGCGACCACGCAGCCGGCCGTGTAATCGAATTCCTGGATCGCCTTGCCGTAGATCACCATCGGCAGCGTGATCACGCCCTTGGCGCCGATGAAGAGCACGATGCCGAACTCGTTCAGCGTGAGGAGCAGGCACAGGCTCCCGCCGGCGAGCAGCGCCGGGATCGCCTCGGGAACGATCACCTCGCGGATGATCCGCGTCGGCCGCGCGCCGAGGCTCGAGGCGACCTCGATCAGCGCGGTGTCGAGCTGCGAGAACGCGGCGAGGAGCGGGCGCATCACGAAGGGCGTATAGAAGGTGATCTCGGCGAGAATCACGCCCCACTTCGTGTAGACGAAGTCGATCGGGGGCAGCGTCGCGCCGGAGATGTCCATCGCGACGAAGTTCAGCACGCCGGCCGAGCCGTACAGGAACGTGAACGCGAGCGCGATCAGGAACGACGGAAACGCGAGGTAGGCGCCGATGAATCCGCTCACCAGGCGCGCGCCGGGGAACGGGACGAACGACACGATGAG
>DASVWR010000058.1:0-7209 GCA_036393115.1 Casimicrobiaceae bacterium
CCTACGAAGGGCCGGCGCGCCGCGTCTCCGGACCCGCTGAGTTCGGCCGCATCGTCAAGGGCGATGTGCTCGTCACCGAGTCGACCACCGAAGCATTCAACATCCTCCTCCCGCTGCTCGGCGGCATCGTCACCGACAGCGGCGGCCTCCTCTCGCACTCGGCGATCGTTGCGAGGGAGTACGGGATCCCTGGGGTGGTGGGAACGCGCGAAGCGACCGTGCGTATCGCCGACGGCGCGCGCGTGCGAGTCGACGGCAACGCCGGCGAAGTCACGATCCTCGGTTGAAGAAGGCCGTCGCACTCGCGAAGGCCCGCGAGACCTCGCTTTACGGATCGAAGGCGGTCGGACTCGGCGACGCTGCGCGGCAGGGTCTTCCGGTTCCTCCGGGCGTCGCGCTCTCGGGCGATCTCGTCGAGGCGGTCGCGTCGGGCGACGCGCGTGCGATCGACATCGTCGCCCAGGCCATCGCCAGGCTTCGCGCGCCCTTTGCGGTGCGCTCTTCCGCCGTCGACGAGGACGGAACGATGGCGAGCTTCGCCGGCCAGCACCGCACGGTGCTCAACGTTCACGCTGCCGACGATGTGCCGGGTGCAGTCACCGAAGTCTGGTGGTCGGCCAACTCGGATTCTGCGATCACCTATCGCCAGCGTGTGGGTTTGTTCACGCGACCGAGCGTCGGTGTCGTGGTTCAGACGCTCCTCGCGCCCGAGGTTGCGGGCGTGATGTTCACCGAGAATCCGGTCACCGGTGCCGACGAGCGACTGATCGAGGCAAGCTGGGGCCTCGGTGAGGCCGTCGTCGCGGGCCTCGTGATTCCGGACGACTTTCGCGTGAACCGCGCCGGCGAGGTCCTTGAGCGCAAAGCCGGGCACAAGGCGATCGCGATCCGCTCGCTTCCGAACGGCGGCACTTTCGAAGAGCAAGTCCCGGCTGCGCAAGCCGATGAGCTCTGCCTGGACGACTCGCAGCTCGCCGCCCTGGGTGCGCTCGCGCTCCAGTGCGAGAAAGTCTATGGGCCCCGGCGCGACATCGAATGGGCAATCGAGGACAAAGCCCTCTATCTGCTCCAGTGTCGTGCGGTGACCACCGGGAAGTCCCCTGCTTCCGGCCCGCCGCCGCACGATCCTGTTGCCGCGCTCCATCGCATCCAGCTCTTCGCCGACCTCGACCGGAGGCAGGCCGAACAGGTCGCGCGCCTCCTCAAGGAGCGCCGTTTCGCGAAAGGCGAGACTGTCATTCTCGAGGGCTCAGGCGGTGCCGCATTCTTTCTGATCGACTCCGGCGAGGCCACGGTCTCGCGCAAGGGCGTAGATGTCGCGACGCTCGGGCCGGGCGACTATTTCGGCGAGATCGCGCTTATCGACGGTGGCCCGCGCACGGCGACGGTGACCGCTGCGTCCGACCTCGTCTGCTACGGGCTCACGTTCTGGGAGTTTCGCCCGCTCGTCGAAGGCAACGGCGCGATCGGATGGAAGCTCGTGCAGGCGCTTGCGAAGCGCCTGCGTGCTGCCGAAGCCGCATAGCGGAGCGCTGCAAGACCCGGGCGGACCCGGGGGCGCCAGCGCGGCTGAGTTGCGGCGTCGGGCCCGTAACTCCCTTCGTCAAAGCCGGGAGCGAACGAAAGCGGCGACTTCCTCCAACATCCGATCGAGATCGCGCGCGAGGCGAGCGAAGCCTTCGTGCTTCACGACGGCATCTTCATCCATGTACAGCCGACGGTTGATCTCGATCTGGATGCTGTGGCGCTGCTTCGCGGGATTGGCGTAAGCGCGGATCAGCTCGGCGCCCTTGTACGGATCGTTGACGCGAACGTCGTAGCCCAGGCTGCGAAGCGTGTCGGCGACATGCCCGGTGAAACCGTCGCCCGCGGTCGTTCCGTCGCGATCGCTGACGACGAAATCGGGCCGCAGCTGACCCGCGTCGTCGTTCATCGCATTACCCTGCGACTTCATCGAGTGGCAGTCGATGTGAAAGACCGCGCCGAATCGCGCATGCGTGCGATCGAGTACATCCTTCACTGCCGCGTGATACGGGTCGTAGTAGTCGCGAAGGAGCGTCTCCACCTCCTCCACGCGAAACTTCCGTCCATACATCGGCACGCCGGGAAGCGCCAGCCGTCGCAGCAGTCCCATGCCGCTCTGCGTCTTGCGCGTGGGGTTCACCGGATGCGGCCAGTCGCCGTCGATCAACTCGACATCGATGTCGTCGCGGCCGCGGTTCGCGTCGACCATCCAGCGTGGAAACATCGCCGCGATCAGCGTCGCGCCATGGCGCGGTGCGCTCGCATACAACTCGTCGACGAACGCGTCGCCGGTCGTGCGTAACGCTTCTTCCGGTGCGATGGGGAGAACGAACGGCGCGGGGACGTTGCCGCTGTGTGGCGAGTCGAGTACGAGCGCAATACGCGAGGCTTCGGGCTCGCGAATCCAGAGCGGTGGGTGAGCGGGCATGGAAGTCCGTGATCAGAAGAGTGATCTGAAGACTATACGGCCACCGCGACGTCGACCGGCACCGGCCGCAGCACCCGGATCAAATCGGCGGGCGCCATTCCCACCAGGTAGCCGCGCCGCCCGCCGTTGACGTAAACGTACGCGAGGTTGCCGATGCTGCGCTCCATGTAGACGGGCATCGCCTTCCGCGTGCCGAACGGGCTCGTGCCGCCGACCTGATAACCGGAATGGCGGTCGGCGACAGCAGGATCGCAAGGCACGACGTTCCTGGCTCCGATCGCGCGGGCGAGATGTCCCGTGGCGACCTCGCGATCGCCGTGCATCAGCACGATCAGCGGACGCCGGCGATCGTCTTGCATGATCAGCGTCTTGATCACAGCGTGCTCGTCGACGCCGAGCGCGCCGGCGGCCGTCGCGGTTCCGCCGCGCGGCTCGTAGGCGTAAGGATGCTCGGTGTAGCGAACCGCGTGCGCGCGCAGCACGCGATTCGCCTGCGTCACCGACACGCGCGACCCGCTGGTGCTGCCCCGACCTGGATCGACGCTACCTTGCTCGCCTCGGCGCTACTTCGCGAGCTCGGCGATCGTCTGCGGATCGAGCCGCCCGGTGATCGGCAGGTTGTGATCCTTCTGGAACTCGCGCAGCGCCGCTGCAGTGTGTCCACCCATCGAACCGTCTGCCGGTCCTGGCTGATAGCCGAGCGCGGTGAGCTTGCGCTGCGCGTCAGCGACCGTCATGTGCATCGCCACCGGCTTCACCGCCGGCGCGCCCTCGACGCCGAGCTTGCCGCCGGTGCCGAGGCCCTGCCCATTGCCCATCGTCTGCGGCGTGTAGTTGCGCACCGCCTGCACGAGCTGGTTGTACGAATCGGTGAACGCGGCGACGATCACCTTGCCCTGCGGGGTGTTGGTGTAGCCGCCCAGCCCGCCCCCACCGGACCAGCCGAACACCGCGGCGCCGACGTCGAAATCGACCTTCGAGGCACTGCCTTCGGCGGCCCCGACCTGCACGCCCGAGCGATTGTCGGTGAGAAGCAGCATCGTCGACGCTTCGTTCTGATGGAATCCGCCCGCGACACCGGCTACGGCGCCCATCCATCCACCGAAGCCCGCAAGCGCCCCGCCCGCGCCTTTCGTGTTCTTCGCGCTGAACGTGATCGACGGCGTCATCGTGTAGTCCGCCGATACCATCTGCCCTTTGCCGAAGCTGCTGCCCGCGCGCAACTCGCCCGACTGCTGCAGTGCGCGCTCCTGCTGCATGTTCGCCATCGCGCGCCCGCGCTCGACGACGACGAAACAGTTCGACTGCTGGACGAGGAGTCGCAGCACCGGGATCGTCGACGTAAGCTGGTAGTCGCGGGTCAACTGGATGTACCACGCGGCGCTCTGGTCCTCGACCATCGCGAGCGTCCCGTACGGCTTGTCGCAGCGCTCGAGTGCCTTGTTCGCATTGGCGCTGGCGGCGCCACCGGCCGAGCCGGTCGCCGTCGTCTTCGCGTCCTGCGAGCCCATCTTCATCGCGGTCGGATCACTGGCGCAGCCTGCGAGCAGCAGGGCCCCGGACAAAAGACACAGCGGCGCGGCGATCTTCATCGAGCTCCCCCTATCGGTGTCGTGCAGCGACCTTCCGGCCGACGCTCTCTGCTGCGGGCCGGCTCCAGTCGGCGAGTATCCGCAAAGGCCGTCGTCCGGTCAATTCAACCCGTCGGGTGACGTGTGCGAATATTCGACTTCTGCGTCCATCGCCGTTGCGATGCATCGACGCACCGTCGCTGGTACCGGTGACATCGCGGGAGGACTCATGGAACTGACGCAACGCGGCGAGGCATTCCGCGAACTGCACGCGAGGCGGGGCATTTTCGCGATCCCGAATCCCTGGGATGCCGGCTCGGCGATTGCGCTGGCGCAGCTCGGCTTCGAAGCACTGGCGACGACGAGTGCGGGTCTCGCGCACAGCCTGGGACGACCCGACGGACACTGCGCGGTGTCGCGTCGTGAGACGCTCGCCAACGCAGCGGCGATCGTCGCTGCGACGCCGCTGCCGGTCAGCGCCGACCTCGAGAATGGCTTCGGCGATGCGCCCGACGACTGCGCGGCGACGATTCGCGCATCCGGCGGAGCCGGGCTCGTCGGCGGATCGATCGAAGATGCGACGGGGCGCGCTGACGATCCGATCTACCCGCTCGACGCCGCGGTCGCGCGCGTCAGAGGAGCGGTGGCTGCGGCGCGCGCCCTGCCCTTTCCGTTCATGCTGACCGCGCGCTCCGAGAACTTCCTGCATGGACGCCCGGACCTCGACGACACCATCAGGCGCCTCGTCGCATTCGCCGACGCCGGCGCCGACGTGCTGTTCGCACCGGGCCTCAGGACGGGCGACGACATCGCGGCGGTGGTACGCGCGGTCGCACCGAAGCCCGTCAACGTGATCATGGGCCTCTCCGGCGTCACGCTCGCGCTCGCCGACCTCGAAGCACTCGGCGTGAAGCGCGTCAGCGTCGGCTCGTCGCTCGCCCGCGCGGCCTTCGGCGCCTTCCTGCGTGCAGCGCGCGAGATCCGCGAGCACGGTACCTTCGACTACGCCGCGGACGCCGTTCCCTACGCTGACCTCAACCGGATGTTCTCTCCCACGCCGGGCGCGTGACGGCCGAGCTCGGGCGCTCGCCGGCGACACCGTTCGCCTGGCTGCCGCCCTCTCTCTGGGCGCTGCGACGCGACGCGGTGTTCGTCGGGCTCGTCGTCGTGCTCGCGCTGGTGAGCGTCGCGGCACCCGCCGAAATTCCGAGCTACCCGAAGCGCATCGACTGGCCGACGATCGCCGCGCTCGGCGGACTGCTGCTGTTGACGCGTGGCATCGAGGCGAGCGGAGCCCTGCAGTGGGCAGGACGGCGCCTCGTCGAGCACGTGCGAACCGAGCGCATGGCGGCCCTGGGGCTCGTCATCGCGGCGGCGCTTCTCGCGATGGCCGTCACCAACGACGTCGCGCTCTTCATCGTGGTTCCGCTCACGCTCGGCATGTGCAGAATCGCGCGACTTCCCGCTGCCCGGCTGGTGATCTTCGAAGGGCTGGCCGTCAACGTGGGCTCCGCGCTGACGCCGATCGGCAATCCGCAGAACATCTTCCTGTGGCAGCGGTCCGGCGTGGCCTTCGGACACTTCGTCACGGCGATGCTCCCGCTGGTCGCCGTGCTCACGGTGTTCCTCGTCGCGCTGACTCTGCGCGCCTTCGGCGATCGCCGCCTCACCGTGCACGACGACACACCCGCGACGCCGATCGACGCCGCTCTCCTCGCCGCTTCGCTCGCGCTCTACGCGCCGTTCCTGATTCTCGCCGACCGGCATCTCGCGGGCTGGGGCCTAGCGGCGGTGGCGATCGCCTTTCTCGCGCTGCGCCCGCACCTCGTGCGCGACGTCGACTGGGGCCTCCTGCTCGTGTTCGTCCTCATGTTCGTCGACCTGCGCACGCTCGCCGGTCTCGCCAGCGTCCGGCACGCGATCGCCGGCCTCGGTCTCGAAAGCGCAGCGCGACTCTATGCGGCGGGAATCGTCGCGTCGCAGGTCGTGAGCAACGTACCGGCGACGATCGCGCTCGCCGAGTACTCGCACGACTGGCGCGTGCTCGCGTGGGCGGTCAACGTCGGTGGCTTCGGCCTCGCAATCGGCTCGCTCGCGAACCTCATCGCACTGCGGATGCTGCACGAGCCCGGCGCGTGGAGAGCCTTTCACGCGTGGTCGCTACCATTCCTCGCCGGCGCCGCGGTCGCCGGCTTCGCGCTCCTCGCGCTCGCGCGCTGATCCCCCTCAGCTGCCCTGCGCGGCGTCGAGGCGAGCGGGTGCGTGCAGCGCGAAGGCGGCGAGTGCCTCGACGACGGAGTCGGACTCTCCCGCAGTCTCGGTGACCTCGAACACGACGCCGGAAAAGCGCCGGCGCACGGTGTCGATCCGGTGCGGCAGATCGTCGCGCAGATGGCTTCCGCGGCCGAAGAACATCGGCACGATACGGATGCTGCGTGCGCCCCCGGCGACGAGCGCCGCGACCGCCTGTTCGAGATCGGGAGCCGCGGACTCGAGATAGGCGAGCGCAACCGAGAGCTGCGGGGCCTGCATCGCGGCGAGATCGCGCACGCGCTGGAACGGCTCCGACCAGCGCGGGTCGCGCGACCCGTGCACGAAGAGTATCAGTCCCCGGCCGTCCATCGCTGCATTGTCCATCAAGCGCGGGACGCCGTGCATCGGCTCGTACTAATTATTTGCATATAGATACTTATGCTCGTTATCTCGAAATGATATGAGATGCGCGCAACGCGATCACGGGGTTGATTGCCGCTCGACCTTTGACTAGACTTGGTCAGACCGATCAGTGAAAGCAGCGCATGTCGATCGTCAACATCTACGAAGCGAAGACGCGACTCTCGAGCCTCGTCGACCGGGCGGCGAAAGGCGAGGACGTGATCATCGGCCGCAACGGCAAACCGATTGCGCGGATCACCGCGCTCGCGCCGCCGAAGCGAACGATCCGCTTCGGAGTGCTCAAGGGACGGATCAGGATCTCCAACGATTTCGATGCTCCCCTGCCCGATGCGGGCGTCGGATCGGGCGCGGCTCGGTAGCGCCCGTTAGCGCCGATGCGCATCCTCCTCGACACCCGCGTGTTCCTGTGGGCGACGATGGCGAGCAGCAAGCTCGCGAAGCCCGCCCGCGACCTGATCGAGACCGCCGAAGAGGTCTGGGTGTCGTCGGCATCGATCTGGGAGATCGCGC
>DASVWR010000059.1:0-6525 GCA_036393115.1 Casimicrobiaceae bacterium
GCCGAGCTCCTCGGCCGGCGCCCCGACCTCGTCGCGCAGCGGCTGCGGATCGCGGCGGCTGGCAAGGACATCGACGTCGCCAAGGCGTCGTTCTATCCGAACGTCAATCTCGTCGCGTTCGCCGGGCTCGAGAGCTTCGGCCTCTCGCGGCTCGTGTCGGCGGGGAGCGAGTCGTTCGGCGTCGGGCCGGCGATCACGCTGCCGATCTTCGATACCGGGCGCCTGCGCGGCAATCTCGCGGCGAAGGACGCCGACTACGACGCCGCGGTGTCGCAGTACGACGAGATGGTCGTCGAGGCGCTGCGCGAAGTGGCCGACCGCATCGCGTCGTGGAAGAGCATCGAGGCGCAGAGGCAGGAGCAGGCGCAGGCCGTCGCGACCGCACAGCAGGCCTACGACCTCGCGCTGATCCGCTATCGCGAAGGCATCGGCAACTACCTGCAGGTGCTTTCCGCCGAGCAGCCGCTGCTCGTGCAGCAGGGACTCGACGTCGATCTCCGCGCGCGCGAGCTCACCGTGTCGATCAACCTGATCCGCGCCCTGGGCGGCGGATTCCGCAAGGACAACGCATCATGAAGAACGAACCCAGCCTCGGCGACGACAACACCGCAGCAGCCGGCGCAAAGAGCCCGGCGCACGAGCACGAACAGCGGAAGTCGAAGACCCCGCGCCTGCGCCGGAAGTCGCCGCGCCAGCGCTGGCTCGCGACGCTGTTCGTCGTCGTCGCCGTCGTCGGCATCGGCTGGGGCGCGTGGTGGCTGTGGACGCAGCGCTACGACGAGACCACCGACGACGCCTACGTGAGCGGCAACGTCGTGCAGATCACGCCGCAGATCGCGGGCACGGTGATCGCGATCGGCGCCGACGACACGCAGTTCGTCGACGCGGGGCAGACGCTGGTGAAGCTCGATCCCGCCGACGAGAAGGTCGCGCTCGATCGCGCCGAGGCCGACCTCGCGAAGACCGTGCGCGACGTGAGAAGCCTCTACGCGACCAACGCGCAGCTCGAGGCGACGGTGGCGATCCGCGAATCCGACCTCACGCGCGCGAACGACGACCTCGCGCGGCGCGAGCGCCTGGTGAGCTCGGGCGCCATCTCGGGCGAGGAGCTGCAGCACGCCCGCGACGCGGTGACGAGCGCGAAGGCGGCGCTCCTCGCCGCGCAGCAACAGCTCGCCGCCAACCGCGCGCGCACCGACAACACGACGATCGAGGACCATCCCGACGTGCGCAGCGCCGCCGCGCACGTGCGCGCCGCCTACCTCGCCTACGCGCGCACGACGCTGCCCGCGCCGGTGTCGGGCTTCGTCGCCAAGCGCGCCGTGCAGCTCGGCCAGCGCGTCGCGCCCGGAGCACCGCTGATGGCGATCGTCCCGCTCGAGCAGCCGTGGGTCGACGCGAACTTCAAGGAGTCGCAGCTCGCCAGCATGCGCGTCGGCCAGCCGGTGACGCTCAAGGCCGACCTCTACGGCGGCAAGGTCACCTACCACGGCAAGGTGGCAGGCTTCGGTGCCGGCACCGGCTCGGCGTTCGCGCTCCTCCCCGCACAGAACGCGACCGGCAACTGGATCAAGGTCGTGCAGCGCGTGCCGGTGAGGATCGAGGTCGACCCCGCCGAGCTCGCGAAGCACCCGCTGCAGATCGGTCTCTCGATGGAAGTCGACGTCGACACGCGCGACCGCAGCGGGCCGCGGCTCCCCATGCTCGCACAGCACGACTCGCACGACACGACCAACGTCTTCGACGCGCAGGAAGCGAAGGCCGACGCGCGCGTGAAAGCGATCATCGCCGCCAACGAGTCGGCGGCAGGGGCGAAGGCGGTGGCGAAGGGCAGCCGCGCGGCCGACGATGCGGAGCACCTCGCGCACAAGCCCGGCCATGCAGCGCGCGAAGCCGCGCTGCACCACGCACGCCGCGCGTAGCCGCGCCGTCTCGACGAATCGCGAAGAGGCCGCAGCATGGCCGGTCCACACACCACTCCGGAGCACGCGCCGCCGCCGCTCTCCGGCGGCACGCTGGTGCTCGGCACGATCGCGCTGTCGCTGGCGACGTTCATGAACGTCCTCGACACGTCGATCGCGAACGTGTCGATTCCGGCGATCGCAGGGGACCTCGCCGTATCGCCCGACCAGGGTACGTGGGTGATCACGTCGTTCGCGGTCGCCAACGCGATCTCGCTGCCGCTCACCGGCTGGCTCACCCAGCGCTTCGGCCAGGTGCGCCTCTTCCTCGCGTCGGTGCTGTTGTTCGTGATCGCGTCGTTCATGTGCGGCCTCGCATCGACGTTGCCGATGCTGATCGTGTTTCGCGTGATCCAGGGTGCGGTCGCGGGGCCGATGATTCCGCTGTCGCAGTCACTGCTGCTCTCGAGCTACCCGAAGGAGCGCGCGGGCACCGCGCTCGCGATGTGGTCGATCACGACGCTGGTCGCGCCGGTGGTCGGCCCGCTTCTCGGCGGCTGGATCACCGACAACATCGCGTGGCCGTGGATCTTCTACATCAACGTCCCGATCGGCCTCGCCGCGGCGGCGGTCACCTGGCTCATCTACCGACAGCGCGAGACGCCGACCGTCAAGGTGCCGGTTGACGTCGTGGGCCTCGGCCTTCTCATCCTCTGGGTCGGCTCGCTGCAGGTGATGCTCGACAAAGGGAAGGACCTCGACTGGTTTGGCTCGACGTTCATCGCGGTGCTCGCCATCGTCGCCGTGATCGGGTTCCTCGTGTTCCTCGTCTGGGAGCTCACCGACCGGCACCCGATCGTCGATCTCAAGCTCTTCGGCCGGCGTAACTTCTGGACGAGCACGCTCTCGATCTCGCTCGGCTACGCGACGTTCTTCGGCAACGTCGTGCTGCTGCCACTGTGGCTGCAGCAGTTCATGGGCTACACGGCGACGATGTCGGGATTCATCCTCGCACCCGTCGGCCTGCTCGCGATCCTCCTGATGCCCGCGGTCGGGCGCAATCTGCATCGCGTCGATCCGCGCATCTTCGCGACCGCGTCGTTCGCGATCTTCGCGCTGGTGCTGGTGATGCGCTCGCACTTCAACACGGGCGCCGACATCCGCACGCTGATGATCCCGACGCTCATTCAGGGTGCGTCGGTGGCGTTCTTCTTCGTGCCGCTGGTGGCGCTGAGCCTCTCGGGGTTGCATCCATCGCGGATTCCCGCGGCGTCGGGCCTCTTCAACTTCGCGCGGATCGTCGCCGGGTCGTTCGGGACCTCGATCACCACCACGCTCTGGGACCACCGCGCGAGCGTCCACCATGCGCAGCTCGCTTCCGGCATCTCGCCCTACGACCTCGCCTCGCAGCACGCGCTCGCGGCGATGCAGGCGGCGGGGATGAGCGCCGAGCAGGCGCGCGCCGCGATCAACCACATGATCGACCAGCAGGCCTACATGCTGTCGGCGAACGACATCTTCTACGCGTCGGCGCTGATCTGCGCCGGGCTGATCGCCGTCGTGTGGCTCGCGCGACCGGTGAAATCGACCGGCGCCATGCCGGTCGCCGCCGGGGATTGAATGCGACTTACAGCGGCGCGTGCGGCCCGAACGCGTGCACGACGATGCCGATGACGATGCCGACGACGATCGCGGCGATCACCACGACGACCGTGTATCCGAGCGAGCGCTCGGGAGGCGAGCGCATCAGGACCGGCAGCCCGAGGTAGAGCAGGTAGAGGCCATACAGCCCGATCAGGCCGGCGATGATGCCGAGTGCTGGAAAGACGACCAGCACCGCGGCGACCCATCCAGGCGTGAAGCTGTAGGCGGTGACCTTCAGTGCGCGCAGCGAATCCTTCTGGCCGCCGAAGGTCGGCGCGAGCGCATCGACGATCATCGCGACGACGAACACCTGCACGAAGGTGAGCACGTACCCGACGATCGCCGCGGCGAGCCCCGAACCCACTCCCGAGCGCACGGTGCCGACGAGCGGAACGCTCATGCCGATGACGGTGGTGCCGATGAAACCGGCGATCGCGCCGATCGCCGCGAGCGGCGCGACGTAGCGAAGGTAGATATCGGCCGACGTCGCCGACTCGCCGGCGATCACCGGCCACTCGGTCTTCGGCGTCATCAGGATCGCCTTGACGCGCGGGACGAGCCGCGCGATGAGCTCGCTTCCGGGCGGTGTCGCGCCGGGCGCCGCGCCGCTGCCCGGACCGGATGCCCCGCCTGCGGGTGCGCCGCTCCGCGACCCGCCGCTGTCCGCCGCCTTCGGGCCGCCGACCGGGGCCCCGCAACTCATGCACGTCTTCGCATCATCGGCCAGCGTCTGGCCGCAGTTGGAGCAGAACATCGTCGATATCCTCCTCACCAATGCACGGCAACCGGCAGCCTACCGCATCCTGACGGGCGCCGGGCAATGTGCGGCGCGAATGGGCAGGAACGCCCCGAAGCAGGACGCGCACGGGCGTCGACCGATCGGGCGGCGGCGCGAAGCTTCGTCCTCGATAGCCAGGGCGAACGCGTGTCCCGGTGCGCCCCGGCGCGTAAGCGGGCACTACGATCATCCACGGCAGTCGCACTGTTAGTGTGCGCACACTGGCGCGGAAACGCCGATGGAGCGGAGCAGGCACCGACAGCCGTACCGAAAGCTCGCCCGCCTGGGCGGGCCTGATCGCCGCCATCGCGCCGTTGCGAGCCGAGTGCAGACGCAAGTCTCGCCAGTGCTCCGTCGCCCATCCGTCAGCGTGCGCCGCTGACGATCGACCGGCGGTACGCAATTTGCACGATTGCGTTCCCGCGCGCCTGGCTGCACGCGGAGCCAGGAGGAACGACGATGGTCCGCTACCGCTTCACCCTTCGCACCCGCACCGGCCAGCGGATCGACAACGTCTCGATCATCGCCGGCTCGCAGAAGCACGCCGAGCGCAGGCTGCGCCAGATGTACGACCGCTGCGAGATCCTGCACTGCTACGAGGCCGCCATTCCGCGCAGCTTCGACACCAGCGGCATGGCGAGCGTGATCGATCTCTTCGTGTCGAGCCCGCCCACCGTCATCGGCCAGAGCGGCCAGCTCTGACGCCTCGTTGCGGGCAATCCGGCGCCGCGCCGGAGCGATCGGGTCGCCGCGGTATCATCGTCGGTCACCATTCGCGCAGTTCGTGATGACTGCATCCCTCGACGTCGCCCTCCTCGCCGCAGGCGAAGGGAAGCGCATGCATTCGGCGCTCCCAAAGGTGCTGCACCCGCTCGCCGGCCGGCCGCTCGCCGCGCACGTGCTCGCCACCGTGCGCAAGCTCGCACCCCGCGCGGTCGCCGTCGTCACCGGCTTCGGCGCCGGAGAGGTCGAGGCGGCGCTCGCGGCGCCCGACCTCGTCTTCGTGCGCCAGGACCCGCCGCAGGGGACCGGTGATGCGGTGCGCGTCGCACTGAAGGCGCTCCCCGCCGACGGCGTCACGCTGGTCGGCCTCGGCGACGTGCCGCTCGTCCCCGGCGACGCGCTCGCGCGCGTCGCCGCGCTCGCGGCCGAAGGCGGGCTCGCCCTCCTCACCGCGCGCGTCGGTAACCCGTTCGGCCTCGGCCGCGTGATCAGGGACGACGAAGGCGCCGTGTGCGCGATCGTCGAGGAGCGCGACGCGACCGACGCCGAGCGCGCAATCGACGAGATCAACACCGGTTTTCTCGCCGCACCGACTGCGCTTCTCGCGAAGTGGGTCGCGCGCCTCACGCCGCACAACGCCCAGGGCGAGTACTACCTGACCGACATCGTCGCGATGGCCGTCGAGGACGGCGTGCCGGTCGCCACGCACACGGTGCCCGACGAAGCGTCGGTGATGGGCGTCAACGATCGCGCGCAGCTCGCAGCACTCGAGCGCATCGTGCAGCGGCGCCAGGCGCACGCGCTGATGGTCGCCGGCACGTCGATCGCCGACCCCGAGCGCATCGACATCCGCGGCAGCCTCATCTGCGGGCGCGACGTGACGATCGACGTCGGCTGCGTGTTCGAAGGCGACGTGCATCTCGCCGACCGCGCGTCGATCGGCCCGCACTGCGTGCTGCGCGACCTCAGCGTCGGCGCAGGAACGCGGATCGAGGCGTTCTCGCATCTCGATTCGGCGACGATTGGGCGCGATTGCCGGATCGGCCCCTACGCGCGGCTCCGCCCCGCCACGGCGCTCGCCGACGACGTCCACATCGGCAACTTCGTCGAGGTGAAGGCGAGCACGCTCGGAAAGGGATCGAAGGCCAATCACCTCGCGTATCTCGGTGACGCCACCGTCGGCAGCCGTGTCAACTACGGCGCCGGGTCGATCACCGCCAACTACGACGGCGCGAACAAGCACCTCTCGGTGATCGGCGACGACGTGCACGTCGGTTCCAACTGCGTGCTGATCGCGCCGATCGAGGTCGGCACCGGGGCGACGATCGGCGGCGGCAGCACGGTCGTGAATTCGGTGCCCGCACATCACCTCACCGTCGCGCGGGCGCGTCAGGTGGTGATCGACGACTGGCAGCGCCCGAAGAAGGGCGAGACGCAGCGTTCCGTCACGACGGCGAACAAGGACTCCTAGAGGAAACG
>DASVWR010000060.1:0-38425 GCA_036393115.1 Casimicrobiaceae bacterium
CGTGTGGGCGATGACCGAGCTCGGCAGCTACCTGCTGGGATGGCTCTACCACGGTCTCGACACGCCGGTCTCGTTCAAGCCCGAGGATCGCAGCAAGGCAGCCGCCGAGTACAGCCGCTCGCAATTCGTGCGCTGCCTCGACGCGTTGCAGGCGCGCCTCGATGGCCGCGAATATCTGCTCGGCGGTTTCTCGCTCGTCGACGTCGCCTGCGCGAGCTGGCTCCAGTTCGGCACCGCGATGGGCGTGAAGCTCGACGCCCATCCCCGCGTCGCGGCATGGCTCGAGCGCTGCTCGCGCCGTCCCGCCTGTGCGCGGGCGCGCTGAGAAGGCATCGGCAGTCACCGGCGCATCCTCGCCTCCAGCACCCGCGCCATGCTCGCGGGCCGCGCGGCAGCGGTGGGTGTCGCCGTCTCGGCAGCCGCGCGCGCGTACTCGCCATCCACCACGACACGATGCGCGCCTGCGCCCAGATGCACGCGTAGACGATGCTTCGCCGGCGGGGCGACTTCACGCGAGGGTGTGTCGCGCGCTGCTGACCTGCCGCCGTTTTTTCGACGGCTCCCGGGTTCCATACCGAGGTTCGCGCTTGCGTCGCCGGAGTCGCATCCGAAGGACCAGCCGGAGCCCGGTCCGGCCGGACGCGTTCCGGCAAACTGGGAGTCGCTGCGGAACGAATGGCGAAGATCCTTCAGGGCCCGTCAGGCGGTCGAGCATTTCGTGTATGATGTAGGTGTCGGTCTTCGATTCGGGCCCTTCCTCCTACCTCCGGCCCGGCAGTATTTTTCCTTTCGATCATTTGATGCCTCGCGCGCCAGGGTGCGAGGCCACCTTACGTCTGGAGCAATGCAATGGCCAATGGAACAGTGAAATTCTTCAATCAAGCGAAGGGCTTCGGATTCATCCACCCCGACGACGGCAGCAAGGATGTGTTCGTTCACGTCTCCGCCGTCGAGCGAGCGGGTCTCGGCACGCTGAACGAAAATCAGAAGGTCTCGTTCGACATCGAGCTCGACAGCAAGGGCAAGAACGCGGCCACCAACCTCAAGGCCGTGTGACGATCGGCCTCCCCGATTCGCGTGAAGTGGACGCCTTGTCCGGCAACGATCGCGTCGCCGCGGATCTGCTTTCCTGCTTGCGCAGGCACGGTCAGCGTGTCGACGCGGAGATCGCCGAGGAGGTTGGCGTCTCGGTGAGCGAAGTCCGCTCGCGTTTCGCACCGCTGCTGGAGTCGGGCGAGGTCGTCGCCTGCAAGCTGATGCGATTCGTAAAGGGCAAATCGGCCGACTTCGTCATGTACCGCGCGTCCGGCTACTTTCCGCCCCGTGCCCCGGGCCGGAAGGCGACGCCACCCCCCGCCGCCTGACGCAGGCCGTCGTCGCGCCGGCGTTGCGGAGTCGCTTCGCCGATCGCGCGCGTTCTCAGCGGCGCCGCACGGCCGGCCGTCGCGGGGTGGCCGCGGGCGATCGGCTTTCCATGTGGCGGAATGTAATCCTGCCCTTGGTGAGGTCGTAAGGCGAGACTTCGAGCGAGACCTTGTCTCCCTGAATGATGCGAATGTGATGCTTGCGCATCTTGCCGGCGCTGTACGCGATCAGCGCGTGCCCGTTATCGAGCGTGACCCGGAAACGCGCGTCGGGCAGAACCTCGGCCACGACACCATCCAGTTCAAGTACCTCTTCTTTCGCCATGCGCGCCTTGTAGTCGGTTGGAGTTGTTTGAACGCGAAGCCCGGACGCAGTCTGTCAGTTTGCCGATCGGATATTCGTCGCCTGCAACCCCTTGAGACCCTTGGTGACGTCGAAAACGACACGCTGGCCTTCCTTCAGCGTCTTGAATCCTGTTTCCTGGATCGCCGAGAAGTGCGCGAAGAGATCGGAACCACCCTCCTCGGGCGTGATGAAACCGAAGCCCTTGGCCTCGTTGAACCACTTCACAGTACCTGTTGCCATGTCTCGAGTCTCCGGATTTGAACAAAGCAAGGGCGCGCCGCGCCCCGCGAGGACGAAGGTCAAGACGGTGGTGGTGTTAGTGAAGGGGTGCGCAGAACACGCACCCCGATACCGCAACGGCACTGCACTTGATTATCGCGCGCGGAGCTTGCGCTCAAATGCCGCGAATGGCAAGACACCGACCTCGGCAACACGATCGGTCGGGCCGGTGCCGGTCGAGCCCTGGCTGAGCCTCGACTGGGCCTCGGCTGCGCGGGCCCGGATGGATCGCCCAGTGGAATCGTCGTATTCTTGATTATGTAGCTTAGGCGATCTATCGGATCACCGGCGCTCTATCTCGACGCCCGAGGAGGCAGCCATGTCGATCGAGCTCTATTCGTGGCCGCAAAGCTCCGGGACGCGCGTCTCGTGGGCGCTCGAAGAGCTCGGGCTCGCCTACGAGTACATCCGGATCGACGGCAAGAAGGCGGAACACCGGACTGCGCAATACCTCGCCATCAACCCGCAGGGGAAGGTGCCGGCACTGGTCGACGGCGAGATCACGCTGTTTGAATCGGGCGCCATCCTTCTCCACCTCGGCGAGAAGTACGGCGTCGACCGGCACTTGTGGCCCGCTGCCGGTGGCCAGGCTCGCGCCGACGCGCTCTCGTGGACCGTGTGGGCGTCGGCCGACTTCGACAACTACCTGATGCAGTACGCGTACCACGGGCTCGACTCCCCCGTCTCCTACAAGCCCGAGGATCGCAGCAAGGCAGCCGCCGAGTACAGCCACTCGCAATTCGTGCGCTGCCTCGACGCGTTGCAGGCGCGCCTCGATGGCCGCGAATATCTGCTCGGCGGTTTCTCGCTCGTCGACGTCGCGGTCGCGAGCTGGTTGCAGCTAGGCAGTCTGCTCGGCGTCAAGCTCGACAGCCATCCGCGCGTGGTCGATTGGGTCGGGCGCTGCAGCGACCGTCCGGCGTGCCGGCGGGCACGGTAGCGAGCGTCGCGGTCGACCAGTCGCGGCGATGCCACGCGTCGTTCGCTGAGCTGCGGTTCTCGCACGGAGGCTCGTAATGAACACCGACGAGTTGCGGGCCGTTCAGGCGCCGCTGAAGGAGCGCTACCGGGAGGTCCCCGAGGCTGCGTTGATCACCCTTCGCGCGCAGGGTCGCGCCGGCGAAGGCGTCAGTTGCAGGATCGAAACGGGAAAGGCGCTCGTTGTCGCGGGTCTCCACCCGGGTACCGGTGGCACCGGGCAGCAGGCCTGCTCGGGGGATATGCTCCTGGAAGCTCTGGTCGCGTGCGCGGGCGTGACGCTCAATGCTGTTGCGACGTCACTCGGCATCGTGCTGCGCGAAGCGATCGTGAACGCCGAAGGCTACCTCGATTTTCGAGGGACGCTCGGTCTCGCGAAGGATGTGCCCGTCGGGTTTCAGAATATCCGGCTGCAGTTCACTCTGGACACCGACGCCACCGAAGAGCAGCTCGCGACCCTGCTGCGCCTCACCGAGCGCTACTGCGTCGTGTACCAGACGCTGAGGACCCCGCCGCCGATTTCGATCGCCAGAAAGGCGTGACGCCGGCGCTCGCCTGGATGACTGCGGGCAGCTCAGTCTCGTCAACCAGGAAGTCCGAAGAGGTGTCTTCGATCGACGGGTAGCCACGACACCACGATGCGCGCGTGCGCCGAGGTCTACGAGTCGCGCGACTCAAGCCGCCTGAAGGCTTGAAGGCGCGTGTGTCGCGGGCTACAGTCAGACATGCCGATCCTCTCCAAAGGCCGCCTCACGATCGACCACACCGACGACGGCGAGGGTCCGCCGGTCGTTCTGATCCACAGCTCGGTCAGCGCGAACCGCCAGTGGCGCACGTTGACCGAGACCTTGAAGGATCGCTACCGCGTGCTCGCGATCAACCTGTTCGGCTATGGCGAAACGACGCCGTGGCCGGTTACCGCACCGCAGACGCTGTACGCGCAGGCACAGCTCGTCCTCGCGCTCTGCGAAGGGCTCGACACTCCGATCCACGTCGTCGGCCACTCGTTCGGCGGCGCGGTTGCGCTGAAGGCGGCGCAGCTTCTCGGCCCGCGCGTCGGCACCCTCGTTCTCCTCGAGGCCAATCCGTTCTACCTTCTGCGGCAGCACGGCCGCACCGAAGCGTGGCTCGAGTGCTGCAGCCTGCGCGACCACGTCAAGTGTTACGGCGCGCTCGGCGATTGGCCACGCGTCGCCGAGCGCTTCGCCGACTACTGGCTCGGCGACGGCGCGTGGAACGCGATGCCGGAGAAGCGCCGCGCCGCCTTCGCCGAATCGCTGCCGCCGAACTTCCATGAGTGGGATGCCGTGATGCACGAGGAAACGCCGCTCGGGGACTGGGCGAAGCTCGAGACACGAACGCTGGTGGTGAGCGACGCGTCGACGCGCCTTCCAATCCGCGAGATCGTCGCGCTCTTCGCGAACGCTTGCCCGCACTGGACTTTTCGGACAATCTCCGAGGGCGGGCATATGGCGGCGCTGACGCGACCCGATCTCGTCGACCCGATCGTTCGCGAGTTCCTGGACGCGGGCTCGCCGTGACACGAGGAGAACCGGATGATCGAGGGATCCTGCCACTGCGGCGCCGTGCGCTGGACGTTCGCGGGCGAGCCCGATGGTGCGACCGCGTGCAATTGCACGGTGTGCCGGCGCTACGGCGTGCTGTGGGCTTACGACTACGAGGGCGAGGGCATCGCCGTCTCGGGCGAGACGCGTGCCTACATCCGCGGCGAGGCGATCGAATTCCACTTCTGTCCGGCGTGCGGCTGCGTCGCGTTCTGGCGCGGGCGCAGGCTCGACAACAAGGGACGACGGCGCATCGCGGTCAATCTGCGCCTCGCCGAGCCCGAAGCCGTCGCGCGCATCCCGATAGACCACTTCGACGGGCTCGATACGTTCACGGACCTTCCGCGCGACGGCCGCTGCGTCGCCGATTACTGGTTCTGAGCCGCAAGCGCGCGAGGCAGCCCGATCGCGCAACACGAGCGAGGCAACGATGATCTTCCGCCAGCTCTTCGATCCGCAGTCGTCGACCTACTCGTACCTGCTCGCCGACGCGAAGAGCCGCGAGGCCGTCCTCGTCGACCCGGTATTCGAGCAGGCGCGGCGCGACGAGGCGCTGATCCGCGAGCTCAGCCTCGAGCTCGTCGCGACCGTCGACACGCACGTCCACGCCGATCACGTCACCGGCGCCTGGCTCCTGAAGAAGCGGCTCGGCAGCGCGATCGCAATCTCGGCGGCGAGCGGCGCGCGCGGTGCCGACCGCTACGTTGCGCACGGCGATCGCATCGCGTTCGGCGGACGATCGCTCGAAGTGCGCGCGACGCCGGGCCATACGAGTGGGTGCATCACGCTCGTTCTCGACGACGAGAGCGCCGCGTTCACCGGCGATTGCCTCTTGATCCGCGGCAGCGGTCGAACCGATTTCCAGCAGGGCGATCCGCGCGCGCTGTACCGCTCGGTGCGCAGCCAGATCCTGACGCTTCCCTCGGCGTGTCTCCTCTATCCCGCGCACGACTACCGCGGGCTCACGGTGACGAGCGTCGCCGAGGAGCGGACGTTCAATCCGCGCCTCGGGGGCGAGGCGGCCGAGAGCGATTTCGTCGGTTACATGAAGAACCTCGGCCTGCCGCACCCGAAGCTGATCGACATTGCGGTTCCGGCGAACCTCGCGTGCGGCCGGCCGTCCGACGAGCGTGCATCGGGCCCCGAGCCCGCGTGGGCGCCGCTGACCTTCACCTTTGCCGGCATCTACGAGATCCAGCCGCAGGCTCTCGAAGAGTGTGCCGGCGCAGTGCAGATCGTCGACGTGCGCGAGCGCGACGAGTTCGACGGCCCGTTCGGGCGCATCCGCGGCGCGAAGTGGATGGCGCTCGGCGACATCACCGCGCGCTCCGCAGAGCTTGCGCGCGACCGGCCCGTCGTGACGGTCTGCCGCGCCGGCGCGCGCTCGGCGCAGGCGTCGGTGATGCTGCAGAAGCAGGGCTTTGCCGAAGTCGCCAATCTCGCCGGCGGCATGCTGCGCTGGCGTGCCGAGGGCTTTCCGGTCGAAGGCGCGCGCGCCTGACGTCAGTACGTCTTCTTCCGCACGACCACGTAGTAGAGGACGAGCAGCACCACGGCGCCGATCAGCGCTCCGAGGAAGCCCGCCGACTGTCCTTCCTGGTAGATGCCGAACGCCTGTCCGACGTAGGTGGCGCCGATCGCGCCGGCGATGCCGAGCGCGGCGCTGAGGAAGAATCCGCCCGACCCGCCGGGTGTGAGGAACCTCGCGATGATGCCCACCACGAAACCGATGACGATCGTCCAGATGATGGGCATGCGCTCCTCGAATGGCGGGTTTCCCCGGGACGTCTATCTTGCCGCAACCCGCGCGGCGGTGCGAGTCCGTCCGAGCGTCTGGCCTCGCCAGCCTCCGGCCCAGGCCGTGCGGCGCTGCTTCGCTGCCGCGAGGCCCCGCGCCGGCGAGGATCAGCGCTTCGCTGCGACCGCGGGCGGCTTGATCTTCGCTGCCATCGCCGGTGGCTTGATGCCGAGGAGCTTGTCGCGCGACGCCGCGGCGATCAGCGGCTCGGCAGCGTACGACGGCAGGTCGAAGAATTCGCTGCGTGTCGACGATTTCAGCGTATAGGTCTTGCCGTCCTTCGACTTGCCGATCCGGTAGACGCTCGCTCCGCCGCGCTTCGTCACCGTGATCTCGACCGCGGGTGATGCGAGCCCGTCGTCGGCAGGCGGTGTGCCGGTTATCACGTGGTCGAACTCAAGGTCGGCGAGCGAGCCGGCGAGCGACGCCGCTGCCGTCTGGTCGAGGCTCTCGCCCGCGGCGAGGCCGGTCGCCTGCCACGCGGGGGTCGTCGCGCTCGTGTCCTTCGCGTGAACGATGTGCAGGCCCGCGACGTCGATCGCGTCGATGTCGTGCACGGGGATCTGCAGCAGCGTCTTGTCTTCCCAGTCGGATGCCTTCGCCGGTATCTGCCAGCTCGCGAATTGCACCGAATAGACGTCGCTCTGCCCTTGGCGGCGCGCATGGATCTCGCGCATCGACGGCGCGGTGCCGAAGTAGACGGTGCCGATCGACTTGCCGGCTGCGGCGAGCGTCACGCGCCGCTCGAACTCCGCGTCGCTCACCTTGAAGCGTGTTTGCGCATCACGCGTGGTCGCGACCGGCAAACCTTCGCGGAGCTTGCCGAGCGCGTCGACGAGCGTCTTGACGCGGTTCTGATCGGCGGGAAAACCGTCGAGATCAGGGAGCTGCCACGACCCCTTCGCCTGCGCGAGCACGACCTTCGCCTTGTCGGGACCCTCGATCGTGATGCGGTCGACCTTGTGGTCGGTGAGCGCGACGAGCGGAACTTCCTTCGGCGGCCCCGAGAGGCCGTTTCTCGCGAAACCGAGGCCGGCCGCGAAGATCAGTTGCAGCGCGAGCAATCCCGCGAGCGCGACGAGCGTCCTGTTCATGCCGTGGCCTCCTCGAGAATGTGCCGGTAGCGCCGTGCGTCGGCCTTTGCGACGCTGCGCCGCCACAGCCAGACGACGAGGAGCCCGATCGCCGCCAGCACGTAGTTCGCGTATTCCCAGATGCGCTCACCGTGCTCCGACAGCGGATCGAGCGTGCGCGCGAACTGCGCCCGCCCGCGCAGCGCGAGGAGGCTCGGGTCCTCGAGCGACCAGTCGACGACGTTCTGCACGAAGTCGAGCGGCTTCGAGTACAGCGTGCCGAGCCCGGCCGATGCGAGATCGATGGTGCCGTCGGAGGCGAACTCGTTGCTCGCGATGACGACGAGCTTCGCCGACGCCGGCGACTTGTCGATGACGCCGGCGGGAAGCGCCGGCTTGTCGGCGGCCGTCTTCGCGCCGCCGCCATTCTTCGCTTCGGTTGCGTTCGCCGCGGCGTCGGGAGTGCCGGCCGTGGCGAGCGGTGACGGCTTGCCTGCGTAGTACGAATCGAAGCCGCCTTCGAGCGCGACCGCCAGAAGGTGCGGCCCGCGCGGGCCGCTCACGACGAAGCCGGTGTCGGGATGCGTCCGGTAATCGGGAATCACGTCGAGGCTCGTCGACGTCCAGCTCGCCGGCGAGCTCGACAGGAGATCCGCGACCTTGCGCTTCGGATCCTTCGCCTTGTCGACGGTGATCGGCGACGCCCAGTTCATCGTGAGCTGGCCGAGGTTCGCGGTGATCGGACTCGCCGGATCGAGGCTCGCGCCGCGAAGATCGGGGAACTGCGGGTAGGGGAGCATGCGGATCTCGCGTACCGGGATGCCCCCGAGATTGGTCTCGACCGGCACCGGAAGCGCCGCGTCGCGCGTGTCGAGCACCATCGAGTCGCCGATCGTGACGCCAAGGTGCTTCAGCCAGTCGTCGAGGCCCGAGTCGACCTTGTGCGCGGTCAGCGACTGGCCGATGTCGACTCCGAACGGCGAGGTTGCGAGTACGACGCTGCCGCCGCGCATCAGGAACTGGTCGATCGCGAAGCGCGCCTTGTCGGAGAGCTTCTCCGGAGCCATGACCAGCAGAAGGTCGGCGTCGGCGGGGACGAGGCCTTTCGAGAGATCGGTCGGCACGACGCGGGCGTTCTGCGACAGCGCCGAGGAAAGGCGCGTGTAGCCCATTCCGGCCGACGGCCCGTACGCCGGCGGAGCGACGAGCGCGACGGTCTTGAGATAGCCGGGTGCGAAGCGCCGGATCGCGGCGTCGAGCGAGCGCTCGAGCGCGGTCTTGTCGAGCGTGTCGGGCAGCGGCACCTGCACGGCCTCGTTCCCGCGCGTCAGCACCATGTAGAACCAGAACGGCCGCGGATCGGCGAGGCTCGCGATCTGCGCGCCAAAGCCGTAACGGTGCTTCAGGTCCTGCGCGAGCTTGCCGCCGTTCGCGTCCGGATCCTGGAACTCGACTTCGAGCTTGCCCCCCGATTTCTTCGCATCGCCGTCGAGGAGCGCGACGAGCTCGCCGTGCAGTTTCGCGAGCGATGCCGGCAGCTTCTCGTCGGGCGACACGTAGCCGTGGAAGATCACCGGCTCGTCGAGATGCGCGAACGGATCACCACCAGCGCGGTACTGATCGACAACCTTGTGGATCGAGCGCGTGATCTCGTACTCAGGATTGCGGAGGCCAACGTCGAGGTCGCGCTCGCCGCGCGCTTTCACTTCGACGAGGTCCTGGAAGCCGAGGTGCTCGAACTGGTCGCCATACGCGACGACGATGTCGAAATACGAGTTCACCACCGCCGACTGGTAGCGGTTGGCGGTGCGGAACGGCACCGGCTTCACGCCGTATTTCGCGGCCGCCTCGTCGGCGGCGTTGCGGTCGGTCGTCGGATCGATGAACTCGACACGCGCGCGTCCATGCGACGCGACGGCGTATTCCTCGAGCAGGTTCTTCACCTCGGGCACCAGCGGCGCCAGCAGCGGGTGCGTGTGCGCCGAGAAGTAGCCGATGATGACGAGCGGCTCGCGCAGCGACGCGAGCTCGCGCCTGCTCACGTCGGACAGCGTGTAGAGGTGCCCGCGCGTGATGTCGGCGCGCGCCCAGGTCACCGGGGCGAGCCACAGGTTGGCGGCGACGAAGTTCGCGGCGGCGAGTCCGAGCACCCAGGCCACGCGCGCATTCCGCGGCCGCTTCGCTTCGCCTGCCCAGCGCAGCCGGAGCACCGTGTACAGGTTGAGGATCAGGAACACCGCGACGATCGACGCGTAGTAGTAGAGGTCGCGCAGGTCGAGCACGCCGCGCTCGATCGATTCGAAGCGCGTGCCGGTGCCGATCAGTGCAAGGAGGTGCCCGATCCGGTAGCCGAAGAGCCCGGTCAGGGTGTCGGACCCGATGAGATAGAAGATGCCGCACACGACGACGGTGAGGATCAGTGCGACGATCGGGTTGTCGGTGCGCGCGCTCATCGCGACGCCGATCGATACGTAGGCAGCGGCGAGGAACAGCGTCGCGACGTAGCCGCCGAAGACCGGCCCCCAGTCGAGCGGGCCAATGAACGCGACGGTGACCGGCAACGGCAGCGTGAGGACGAGTGCCAGCGCGACGAGCGCCAGTGCCGCGAGGAACTTGCCGAGCACCAGGGAGAACGCCGGCACCGGTGCCGTCATCAGCGATTCCAGCGTCCCGGCGCGCCGCTCCTCCGACCAGCTGCGCATGGTCAGTGCTGCGACGAGGAAGATCAGCAGGACCGGCATCCAGCGGAACAGCGGTCGGATGTCGGCGATGTTGCGGGCGAAGAAGGTCTCGACCCAGAACACGACGAACAGCGTGACGGCGAGGAACGCGCCGATGAACAGCCACGCCGCGGGCGACGCGAAGAAGCCGCGGAACTCCTTGCGGGCGATGCGCAGGATCTCAGCCATGCACCACCTCGTCGTTCACCTCGGCGAACACCGTTTCGAGGTCGTGCCGCCGCGCGCGCAGCGCGTGGAGCTTGAGTCCCGCGCGCATGATCGCCTCGGCGATCGACGGGGCCGCCGCAGCCGGCGCATCGAGGCGGTACTCGTGGATGCTGCCGGCGTGGCCCTGCTCGTCGCAATGCGAGACGGCCGGGAGGCGGCGCAGCGTGGCCGCCGCGTCGCCTTCGATCGCGACGACGAGGCCCGCCGACCCCGGCAGCGCGTCGATGCGCGAGTCGACGACGAGCCTGCCCGCGCGCAGGATCAGCACGCGATCGCAGACCGCCTGAACCTCCTGCAGGATGTGCGTCGAGACGATGACCGTCGCGCTCTTCGCGAGATCGCGGATCAACTCGCGCATGTGGCGGATCTGCGTCGGGTCGAGCCCGTTGGTCGGCTCGTCGAGGATCACGATGTCGGGATCGTGGAGCAGCGCCTGCGCGACGCCGACGCGTTGCCGGTAGCCGCGCGACAGTGTGTGGATCGGCGCGGCGGCCTTGTCGGCGAGCGCGGTGCGGCGGATCGACGTCGCGACCGCTCGCGCCCGCCGCTCGGGCGGAACGCCGTGCAGCGCCGCCTGGTAGTCGAGGTAGTCGGCCACCGCCATCTCGGGCCAGACGGGGCAGTTCTCGGGCAGGTAGCCGATCCGCGCCTGGATCGCGAGCGTGTCGCGTCCGATCTCGAGATCGTCGACGCGGATCGTGCCGCCGCCGGGTTCGAGGTACCCGGTCAGCATCTTCATGATCGTGGTCTTGCCGGCGCCGTTGTGGCCGAGCAGGCCGACGACCTCGTTGCGGTCGACGCGAAACGAGACGTCGTCGACGGCGACGACCTCGCCGTAGCGGCGGGTCAGGTGGGACACTTCGAGCATACCGTGGCCTCTCGCGGAGCGACGGCCAGGGTTTGTAAAACGTACACGGGACCCGACCGTCAGGGCCCCGTGATGGGAGCGAGCAGCCTCGCGCCCCCCGAATCGACGGTCGGACGGCGCAAAAAGTTCTACCCGGGCACCTGCATCGGCAGGATCACCATCTGCATGCCCTCGGCCTGAAGCCGGCGCTGCATCGCGTTGACGATCTGGTTGTGCAGGAGCCGGGTGAGCCAGGTCTCGTGGTCGAACACGAGCTTGGAGGCGAAGAACACGATGTTCGGGAACTCGGCACGCGCCTCGCGGCACAGCTTGACCAACTCGTCGACACCGTCGACGCCGAAGCCGAGGTAATACTTCGACGCCATGCCGTTCCTTCGCGCGACGTCCATGTAGAACTCCATGTCGCGCAGCCGATCCGCCTTCAGCGCTTCAAGCGCCTGGTCGCCGCCGTAGCTGCGCACGTCGACGGGCTGCGCGCTGATGACGAGGAAGTTCTTGTAGAAGCCCGGCCACATCGCCAGCACCGCGCGCGACGCGTGAATGAGCCCGCAGCGGTTGCGCCCGATGATGAACGCCGCGGTCGGCCGGTCGGGGGCGAGCTTCGCGCGCGCTTCGACGTGCCCCGCCGGCGGCGGGTAGCTCGCCTCGGCGCGCTCGACGCTCGCCGTCACCATCGCGTAGTGCCGGCGGATGCCGAGACCCGCCGCGATCACGAGCCCGGTGATGATCAGCGTGATCCAGCCGCCCTCGGTGAACTTCTCCACCGTGGTCACGACGAGGATGCCGCCGCAGACGGCGAAGCCGACGAGCGACAGCGCGAGGCGCGTCATCCCGTTGCGCTCGTCACGGTGGCTCCACCAGTAGCGAACGAGCCCGCCGAGCGACAGCGTGAAGGTGAGGAACACGTTGATGCTGTAGAGCACGACCAGCACGGCGACCCTGCCTTCGGTGATGAGAAGCACGATGAGTGCGGCGATCGCCATCAGGATCGTGCCGTTCTGCGTGACGAGGCGGCTCGACAGGTTCCTGAACTGGTGCGGCATCCACGAGTCGACCGCCATGTTGGCGAGCACCGCAGGGCCGCCGAGAAAGCCGGTGTTCGCCGCGACCAGCAGCAGGCCCGCCTCGAAGGCGAGCACGACGACGAGCGCCACCTGGTTCATCGCCGCGCCGCCGAAGCCGATGTGGGCGATGATCGCCTCGAACGTCACCGCGTTCAGCGTACGGCCTTCGACGTGCTGCGCGTTCCAAAGCAGGTAGAGCACGATGATCCCGCCCGCGGTGAACGCGAGCGACAGCGCCATGTAGAACATCGTCCACTTGCCGGTGCGCACGCGCGGCTCGATGAGCGACTGCACGTTGTTCGACACCGCCTCGATGCCGGTGTAGGTGCCGCCGCCCAGCGAATAGGCGCGCAGCAGGAACGCCGCGAGCGCGACCCAGCCGAGGTTGTTGCCGAGCTCGCGCGTCTCGGCGAACGTCTCGCCGACGACGACCGGCAGGCGGCTGCCGTGGACGAGGACGCCGTAGCCGATCAGCAGCACATGGGTGACGACGAAGCCCATGAAGATCGGCAGCAGCACGCGGATCGATTCCTTCATTCCGCGCAGGTTGAGATAGAGGAGCATCAGCGTGAGCAGCACCTCGAGCCCCAGCTTGGCGACGCCGAGCGACGGCGGCAGGAGCGAGAACAGCGCGTCGACGCCGCTCGCCACCGAGATGGCGATCGTCAGCACGTAGTCGACGACGAGCGCGCAGCCCGAGACGAGACCCGCGTGTGCGCCGAGCAGGCGCGTCGCGACCTTGTACCCGCCGCCCCCGGACGGGAACAGCTCGATCACCTGGTTGTAGGCGACGGCGATGACGAAGACGGTGATCGCCGTCATCGCCGCGAGGTAGAGGCTGAGCGGCGTGTGCGTGCCGAGCGCGAGGAACGCTTCCTCCGGGCCGTAGCACGCCGATGACAATCCGTCGGCGCCGAGGCCGATCCACGCGAGGAACGCAACGAGCGCGACGTGCTTGCGGGTGTCGCCGCTGAACGGGTCGAGCGGCTTGCCGAGCAGCGATTCGCGCAGCGTGGCTTTCACGCGGGTCCTGGCGAGCGATGTCGCGGAACGCGAAGGATACGCCCGCTGCACTCGATGCATCTGCTGCGCTCGATCCGCCCGCGACGCTTCGTCCGTGGCATCATCGGCCAATGGAGCCCCGATCGATCGCAGTCGCGCTGCGCTTTGCGCGCGCCGCGCTGCTAACCCTCGCTGTTGCGGTGGCCGCGTCGCTTGCTGCGGTGCCACGCGTCGGTGCGGCGCCGCGCGCCGGCGCAGCACCGGCGGCTGCCGACGCGGCGAAGGCCCCCGACCACGCCAAGGTCCTCCACCTTGCGCTGTCGCGCGCCGAGACCGGCTTCGACCCGGCGCGCGCGAGCGAGGTGTACTCGGGCGAGGTCGTCTCGGCGATCATGGAGCCGCTCCTTACCTTCGATTACCTCGCGCGCCCGGTGAAGCTCGTGCCGCTCACCGCCGAGGAGGTGCCGAAACCGGAGGACCAGGGTCGGCGCTACACGTTCAGGGTGCGCAAGGGGATCTACTTCGCCCCCGACCCCGCGTTCGGCGGCCATCCGCGGGAGCTGACCGCCGCCGATTACGTCTATGCGATCGAGCGCCTCGTGGATCCCGCGAACCGGTCGCCGAACGCGTTCTACGTCGAAGGGAAGATCGTCGGGCTCGACGCGCTCGCCGCGAAAGCGAAGCAGAGCGGCCGCTTCGACTACGACGCGAAGGTCCCGGGCCTCCGTCTTCGCGATCGCTACACGCTCGACATCACGCTGACCCGCAGCGACTACACGTTCCCGCAGGTTATGGCGCTCTTCAATCTTTCCGCGGTTGCGCGCGAGGTCGTCGCGCGCTACGGCTCGGACATCGCGGCACATCCGGTCGGCACCGGCCCCTACGTGCTGAAGCAATGGGTGCCCGCGTCGCGGATCGTTCTCGAAGCGAACACGCGCTTTCGCGGCGTCACCTGGGACTTCACGCCGGACGACGACCCGGACGACAGGACGCTCGCGGCGCGCATGCGCGGACGGAGGCTTCCGCAGATCGGCGTCGTCGACATCCGCGTGATGGAGGAGGCGCAGTCGCGCTGGCTCGCCTTCGAGCGCGGCGAGCTCGACGTGATCGATCTGCCGAGCGACTTCGTCCCCGTCGCGCTGCCCGAAGGCCGGCTCGCAAAGAGCCTTGCCGACAAGGGCGTCTACCTGTCGCGCATCCTGCTGCCGGCGATCAGCTACACCGCATTCAACATGCAGGACCCCGTGGTCGGCGGCTTCTCCAACGCGAAGCTCGCGCTGCGGCGCGCGATCGTCATGGCCTACGATACCGAGGCCGAGATCCGCGTGATCCGGCAGGGCCAGGCGGTGCCGCTGCAGACGCCGATCCCGCCCGGCGTCGCGGGGTTCGATGCCGAGTTCCGTCGTACCATCCGCTACGACCCCGGCGCCGCGAACGAGCTCCTCGATCGCTTCGGTTACACGCGCGGCGCCGACGGCTTCCGCCACCTTCCCGACGGCAAGCCGCTGACGATCACGCTGTCGAGCCAGACCGACACCACCGCGCGCGAGTTCGAGGCGCTGTGGAAGAAGGCGATGGACTCGATCGGCATCCGCTTCGCTGTCGACAAGGGACGTTTCAGCGACCAGATCAAGGCGGCGCTCGCGTGCCGCTACCAGATGTGGAGCTACGGCTGGATCGCCGACTACCCGGACGGCGACAACTTCATGCAGCTCCTCTACGGCGGCAACATCCATCAGAGCAACGTCGCGTGCTACCACTCGCCGACCTACGACGCGCTGTACCTGCGCTCGCGCCAGCTCCCCGATTCGCCCGATCGCATGCGCCTCTTCGATCAGATGACGAAGCAGTTCGAGATCGATTCGCCGTGGCGCCTCGGCGTCGCGAGCTATCGCAACATGCTGGTGCAACAACGCGTCGTCGGCTACAAGGCCCATCCGGTCCTGCTCGCCCCCTGGCTCTACGTCGACCTCGATACCGGCGCGCGCTGACCCCTCCCTAAGCGCTCCCTGACTCCACCGTTCGGCAGGTGAATATTCGCGTCCACGGCAGGCGCGCGTCGGGTGCGTCAAAATGTCGGATTCGGATCCGTGGAGAGCGCGCATGAGCGCCACCGGCTATTTGCGACAACCGACGATCGCGGGGGAAACACTCGCGTTCGTCTGCGACGACGATCTATGGTGCGTGGGGGCGGGAGGCGGCGTCGCACGCCGGCTCACCGCCGGGCTCGGCGAGCCGTCGACGCCGGTGCTGTCGCGAGACGGACGCTTGCTCGCCTACGTGAGCCGCGACGAGCAGCATCCCGAGGTGTACCTGATGCGGGCCGAAGGCGGGCCCGCGAAGCGGATGACGTGGCTCGGACCCGACGTGATGACGCGCGGATTCACGCCGGACGGACGCATTCTCTTCGTCACCACATGGGGTCAGCCGTTCTTCCGCAACTACCGCGCGTTCACTCTCGACGTCGCGGGCGGCATGCCCGAGATGCTGCCGCTCGGGCAGGTCAACCACCTCGCGTTCGGGCCGGGTCGCGCGATGGTGATCGGACGCAACACCGCCGATCCGGCGCGGTGGAAGCGCTATCGCGGCGGCACTGCGGGTCACCTGTGGTGCGATGCCGACGGGAGCGGGACCTTCACGCGTCTCGCGTCGCTGCGAGGCAATCTCACCTGCCCGATGTGGCTCGGTGAGCGCATCTACTTTCTCTCCGACTTTGAGGGCATCGGCAACCTCTATTCGTGCCGTCCGGACGGCAGCGACGTCAGGCGCCACACCGATCACGACACGTATTACGCGCGCAATGCGCAGACCGACGGCAGGCGCATCGTCTACCAGTGCGCGGCCGCGCTGTGGATCCACGATCCGGCGACCGGGCGCTCGAGCGAGATCCCGATCGAGGTGCCGTCGCACCGCACGCAGGCCGCGCGCCGATTCGTCGCCGCAGCCGACAATCTCGAAAGCTTTCACCTGCATCCTGCCGGGCACAGCCTTGCGGTGGCCGCACGCGGCAAGCTCTACACGTTCGCGCTGTGGGAAGGCGCGGTGCGCCAGTACGGCGCCGCCGACGGCGTGCGCTACCGCTACGGGCAGTGGCTCGCCGACGGCAGCACGCTCGTTGCGGTGAGCGACGAGACCGGCGAGGAGCGCCTCGTCGCGTTCCGCGACGGGGGACGCGAGTCGCTGCAGTGGGATGTCGGGCGCATCGTCGCGATGGTCGCGGCACCGCGCGGCAGGCGCATCGCGCTCGCCAACCACCGCAACGAGGTGCTGATCGCCGACCTCGAAGCCAATGCGCTGGTCCAGGTCGACCGCAGCGACGCCGGGCGCAGCGAGGACCTCGCGTGGTCGCCCGACGGGAAGTGGCTCGCTTACACGTCGTGGATCAACCCGCGGCACTGCGCGATCAAGCTCTACGACGTCGCGAACGGCGGCAGCGCGCTCGTCACCCAGCCGGATTTCCGCGACTACTCGCCGGCGTTCGATCCGTCGGGGAAGTACCTCTACTTCCTGTCGGTGCGAACGTTCGACCCCGTATACGACGCCGTGCAGTTCGAGCTCTCGTTCCCGCGTGCGGCGCGCCCATACCTCGTCGCGCTCGCCGCGAACGCGAAGCCGCCGTTCGACCCCGCTCCGCGCGGCCTCGCCCACGACGAGCGCCGCGACCGCAGCCGGGATGGCGGCGCTTCGTCCGCCGACGAATCGCCGGGCGAGCGTGCCGGCGCCGAAGCCTCGCCACCCGACGTGCACGTCGACCTCGACCGCATCGCGCGGCGCGTGGCGGCCTTTCCGGTGCGCGAGGGGCGTTACGGCCGCATCGCCGGAGTCGCCGGGCAGAAGGTCGTGTGGACGCTGCTGCCGATCGCCGGCGCGCATGGCCGCGGCGGGCACAAGGAATCGCCGGGAAGCCTCGAGGTCTTCGACTTCGAGACGCGCAAGGCCGAGACGCTGCTCGAGCGCGCCGACGATTTCACGCTGGCCGCCGACCACGCGACGCTCGTCGTCCGCGACGACAAGCGGCTGCGCGCGATCCGCGCCGATCGTGCGCCCGATCCACGCGAGCGGAGCGGATCGGCAGCCGGTGAAGAGCCGTCGCGCAAGAGCGGCTGGATCGACCTCGCGCGCGTGCGCGTTTCGATCGATCCGCCGCGCGAATGGGCGCAGATGCTGCGCGAAGTGTGGCGGCTGCAGCGCGATCAGTTCTGGGTCCCCGACATGTCGGGCATCGACTGGGAGGCGGTGTATCGGCGTTACGCGCCGCTGTTGCCGCGCGTCGCGACGCGAAGCGAGCTCTCCGACCTCATCTGGGAATTGCAGGGTGAGCTCGGCACGTCGCACGCGTACGAGATCGGCGGCGACCATCGGCGGCCGCCGCAGGTTGCGCTCGGCCATCTCGCCGCGGAGTTGCGCGCCACTGCCGACGGCAACGCGTGGGAGATCACGCGCATCGTCGAGGGTGACCCGTGGGACGCCACGGCCGACTCGCCGTTGAACGCGATCGGCGTGCAGGCGAAGATCGGCGAGCGCATCGTCGCCGTCAACGGCCAGGCGGTCGGTCCCGATCGGCCGCCGCAGGCGCTGCTCGTCAACCAGGCGGGTGCGCGCGTCGAGCTGTCCCTCGCGGCAGACCCATCGTCGACGCGCGACGTCGTCGTCACCGCGCTCGCCGACGAAGTCCCGGCGCGCTATCGCGAGTGGGTCGAGAAGAATCGCCGCTTCGTCCACGAGCGCTCGGGCGGGCGCGTCGGCTACCTGCACCTTCCCGACATGATGTCGGCGGGCTTCGCCGAGTTCCACCGTTACTTCGCTGGCGAGTGCGACCGCGACGCGCTCGTCGTCGACCTGCGCTACAACCGCGGCGGCCACGTTTCCCAGCTCCTGCTCGAGAAGGTGGCGCGCCGGCGCGTCGGCTACGACCTGTCGCGCTGGGGGCGTCCCGAGCCGTATCCGTCCGAATCGCCGGCCGGGCCGATCGTCGCGCTGACCAACGAGCACGCCGGATCCGACGGCGACATCTTCTCGCACTGCTTCAAGCTGATGAAGATCGGTACGCTCGTCGGCACGCGCACCTGGGGCGGAGTCATCGGCATCCATCCGCGCCATCCGCTCGTCGACGGCACCGAGACGACGCAGCCCGAGTTCTCGTTCTGGTTCAGCGACGTGGGCTTCGGCGTCGAGAACTACGGGACCGACCCCGAGATCGAGATCGACAATGCCCCGCAGGACGCGCGTGAAGGGCGCGACCGCCAGCTCGAGGTCGCGCTCGAGACGGCGCTCGCCCGCGCGGGCGCGCCGGGATCCTCGCGGCCGACGTTCGGGCCGCGACCGAACCTGCAACCGGCGCCGTTGCCGGCGCGGGAGTGATCTCGGGAGAGCGCAGATTTCGATGGCAACGCGCTCCGGTACTGCCTCCGTTCTCCTTGTCGTCGATGTCCAGGTCGGGGTCGTTGCGGCAGCATGGGAACGCGAGCGGATCGTTGGAAACGTGGCTCTCGCAGTGCGGCGCGCTCGCGAAGCCGGCGTTCCGGTGGTGTGGGTACAGCATCACGACCAGGAGCTGAAGCGGGACACGCCGGAGTGGCAGTGGGTGCCAGAGCTTCAGCCGGCGGATGGAGAAGCTCGGGTCGACAAGAGCTTCAACTCGGCCTTCGAACACACAGACCTGCTTGCAGTTCTGGATCGACAGGAAGTCTCTCGTGTCTTCCTGGCAGGTGCGGCCACGAACTGGTGCATTCGAACTTGAACATTGCCATGCGCTGGCTCAGCTACCCCGGCAGAACCAATGCGGTGGCCACTGCAGCCGAGGCGGACTTCGGTGGATCGGCGGTTTCGGGCTGATCGCCGTCGACGGGTTGCGCCGTTGATGCCTTCTCGTGCACCGCCGCCAGCGCGGCGCGCCGGTCACCTCCAACGTCTCGCTGCATAGGACGCAGCGCTACACTATGCCGATTGGAGAGGCAATCATGCGCTACCGCATCGCCATTCATCATTCCGACGAGAGCTATTCGGTCTCCGTCCCTGGCCTGCCGGGCTGCTGGTCACAAGGGGCGTCCGAGGCGGAGGCCGAGGAGAACATCAAGGACGCCATTCGCGAATACCTGAGCGTCATCGATGGCAAGTTGCGTGGCGAAGAAGTCCGCGAGATCGAGGTCACGGTGTAGCTTTGTCGAAGATTCCCGACGTCAATTTTCTTGACGTCATGCGTAACGCTGAAGTGACGCGAAACCAGAGCCGCGAACCCGAGCGCGGCGATTCGTGGCGCTGACGATACCGGTGCGCAGAACAGATGAACTGCCTTCGAGTGCGCGCTCTCCTGCTCGTCTCCTTGTTCGCTTCGGCGATGGTGCCGGCGAAGGGCGCATTCGCGGCCACAGGCGTGCCAGATGATCATGCCTCCGCGTTGCCGACCGCAACCCAGGCCGAGTCGGAAGGCAAGTCGGCGCCGGTACTGGTCCTTCACGTCGACGGCGTGATCGGTCCGGCGACGGCGGAATACGTGAAGCGCGGGCTCGCACGCGCGGTCGCCGACCGCGCGCAACTCGTCGTCCTGACCCTCGATACGCCGGGTGGGCTCGATCTCTCGATGCGCGAGATCGTGCAGGCGATCCTCGCGTCACCGGTGCCGGTTGCGGGCTACGTCGCGCCGTCGGGGGCGCGCGCGGCGAGCGCCGGCACTTTCATTCTTTACGCGTGCCACGTCGCCGCGATGGCTCCGGGCACCAACGTCGGTGCCGCGTCGCCGGTGTCGATCGGCATCGGCGCAAGCGCTCCGTCACCGGCTCCGACGACGACCCCGTCGCCTACCTCGTCGCCGACGGCGGCGCCCAGCGGCGGAAGCACATCTGCGCCAGCCAGGTCGCCCGGACCAGGCGGCCCGCTCGCGCCGCCTCCCTCCGCCGATGTGCACGAGCGCAAGGCGATGCAGGACGCGGCGGCCTACATCCGCAGCCTCGCGCAGCTTCGCGGCAGGAACGCCGACTGGGGCGAGCGCGCGGTCTTCGATGCGGCGAGCCTCTCCGCCGACGAAGCGCTGAAGATGAAGGTCGTGGACCTCGTCGTCGCGAGCGAAGCAGACCTGTTGAAGGCACTCGACGGAAGGACCTTCACGGTGCCCGGCGGCGTGCGCACGCTCCACCTCGCGCATGCACCGGTCGTCGCGTTCGAGCCCGACTGGCGCTTTCGCGTGCTGACGGCGATCACCGATCCCAGCCTCGCGACGATCCTGATGCTGATCGGCATCTACGGGCTCATCTTCGAGTTCGGCCATCCCGGCCTCGTGTTCCCCGGAGTCGTCGGCGCGCTCTCGCTCCTAGTCGGGCTCTATGCGCTGCATCTCTTGCCGGTCAACTACGCCGGCCTCGCGCTGATGGCCCTCGGCATCGCCTTCATGATCGGCGAGGTATTCGTCCCGGCGTATGGATCGCTCGGTGCAGGCGGGGTGGTCGCCTTCGTCGTCGGTGCGATGATGCTGTTCGACACCGGGGTTCCGGGCTTCGGGCTGCCGATCTCGCTCGTCGTCGTGCTGGCGCTCGCGAGCGCCGCGTTCGTGATCACCGTCGTGCGCATGGCGGTGCGTGCGCGCCGCGCGCCGCTCGTGAGCGGCATCGGCTCGCTCGTCGGCGCCCGTGGAGAAGTGGTCGAGGTCGCCGGGGGCGGCGAGGGGACATGGGCGACGCTGCGCGGCGAGACCTGGGAAGTGGCTTCGGAGGCTCGGCTCGCGCCGGGCCAGAAGGTGAAGGTCGTGTCGATGGACGGCATGCGGCCCCGGGTCGAGCCGCTCGAAGGAGACTGACATGGGATTCCTGAGCCCCGTGGTCGTGCTGGTCCTGATCGTGGCGTTTCTCGCGTCGTCGCTGCGCGTGCTGCGCGAGTACCAGCGCGGCGTCGTGTTCCAGCTCGGCCGCTTCTGGAAGGTGAAGGGGCCAGGCCTCGTGATCCTCGTGCCGGTCATGCAGCAGATGGTGCGTGTCGAGCTTCGCACCGTCGTGCTCGACGTGCCGAGCCAGGACGTGATCTCGCGCGACAACGTGTCGGTGAAGGTCAACGCAGTCGTCTACTTCCGCGTCGTCGACCCGCAGAAGGCGATCATCGAGGTCGAGAACTTCCTGATGGCGACGTCGCAGCTCGCACAGACGACGCTGCGTTCGGTGCTCGGCAAGCACGACCTCGACGAGATGCTCTCGCAGCGCGAGAAGCTCAACGTCGATATCCAGCAGACGCTCGACGCGCAGACGCTCTCGTGGGGGATCAAGGTGTCGAACGTCGAGATCAAGCACGTCGACATCAACGAGACGATGATCCGCGCGATCGCGCGCCAGGCCGAGGCCGAGCGCGAGCGGCGCGCGAAGGTCATCCATGCCGAAGGCGAGCTGCAGGCGGCGCAGAAGCTCTTCGAGGCGGCGCAGGTGCTCGCGAAGCAGCCGCAGGCGCTGCAGCTTCGCTACCTCGAAACGCTGACGGTGATCGCCGCCGACAAGAACTCGACGATCATCTTCCCGCTGCCGATCGATGTCATCACGCCGCTGATGAAGCTCGTCGAGCAGAAGACGGGCGGCGCGGGGACCGGGACGGGATGATCGCCGGCACGTCGGCCCTCCGCACGATGCCCGTCGTTCCGCCCGAGATTCGCTATCGCGTGCGCGTCGTCCGCGGCGACGACATCGCGATCGGACCCGGCAAGGTCGACCTTCTCGAAGCGATCGATGCGGCGGGGTCGATCACCGCGGCGGCGAAAAAGCTCGGCATGTCGTATCGCCGCGCGTGGCTCCTGGTCGACACGATGAACCGCTGCTTCACCGAGCCGCTGGTCGTCGCCGAGTCCGGGGGCAGCCGTGGCGGCGGGGCACGGCTCACCGCGTCCGGTCGCGAGGTCGCGCGCCGCTACCGGGCGATGCAGGCGAAGGCCGCCGCCGCCGCCGCCGCGGACCTCGAAGCGATCACGCGTCTTCTCGCCTGACGCCCGGCGCAGGGCAGGCCGGCTGCGGACCTCGCCTCACGCGGTAGTCGCCACGGTTGCGCGGACGCGGGAGCGCCGGCGCGAATGCGGTAGGATGACCGGCCCACCGCTTCATCCTTTGCGCGATGGAATTCGCTTTCGTTCTAGATCCGCTGCCGCAGATCAGGGCCTACAAGGACAGCACGGTCGCGATGATGCGTGCGCTGGCGGCGCGCGGGCATCGAGTGCACGCACTCGAGCAGCGCGACCTCTACTGGCGCAATGGCGAAACGCGCGCGTCGGCGCACCCGCTCACCCTCGCTGCCGACGATCACGACTGGTACGCGGCCGGCGAGCCCGTCGATCGACCGCTCACTGCCTTCGACGCGATCCTGATGCGCAAGGATCCGCCGTTCGACATGGAATACGTCTACTCGACATATCTGCTCGAAGCGGCCGAGGCCGCCGGCGCCCGCGTGTACAACCGGCCGCAGGCGCTGCGCGACTACAACGAGAAGCTGTCGATCGCGCATTTTCGCGAGTTCACCACACCGTCGCTCGTCGCGCGCGATGCGCGCCTCATAGACGCGTTCATCGACGAGCACCGCGACGTCGTCGTCAAGCCGCTCGACGGCATGGGCGGAACGTCGGTGTTCCGCGTGCGGCACGACGACCCGAACCGCAACGTCATCGTCGAGACGGTGTCGCAGCTCGGCGCCCGCTCGGTGATGGCGCAGCGCTTCATCCCCGAGATCGTCGATGGTGACAAGCGCATCCTGCTGATCGCAGGAAAAGTGGTGCCCTGGTCGCTCGCCCGCATTCCGCGCCCGGGCGAGACGCGCGGCAATCTCGCCGCGGGCGGTCGCGGCGTCGCGCAGCCGCTGTCGCCGCGCGATCGCGAGATCGGCGAAGCGCTGGCAGGGCCCTTGTGGGCGGACGGAATGCTCGTCACCGGCATCGACGTGATCGGCGATTACCTCACCGAGATCAACGTCACCAGTCCCACCTGCTTCGTCGAGATCACCGAGCAATCCGGCTTCGACGTCGGCGCCTTGTTCGCCGACGCGCTGATCGGCGCGTGCCAGTCTCGCGCCGGGGTGAAGCCGTGAGGCCGCGGCGATGATCGGCGTCCTCATCATTGCGCACGGGCCGCTCGGCCGCAGCCTTGCCGATGCGCTCACCCACGTGCTCGGCGCGCCGCCGCCACAGTTCGCCGTGTTCGAGTTCGCCCCCGGCGACGACCCGACCGGCGTGCTGCCGCAGGCGCGCGCTGCGCTCGCCGGCGTCGACACCGGCGACGGCGTGCTCGTGCTGTGCGACCTCTATGGTGCGTCGCCGTGCAACCTCGCGATGAAACTCGCCCAGCCGGGACGCGTCGAGGTCGTCGCCGGCGTCAATCTGCCGATGCTCGTCCGCAGCTTCACCTACCGCGACAGGACGATGGACGTCCTGTTGCGCAAGGCCGTCTCCGGGGGCTGCGACGGCGTCGTGCACGTTCCGGGTTCCGCGCAACATGCAACGGCGCGAGGTTGAGATCGTCAACAAGCTGGGCCTGCACGCGCGCGCAGCGGCGCGGCTGACCCAGCTCGCGGCGCGATTCCAGAGCGACGTCACGATCGCGCGCAGCGGGCGCAGCGTCAACGCCAAGAGCATCATGGGTGTGATGATGCTGGCCGCGGGCAAGGGCTCGAAGGTGACGCTCGAAATCGATGGGCCCGACGAGGCCGAGGCGATGGACGCGGTGTGCACGCTGATCGCCGGCTGCTTCGGCGAAGGCCAGTGACCCGGGCGTTGCGCGCATGGTGAGCTTCGCGCTGCACGGCATCGGCGTGTCGGGAGGCATTGCGATCGGGCGCGCGCAACTCGTCTCGCACGCGACGCTCGAAGTCGCGCACTACGCGCTCGGCGCCCAGCAGGTGGCGGCGGAGGTCGACCGCTTCGCCGACGCTGTCACCGAGGTCCGGCGCGAGCTCGAGGGGCTGCGCGGCTCGCTCAGCGGGGGCGAGAATCCGGGCGAGTTCAGCGCGTTCCTCGACGTGCATTCGATGATCCTCAACGATCCGACGCTCGCCGAGGCGCCGAAGCAGATCATCGCCGACAAGCGCTGCAATGCCGAGTGGGCGCTGACGCTGCAGATCGGCGTGCTGACGAGCCAGTTCGACCAGATCGACGACGCCTACCTGCGCGAACGCAAGGCCGACGTGGTGCAGGTCGGCGAGCGGGTGCTGAAGCGGCTGATGGGCCGGCCCGGCGTGCTGCCCGCGCCGCGCGCCGAAGAGCAGACGATCCTCGTCGCGCACGACCTGTCGCCGGCCGACGTGATCCAGTTCAAGCACCACCGCTACGCCGGCTTTCTCACCGATCTCGGCGGCATCACGTCGCACACGGCGATCGTCGCGCGAAGTCTCAACGTTCCGGCGATCGTCGCGACCCACCATGCGCGCCAGTTGATCCGCGAAGGCGAGATGCTGATCATCGACGGCGGCCATCACGTCGTCATCGTCAACCCCGACCGCGCGGTGCTCGCCGAATACCGGCTGCGGCAGGAGGAGCTGGGGCTCGCGCGCCAGAAGCTGCGACGCCTCAAGAGCAAGCCCGCCGATACCATCGACGGCATCCGCGTGCACCTCAACGCGAACATCGAGCTTCCCGAGGACATCGACGCCGCGCTCGCGAACGGCGCCGAAGGCGTGGGCCTGTTCCGCTCCGAATTCCTGTTTCTCAACCGACCCGAGCTCCCCGGCGAGGACGAGCAGTTCGAGGCGTTCCGCAAGGTCGCCAAGGGCATGCAGGGCCGTCCGGTCACCATCCGCACGTTCGACCTCGGTGCCGACAAGCAGCAGGCAGGCCTCGAAGGATTGACGCGCGTGGCGCCGAATCCTGCGCTCGGCCTGCGCGCCGTGCGCTTTTGCCTCGCCGAGCCGAAGCTCTTCCAGACGCAGCTTCGCGCGATCCTGCGCGCGACGCACTACGGCAACGTGCGCATCCTGATCCCGATGCTCGCTTCGGCGGCGGAGATCGACCAGACGCTCGCGATGGTCGCGCGCGCAAAGCAGAGCCTGCGCGAGCAGGGCCTTCCGTTCGATCCGAAGGTGCCGATCGGCGGGATGATCGAGATCCCCGCGGCGGTGATCGGGATCGGCGCGTTCCTGCGCCGGCTCGACTTCCTCTCGGTCGGCACCAACGACCTGATCCAGTACACGCTCGCCGTCGACCGCTCCGACGAAGCGGTGTCGCACCTCTATGATCCGCTGCACCCGGCGGTGATCAAGCTTCTCGCGATGGCGATCGGCGCCGCCGCGCGCGCGCGCGTCCCCCTGGCCGTCTGCGGCGAAATGGCGGGCGAAGTTCAGCTGACGCGCCTCCTGCTGGGGCTCGGACTGCGCGATTTCTCGATGCACCCGTCGCATCTCTTGCACGTCAAGCAGCGCGTGCTGCAGACCGACGTCGCGGCGAACGCCGCGCTGGTCAAGCGCATTCGCCGCGCCTACGATCCGGCGCGGCTTGTCGAGCTTCTCGCGAAGCTCAACGCCTGATCGCGGTGCCCTCCTTCGCCGAAACCACCGGCGGCACCGGCGTTGCGTCCGCCAGCGGCGCAAGCCGCGCAGGCTCCTCGGTCGGGACCGTCGTCGAGCAGCGCATGGCATTCGACGAGCCGCTGCTGCTCGCCTGCGGGCGCACGCTCGATCGCTACGAGCTCGTCTACGAGACCTACGGCAAACTCGATGCCGCAAGGTCGAACGCCGTCCTCGTCTGTCACGCGCTCAATGCGTCGCACCACGTCGCTGGCTTCTACGCCGACGACCCCGACAATGTCGGCTGGTGGGACAACATGATCGGGCCCGGGAAGCCCGTCGACACCAATCGCTTCTTCGTCGTCGGCGTCAACAATCCGGGGAGCTGCTTCGGATCGACGGGACCGCTGTCGATCAACCCGGCGACCGGGACACCGTGGGGGCCCGACTTTCCGCTGGTGACCGTCGAGGACTGGGTCGACGCGCAGGCGCGCCTCGCCGATCGCCTCGGCATCGCGCGCTGGGCCGCGGTGATGGGCGGCAGCCTCGGCGGAATGCAGGCGCTCGACTGGGGGATCCGCTACCCGGAGCGCATCGCGAACGCGCTCGTGATCGCGGCCGCTCCGAATCTGTCGGCGGAGAACATCGCGTTCAACGAGGTCGCGCGCCAGGCGATCCTCACCGATCCGGATTTCTTCGACGGCCGCTTCGAGGCGCGCGGGGTGAAACCGCGGCGGGGCCTGCGCGTCGCGCGGATGATCGGCCACATCACGTATCTTTCCGACGCGCAGATGGAGTCCAAGTTCGGACGCCAGCTCCGCGACGGCCTTCATTTCTCGTTCGCGCCCGAGTTCCAGATCGAATCGTACCTGCGCTACCAGGGCGAGAAGTTCGCCGAGTACTTCGACGCCAATACCTACCTTCGCATCACCAAGGCGCTCGATTACTTCGATCCGGCGCTGCGCCACGGCGGCGACCTCGCCGCGGCACTCGCCACCGCGAGCTGCCGCTTCCTCGTGGTGTCGTTCGCGACCGACTGGCGCTTTCCCATTACGCGCTCGCGCGAGATCGTCAAGGCGCTGGTGGCGAGCCGACGTGACGTCGCAAGCGTCGAGATCGACGCTCCGCATGGCCACGATGCATTTCTGCTCGACGACCCGCAGTATCACGCGATCGTCCGCGCGTGGTTCGAGCGCATCGCCGTCGAAGCGGAAAAGCGGGTTTCAGCACCGTCCCGCACCGACTGGAAGACGATTGCCGGCTGGGTTCCAGCGGGCGCGCGGGTGCTCGACCTCGGCTGCGGCGACGGCAGCCTGCTTGCCTACCTCGCCGGCGAGCGCGGCGCGACCGGCTACGGCGTCGAAATCGACGAGGCCGGGGTGCTTGCCGCCGTGCGCAACGGCATCAACGTCGTGCAGAGCGACCTCGAGCGCGGCCTTGCCGGGTTCGACGATCGGGCCTTCGACGTGGTCATCCTGTCGCAGACGCTGCAGGCGATGCGCCGCATCGAGACGATCGTCGCCGAGATGTTGCGCGTCGGCCGCGAAGCCGTGGTGACGTTTCCGAACTTCGGTCACTGGAAGCACCGGCTGCAGATCCTGCGCGGCCGCATGCCGGTGTCGCGCTCGCTGCCGTACCAGTGGTACGACACGCCCAACATCCATCTGTGCACGGTCGCCGATTTCGACGCGTTCGTCGAAGCCCGGCGCTGCCGCATCATCGACCGTGTGGTACTCGCGCAGGGGCACCCGGTGCGTTTCGCGCCGAACCTCGTCGGCGAGCTCGCGATCTATCGCTTTCGCAGGGAATGACCGGCCGATCGCTTCCGGCCGCAGGGAGGCGTTCGGCGGCGGAGACCTGGCGCGAGGCGCTCTGCAATCGGCGCATGCTGATCTGCGTCTGCACCGGCTTCTCGTCCGGGCTCCCGCTCTATCTCCTCATCAACCTGCTGCCGGCATGGCTGCGCACAGAGGGGATCGATCTCAGGACGATCGGCTTCTTCGCGCTGATCCAGCTTCCGTATACGTGGAAGTTCCTGTGGTCGCCGCTGCTCGATCGCCTGGCGCCGCCGCTGCTCGGGCGCCGTCGCGGCTGGATGCTGGTGACGGCGGTCGCGCTGCTGATCGCGATCCCGCTGTTCGGCGCATTCCATCCGCAGCACGACATCCGCGCGATCGCGTTCCTGTCGACTGCGGTCGCGCTGTTCTCGGCGAGCCAGGACATCGTGCTCGACGCGTACCGGCGCGAGCTCCTTCCCGACCTCGAGCTCGGGCTCGGCAACGCGATCCACGTCAACGCGTACCGGGTCGCGAGCCTCGTTCCCGGCGCGCTCGCGCTGATCCTCGCCGACCATCTGCCGTGGTCGTCGGTCTACGCGATCACCGGGCTCTTCATGCTTCCGGGGATCGTACTCGCGCTCGTCGTCGCCGAGCCCGCGGTCCCGCCGGGACAGCCGCGCACGCTTCGCGAAGCGGTGATCGAGCCGTTTCGCGAGTTCGTCGCGCGCGACGGCGCCTTCGAGGCGATGACGCTCCTTGCGTTCATCTTCCTCTACAAGCTCGGCGACAGCATGGCGACCGCACTCGCGACGCCGTTCTACCTCGACATGGGGTTCAGCAAGACCGACATCGGACTGATCGCGAAGAACGTCGGGCTGTGGACGAGCGTCGTCGGAGGGCTTCTCGGAGGATTGTGGATGGTGAAGATCGGCATCAACCGCGCGCTGTGGCTGTTCGGCGTCGTGCAGGTGGTGTCGATCCTCGGCTTCGCGTGGCTCGCGTGGGTCGCGCGCCCGGACCGCTGGCTGCTCGCCGTCGTCATCGGCTTCGAGGCGCTCGGCGTCGGGCTTGGCACCGCAGCCTTCACCGCGTTCATCGCGCGCGCGACCGACCGGCGCTATACGGCGACACAGTTCGCGCTGTTCACGAGCCTCGCGGCCGTGCCGCGGACCGTCGTCAACGCGTCGACCGGCTGGATCGTCGAGCACACCGGCTGGTTCGCGTTCTTCCTGCTCTGCACGGCGCTCGCGCTTCCCGGCATGGCGCTCCTCTTGCGGGTCGCGCCCTGGCGCGCGCAAAGTTCCGAAATGGATCCCTCCCGCCGCGGCGTCTGACGTCGATGGACCGGATGAAGTACAGCGCGATCGCGCACCGCGATCACGACTACTGCAACCCGATCTCGGCCGCGAAGATCGAGCGCCTGCTCGATCTCCTGCCGCTCGATTCGTCGTCGCGCGTGCTCGACCTCGGCTGCGGCCGTGCCGAGCTGTGCCTGCGCATCATCGAGCGTTTCGGCTCGACCGCGCTCGCGATCGATCGCTCGTCGCTGATGCTCGATGCGGCGCGCGAGCGTGCCGAGTGGACCGGCGCGCTCGGTCGTATGCACCTCGACAACGTCGAAATCGCCGAATTCGAGGCCGACCCCGAGACCTTCCACGTCACCGTCATGCTCGGCGCGAGCGGGATCGAAGGCGGCATGGCGGCGATCTGCAGGCGCCTCGCCGGTTGGACGCGGAGCCGCGGCTACGTGCTCGTCGGCGAAGGCTATTGGCGGCGGCGTCCGGCGTCGAAATACGTCGCGGTGCTGGGCGGCGCCGCGGACTATCTCGACCACGCAGGCAACGTCCAGGCCGGCATCGAAGCAGGGCTCATGCCGATGCACGCGTGCACGGCGACCGAAGACGAGTGGGACGAGTACGAGTGGAAGTACCTGCGCTCGATCGAGCGCTACGCCGGCGAGGAGCCGGACGACCCCGACGTGCCCGAAATGCTCGCGCACGCGCGGCGCTGGCGCGATGCCTATCTGCGCTGGGGGCGGCGCACGCTCGGCTTCGGTGTCTACCTCTTCTACAGGCCCTAGCCGAGCTCCTCGGCGAGCTCGATCCACTCGGCCTCGAGGCGCGCGAGCGAAAACGTGAGCTCGCCCTGGCGCGCGAGCGCTTCGATGAGCCGCGGCTTCTCCGGCTCGGTGTAGGCGGCCGGCGAGGCGAGCCAGGCGTCGAGCTCGCGCTTCTCGGCGACGAGCCCCTCCATCTCGCGCTCGACGACGGCCTGGCGCGAAAGGAGCGGCTTGCGCCGCTCGGAGCGCTGCTGGCGCGCGAGCGCTTCGGCGCGGCGCTGCGCGCGGCGGTCGCCACGCGAGTTGTCAACTGCCGAGCCGTCACGCGCCGAGCCTTCGTTTCCGGCGTCGTCGCTTTCCGAATCGTCGCGCTTCCCGCGGCCGAGCACACGCGCGCGGTAGTCGTCGAGGTCGCCGTCGAACGGCGCCAGCCTGCCGTCGGCGATCCACCACAGCTCGTCGGCGGTGGCGCGCAACAGGTGCCGGTCGTGTGCGACGACGATCAGCGCGCCGTCGTAGTCCTGCAGCGCCTCGGTCAGCGCTTCGCGCATCTCGAGATCGAGGTGGTTGGTCGGCTCGTCGAGGAGCAAGAGGTTCGGCCGCTCGCGCACGATCAGCGCAAGGGCGAGGCGAGCCTTTTCCCCCCCGGAGAGTCGCGCGACCGCTGCCGTCGCCTGGTCGCCGCGAAAATCGAATCCGCCGAGGTAATCGCGCAGCTCCTGATCGCGCGCGTCGGGCGCGATGCGGCGCAAATGGATAAGCGGCGAATCCTCACCGACGAGCTGCTCGACCTGGTGCTGCGCGAAGTAGCCGAGCCGCAGCGCCTGCGCGGCGTGGCGCGTGCCGGCGAGAAGCGGCAGCGTCCCGGCGAGCGATTTCAGGAGCGTCGATTTGCCCGCTCCGTTCGCACCGAGGAGTCCGATGCGCGCACCCGCGAGCACCGCCCAGTCGATGCCGGCGAGCACCGGAGGTGCTCCGGCGTAGCCGAGGCTCGCGGCTTCGAGGCGCACGAGTTGGCGCGCGTGCACGCCGGTGGGCTCGAACGAGAACTCGAACGGGCTGTCGACGTGCGCGGGGGCGATCAGCTCCATCCGCTCGAGCGTGCGGATCCGGCTCTGCGCCTGGCGCGCGTGCGTCGCCTTCGCACGAAAGCGGTCTACGTAGGCGCGAAGGTGCGCGATCTGCCGCTGCTGCTTCGCGTAGTTCGCCTGCTGCAGCGCGAGGCGCGCTGCCCGCTCGCGCTCGAACTGCGTATAGTTGCCGCGGTATGCGACGAGGCTGCCGGCGTCGAAATGCACGATGGTCCCGGCGACCGCGTCGAGGAAGTCGCGGTCGTGCGTGATGAGGAGCAGCGTTCCCGGATAGCGGCGCAGCCAATCCTCGAGCCACAGCACGGCGTCGAGATCGAGGTGGTTCGTCGGCTCGTCGAGCAGCAGCAGGTCCGAGCGGCACATCAGGGCCCGCGCAAGGTTGAGGCGCATCCGCCAGCCGCCCGAGAACGTCGCCACCGGACGCGACTGCGCGGCTTCGTCGAAGCCGAGCCCCGCGAGCAGCGTCGCCGCGCGCGCCCGTGCGCGATAGCCGCCGATCGCCTCGAAGCGGCTCTGCATCTCGGCAAGCTCGGCGTGATCGGCCGGATCGTGGGCGAGCGCCGCAGCGGCGAGCTCGCGCTCGAGCGTGCGCAGCTCCGCGTCGCCGTCGAGCACGAACTCGATCGCGGGCGCAGCGACCGCAGGCGTTTCCTGCGCGACCCACGCGAGCGTCCAGCGCGGCGGGATCTCGATCGATCCGCCGTCGACGACGAGCTCGCCCCTGAGCGCGGCGAACAGGCTCGACTTGCCGCAGCCGTTCGGCCCGACGATACCGACCTTGTGCCCGGCATGCACGGCGAGCTGCGCATCCTTCAGCAACACGCGGTCACCGCGCGCGAGCATCAGGTTGGAGATGCGGATCATCGCCGTCGCCTCACGCGGCCTGACTCGAGCGACGACCGCTCAGGCAAGCTCGAAATCGTAGTCGATGACGAGCGGCGCGTGATCGGAGAAGCGGCGCGACTTGTAGATCGATGCGGTGCGGGCGCGCGCCGCGATCCCCGGCGTCGCGATCTGATAGTCGATCCGCCAGCCGACGTTCTTCTTCCACGCCCGGCCGCGATTCGACCACCATGTGTACTGCTCGGGGCGCGGGTCGAGGCGGCGGAAGACGTCGACGAAGCCGATCTCGTCGAACACGCGCGTGAGCCATGCGCGCTCTTCCGGCAGGAAGCCCGAGTTCTTCTGGTTGCTGCGCCAGTTTTTCAGGTCGATCGGCTGGTGCGCGATATTCCAGTCACCGCAGAGGATCACCTCGCGCCCCGATCGCGCGAGGGTTGCGAGATGCGGCAGGAAGGCGTCGAGGAAGCGGAACTTCGACGCCTGCCGGTGCGGTCCGCTCGAGCCCGACGGCAGGTAGAGGCTGACGATCGACAACGTGTGGAAATCGGCCTGCAGATAGCGGCCCTCGGCGTCGAATTCGTGGTGGCCGAAGCCGCGAACGACTTTCGCCGGAGTCCTCGAATACATCGCGACGCCGCTGTAGCCGCGGCGGGTCGCCGGATAGAAAGCCGCGTACGACCGGCGCGGGTTCGCGAGCGCGCGGGGCACGTCTTCGGCCGCGCACTTGATCTCCTGCACGCAGACGACGTCCCACGGGTCGGTGCGCGCGAGCCAGCGCGCGAGGCCCTTGCGCTCGGCCGAGCGCAGGCCGTTGACGTTGAGGCTGATGATGCGCACGCGAAATGTAGACGGCGTAACCGGTGCGGCGATGCCGGGCGGCGATCGCAACGGGGCGCGAGTTTACCGCACGCGCCGATGCTATCCTCGAACGACGCTCGTCGACCGCTCGTCCGTCATGACCGATTTCCGGCAGGCATTTCTGCAGTTCGCCTTGGCACGCGACGTGCTTAGATTTGGTGACTTCGTGACCAAGGCGGGGCGCAGGACCCCGTATTTCTTCAACGCGGGACTGTTCAACGATGGCGCGAGCCTGCGCCGTCTGGGCGAGTTCTACGCGGAGGCACTGATTGCTTCGGGCATCGGCTGCGACCAGTTGTTCGGGCCTGCGTACAAGGGCATCACCCTTGCTGCGTCGACCGCGATCGCCCTTGCCGCCTCCGGGCACAATTTGCCGTTCAGCTTCAACCGCAAGGAAGCTAAAGATCATGGTGAAGGCGGATCGATCGTCGGTGCCGCGCTCTCGGGGCGCGTGATGATCGTCGACGACGTCATCACGGCCGGCACTTCGGTGCGTGAGTCGGTCGCCATCATTCGTGCGCAGGGTGCCTGCCCCGCCGGAGTCCTGATCGCGCTCGACCGCATGGAACGCGGCAGCGGTGCGCTCTCTGCGGTGAAGGAAGTCGAGGCCGAATTCGGCATCCCGGTCGCCGCGATCGCGACGCTCGACGACGTGATGGCGCTCGTCGCGGCACGCGAGGATCTTGCCGCCTCCCGCGACGCCATCGCGGCATATCGCGAACGCTGGGGCGCGGCATGATGGACGCGTTGGACGCACGCGATGCGCACGCGGAGCGGAGCGAAGAAGCCTCGGTCTCGATGGGGCTCCTACCTGCGCTCCTCGTCGGCATCGTCCTCTTCGCAATCGCGACGATCGCCCATGCCGAGCTCTACAAGTGGACCGACGGCAGCGGCGTCGTCCACTACAGCGACCACCTGCCCCCGGATGCCGTCGATCGCGCGCACGAGCAGCTGAATCGCCAGGGCATCCCGGTCCGCAAGACCGAAAAGGCGGCCCCGCCGCAGTCGCGCACGTCGAGCGCGGCCGAGCAGGAGCGCGATCGTACTCTCGCGCGCGAGCGCCAGGCCACCGAGCGGCGTGACCGCGCGCTGCTCGATTCGTATTCGAGCACCGCCGAGATCGATCTCGCCCGGAACCGCGCGCTGTCGACGATCAACGCGCAGATCGCCTCGGCGTCGAGTTACGTCGCCGAGATGACGAAACGACGTGACGAGCTCCTGGCGAAGAAGGCGAGTTACGCGCCGCACCCGGCTCCCGACAGCATCGTCCGCGAGCTCTCGTCGATCGATGCCGAGCTCGCGCGCCAGCAGGCGTTCATCGCCGGGCGAAGGAAGGAGGCGGCGACGATTACCGCGCGCTACGACGCCGACCACCTGCGCTATGAACAGTTGACGAAATCGCCGTCGAGCAGCAGCGCGGCGTCGGTCGCCGCCGGGACCGCGCTCTCGGCGTTGTCGCAAGCCTCGGCTCCCCGCAACTGATTGGTCGCGCGCGCCTGCGCGCGGTCCTCCACCCGCCGTTCGTTCTCTGCGCCTGCCGCGGTCGCGCGACGACCGGCCTGCGATAATCGCAGCCCCGCATCGCTTCGGTCGTTCCGATGGCCCAGTACGTGTACACGATGAACCGCGTCGGCAAGGTCGTGCCGCCGAAGCGGGTGATCCTGCGCGACATCTCGCTGTCGTTCTTCCCGGGCGCCAAGATCGGCGTGCTCGGCTTGAACGGATCCGGTAAGTCGAGCCTGTTGAAGATCATGGCCGGCGTCGATACCGAGTTCGACGGCGAGGCGGTGCCGATGCCCGGCCTTCGGATCGGCTACCTGCCGCAGGAACCGATGCTCGATCCACAGGCGACGGTGCGTGCCGCCGTCGAGGAGGGCATGTCCGAAGTGCTCGACGCGAAGGCGCGTCTCGACGAGGTCTACGCCGCCTACGCCGAGCCCGACGCGGATTTCGACGCGCTCGCTGCCGAGCAGGCACGCCTCGAGGCGGTGATCGCGGCGTCGGGCACGGATACCGCGGTGCAGATGGAGGTCGCCGCCGACGCGCTGCGCCTGCCGGCGTGGGATGCGGTGATCGGGATGCTCTCGGGCGGCGAGAAGCGTCGCGTGGCGCTGTGCCGGCTGCTCCTGTCGAAGCCCGACATGCTGCTGCTCGACGAGCCGACGAACCACCTCGACGCCGAGAGCGTCGGCTGGCTCGAGCAATTCCTCCAGCGCTTCCCGGGAACGGTGATCGCGGTCACCCACGATCGCTACTTCCTCGACAATGTCGCCGAATGGATCCTCGAGCTCGACCGCGGCCACGGCATTCCGTGGAAAGGCAACTACACGTCGTGGCTCGAGCAGAAGGAGGCGCGGCTCGAGCGCGAGGCGAGGCAGGAGGCCGCCCGCATCAAGGCGATGCAGCGCGAGCTCGAATGGGTGCGCACGAACCCGAAGGGGCGCCAGGCGAAGAACAAGGCGCGCATCGCGCGCTTCGAGGAGCTCGCGAGCTACGAGCACCAGAAGCGCAACGAGACGCAGGAGATCTTCATTCCGGTCGCCGAGCGCCTCGGCGATTCGGTGATCGCGTTCCGCGGCGTCAGCAAGGGCTTTGGCGAGCGCGAGTTGATCGACGAGCTCTCGTTCGCCGTACCGCCGGGTGCGATCGTCGGCATCATCGGCCCGAACGGCGCCGGCAAGACGACGCTGTTCCGATTGATCACCGGCGCCGAGAAGCCCGATCGCGGCGACGTGGTGATCGGGCCGACGGTGAAGCTCGCGGTCGTCGATCAGACGCGCGAGGCGCTGCCCAACGACAAGACCGCGTGGGAGGCGATCTCGGGAGGCCAGGACATCCTCACCGTCGGCCGCTTCGAGATGCCTTCGCGCGCCTACCTCGGGCGCTTCAATTTCAAGGGTCCCGATCAGCAGAAAAAGGTGGGTACGCTCTCCGGTGGCGAGCGGGGACGACTCCATCTCGCCGCGACGCTTCTGAAAGGCGGCAACGTGCTCCTCCTCGACGAGCCGTCGAACGACCTCGACGTCGAGACGCTGCGCGCGCTCGAGGATGCGCTCACCGAGTTCGCCGGCAGCGCGCTCGTGATCTCGCACGATCGCTGGTTCCTCGACCGCATCGCGACCCACATCCTCGCCGCCGAGGATCAGTCGAAGTGGGTATTCTTCGAGGGCAACTACCAGGAGTACGAAGCCGACAAGCTGGCGCGTCTCGGCGAGGAGGGCGCACGCCCGCACCGGCCGCGGTACAAGCCACTGCATTGACACCGCGACGAATCGCTCCATTCAGGCGAGGGGCCCAATGCTCGAACTTGCGACGCTGATTTCACGCCACGCGCGTTATCGACCGGATGCCACCGCCGTGGTGTTCGGCGACGAGCGCCTCGGCTACGCGCAATTCGCCGCGCGCATTGCGCGCGTGGCGAACCTGCTGCGCTCGCTCGGGATCGGCAAGGGCGACAAGGTCGCCACGGTGCTCGGCAACTCGCGCGAGGCGCTCGAGCTGATCTGGGCGGTGCCGGCCATAGGCGCGGCGCTGGTGCCGCTCTCGCCGTTGTTGATGCCCGCCGGGCTCGCGAGTCTCCTGCGGGACTCGGACGCGAAGTGCCTGGTCAGCCAGCGCTCGATGCTGCCGACGCTCGAGAGCCTGCGGGGAGAGCTCGCGCCGTTCCTCCCCGGACGCGTGCTTCTCGTCGACGGTGCAGCGGCCGACTTCGGCGACTACGGCGCCCTCACCGCGCGCCAGCGCGACACGTTCTCGGTCGAGCCCTGCCATCCGGACGATCTGTTCAACATCATGTATACGAGCGGCACGACGGGCTTGCCGAAGGGCATCATGCACAGCCACTACGTCCGCTCGATGTATTGCCTGCTGATGGCGTCCGCCTACCGGATGACCCCGGAGTCGCGCACGATGCACGCCGGCGCGATCGTGTTCAACGGCGCGTACGTAACGCTTATGCCGACGTTCTACCTCGGCGGAACCTATGTGCTGCTGCCGCAGTTCGACGCCGATGCGACGATCGCGGCCATCGAGCGCGAGCGCATTACCCACATCATGCTGGTGCCGACGCAGATCATCGCGATCCTGGCGTCGAAGGAGTACCGGCCCGAGCGGCTTGCGTCGCTCGAGTGCATTCTCTCTCTCGGCGCCCCGCTCCTGCAGGAGCACAAGGACCGCCTGAACGCGGACCTGCCGCGCCGGTTCTACGAGCTCTACGGCTGCACCGAGGGCTTCGTCACGATCCTCGATCGCGACGAGGCGCTGCATAAGTCGGGCTCAGTCGGCCGTCCGACGCAGTACTTCGAGATGCGGATCGTGGACGCCGACGGCCGCGACCTGCCGCAGGGCGAGATCGGCGAGATCATCGGTCGCGGACCGATCAGGATGCAGGGCTACTACAAGCGGCCCGACCTGACCGCGCAGACAGTCCGCGACGGCTGGATCTTCACCGGCGACCTGGGCTACATGGACGCGGACGGCTACCTCTACCTCGTCGATCGCAAGAAGGACATGATCGACTCGGGCGGGATGAAAGTCTATCCGAAGGACGTCGAGGAGGTTGCGGCGCGCCACCCGGCGATCCACGAGGTCGCGGTCTTCGGCGTGCCGCACGACAAGTGGGGCGAGACGCCGCTTGCCGCGGTGATCCTGCGCGAAGGTGCACAGGCCACCGCCGAGGAGCTCCGCAGCTGGATCAACGAGCGCGTGGCCGCGCGATACCAGCGCGTCTCGGAGGTCGTCATCATGGAGGCCTTTCCGCGCAGCGCTGCGGGAAAGACGCTGAAGCGCGAGCTGCGCGGGCCGTACTGGGCGGCGCGCGAGCGGAAGATCTAAGTCTCGGCTGCGAGGCGGCGCCGCAGGATCTCGCTCACCTGCGCGGGATTCGCCTTGCCACGCGACGCCTTCATCACCTGCCCGACGAGCGCGTTGAACGCCTTGTCGCGTCCGGCGCGGAATTCGGCGACGATCGCCGGCTGCGCCGCCAGCACGGCGTCGACGAGCGCTTCGAGCTCGCCCGCGTCGGAGATCTGGCGCAACCCGCGCCGGTCGATGATCGTGTCGGCCGCATCGTCGCCGGTCGCATCACCGGCCCACATCGCGTCGAACACGTCGCGTGCGAGCTTCCCCGAGAGCGTGCCGTCGGTGACGCGCCGCAGGAGCCCGGCGAGCGCGACCGGTGCGACCGGCGCGCGCGCGACCGTCACGTCGTCGCGGTTGCGCGCCGCGCTGAACTCGCCGAGCACCCAGTTCGCCACCAGCTTGAAGCCGGCAGCATCCTGCGCCGGTAGCGCTGCGGCCGTCTGCTCGTAGTAATCGGCGAGCTCGCGCGACGCAGTGAGTTGCTGCGCGTCGTAGCCGGTGATCCCGTGCGCGCCGACGAAGCGCGCGCGCACCGCGTCAGGGAGCTCGGGCAGCGACGCGCGGACGCGCTCGATCCACTCCTCGTCGATCGCGAGCGGCGGCAGGTCGGGATCGGGGAAATAGCGGTAATCCTGCGCGTCCTCCTTGCTTCGCATCGGACGCGTCTCGTTGCGTTCGGAGTCGTAGAGGCGCGTCTCCTGGCGCACGGCTCCGCCATCGTCGATCAGCTCGATCTGCCGACGCGCCTCGTATTCGATCGCGAGCTGGAGGAAGCGGAAGCTGTTGAGGTTCTTGATCTCACAGCGCGTGCCGAGCGGCGCGCCTTCGCGGCGCACCGAGACGTTGGCGTCGCAGCGGAAGCTCCCCTCCTGCAGGCTTCCATCGCAGATGCCGATCCACGTGACGAGCGCGTGCAGCCTGCGCGCGTACGCCGCGGCCTCGGTGGCGCTTCTCAAATCGGGTTCCGACACGATCTCGAGCAGCGGCGTGCCGGCGCGGTTGAGGTCGATGCCGGACACGCCGGCCACGCTGGACACGCCGGAATCCGCCGTCGGCACTCCCTCGTGCAGCGATTTACCGGCGTCCTCTTCGAGGTGCGCGCGAGTGAGGCGGACCGTGCGCTCGCCGTCGTCGGTCGCGATCACGAGCACGCCTCCGGTGACGATCGGCCGCTCGTACTGCGAGATCTGGTAGCCCTTGGGGA
>DASVWR010000061.1:0-11775 GCA_036393115.1 Casimicrobiaceae bacterium
GTACTCCTCCTCGAGCGCGCCGACTTCGCGGGACACTGGCAGTCGGTGACCGGAAGTCGCGACGACGACGAGCCCCTCGCGCTCACCGCCGAGCGCGAGCTCGCCGAGGAGACCGGTATCGTCGCCGCCGGACACGGCGGCGTCAGCGACTGGAACGTCACCAACCGCTACGAAATCTACGCGCGCTGGCGCCATCGTTACGCGCCGGGGACGACGTACAACACCGAGCACGTATTCTCGTTGCGGGTCGACGCGCCGGTCGCCGTGACGCTGGCCCCGCGCGAGCACCTCAGTCATGGCTGGTGGCCCTGGCAGGACGCCGCCGCCCGCTGCTTCTCGTGGTCGAATCGCGATGCGATCCTCGCGCTGCCCGCCAGGATCGCGGCGCTGACCGATCGTCGCTGACAGGAGGACGCCAAAATGCAACGCCTCTTCTCGATTCCTTTCGCCTGCGCCGTCACGCTGCTCACCGTTGCCGGCGCGCACGCGCAGCCGCTGGTCGTTGCGCCTCCGACACAGCCGATCATCACCGATGCGCCGACGCCGCAGCCGATCATCACCGTCGGCGCGTCGGCAAGCGCGAAGGTCGCCAACGACCGGATGCACGCGGTGCTGCGCGCGGAAGCCGACAACGCCGATGCCGGGGCCGCCGCGAACATCGTCAACGCGAAGATCGGCAAAGCGATGGATGCGGCGCGCGCGGTCGGCGGCGTCGAGGTTTCGAGCGCAGGGTACAGCACGTACCAGGTCTCGGAACCGAACCATCCGCCGCACTGGCGCGTCGTGCAATCGATCACGCTGGACGGAAAGGATTTCGCGAGCATCGCCGCGCTCGTCACGCGGCTGCAGGCGCAGGGCCTCCTGCTGTCGGGACTCGACTTCTCGGTGAGCCGCGACGCGCGGCGAGCCGCCGAGGATCGCCTGACCGGCGAGGCGATCCACGCGTGGCAGCAGCGCGCCCAGGCGGCCGCGCAGGGCTTCGGTTCCGGAGGCTGGCGCGCCGGACGCGTCAGCATCCAGACCAGCGAAAGCGGCGGCCCGCGCCCGATGTTCCGCGCTGCCGCCGCCTCCGCCGCCCCGGCGCCGGTCTCGGTCGAAGGCGGCGAGAGCGAGGTCACGGTGACCGTGTCGGGCGAAGCGATTCTCGACACGGTGCGCGCGGGTCGATGACGCTCGATCCCGTCTTCCTCTCGCGCCTCCAGTTCGCGTTCGTCATCGCGCTGCACATCCTGCTGCCGGCGTTCACCGTCGGCCTCGCGTCGTTCATCGTCCTCGTCGAAGGCCTGCACGCGGCAACGCGCGATGCCGTCTATCTGCGCCTGTCGGTGTTCTGGACGCGCATGTTCGCGGTGTCGTTCGGTATGGGCGTCGTCTCGGGCATCGTGATGCCGTTCCAGTTCGGCACCAACTGGAGCCGCTACTCCGACGACGTCGCCAACGTGCTCGGCCCGCTGTTCGCCTACGAGGGACTCGTCGCCTTCTTCCTCGAAGCGGGCTTCCTCGGCATCCTGCTCTTCGGTCGCAAGCTGGTGCCACCATGGATGCACTTCGTCGCGGCGCTGATGGTGGCGCTCGGCACGCTGTTCTCGTCGTTCTGGATCCTCTCGGCGAACAGCTGGATGCAGACGCCCGCGGGCTACACGATCGTCGACGGCCGCTTCATGCCGCAAAGCTGGCTCGCGATCATCTTCAATCCGTCGTTCCCGTACCGGCTCGCGCACACGGTGACCGCGTTCTACCTGACGACCGCCTTCACCGTGCTCGGAGTGAGCGCGTGGCACCTGCGCCACGGCCGCAACGTCGACGTGTCGCGGCGCGCGCTGTCGATGACCGTGGTGTTCGTCGCGATCTTCGTGCCGATCCAGATCATCGTCGGCGATCTGCACGGGCTCAACACGCTGCACCATCAGCCGGTCAAGGTCGCGGCGATGGAGGGCTTGTGGGACACCGGTCCGCGCGCGCCGTCGGTGCTGTTCGCGATTCCCGACGAAGCGCACGAGCGCAACCGCGCCGAGATCGCGATTCCCGGGCTCGCGAGCCTCTACCTCGAGCATTCGCTCGACGGCGTCGTCACCGGCTTGAAATCGGTTCCCGCGCAGGATCGTCCGCCGGTGGCGCCGGTGTTCTTCGCCTTTCGCGCGATGGTCGGTCTGGGCCTGCTGATGCTCGCCACCGCCTGGTGGGGGCTGTGGCTGCGCTGGCGCGGCAGGCTCTTCGACACTCCCGCGTACCTGCGCGCCTGCACGACGATGACGCCGGTCGGCTTCATCGCGGTCATCGCGGGCTGGGTCGTGACCGAGGTCGGGCGCCAACCCTGGGTCGTCTACGGCCTGCTGCGCACCGACGATGCGGTGTCGCCGTCGCTCACCGGCGGCGACGTCGTGATCTCGCTCGCGCTCTACGTCGCCGTGTACGCCGTCGTGTTCGGCGCCGGGCTCGTCTACATGCTGCGTCTCGCGAAAGCCGGCCCGCCCGAGCACGTCGAAGCGCGCGATGCGCAGCTGTCCGAGCGTCCGGCGCGTCCGCTCTCCGGCGCCGACGCATTCTGACCGGAACCCGCGATGCATCTCGACCTCGTCCCCGTCTGGACCGTCATCCTCGGTGTCGGCGTGTTCATGTACGTGCTCCTCGACGGCTTCGATCTCGGCGTCGGCATCCTGTTTCCGTTCGCGGCCGACGAGGATTCGCGCTCGCTGATGATGAACTCTGTCGCGCCGATCTGGGATGGCAACGAGACCTGGCTGATCCTCGGCGGCATGGGACTCCTCGCCGCGTTTCCGGCAGCCTTCGCGATCATCATTCCCGCACTCTACTTCCCGATCCTCCTGATGCTGCTCGGCCTCATGTTCCGCGGCGTCGCCTTCGAGTTCAGGGGCCGCGATCCGGCGCATCGGCCGTGGTGGAACCGCGCGTTCTTCGGCGGCTCGCTCGTCGCGACGTTCTTCCAGGGCGTCGTGCTCGGCATGTTCGTACACGGCTTTACCGTGACGGGCCGCGTGTTCGCCGGCACGAGCTTCGACTGGGTGACGCCGTTCCCGCTCGTCACCGGCGCGGCGCTCGTCGCCGGCTACGTGCTGCTCGGCGCGGCGTGGCTGGTGATGAAGACCGAAGACGTCCTGCAGGCGTGGGCGCGGCGCTGCGCCGCGCGCGGCCTCTATGCGCTGATCGCGTTCATCGTCGTCGTCAGCATCTGGACCCCGCTCCTCCACGCAAGGATCGCGGCGCGCTGGTTCACCTGGCCCGACGTCGTCTGGTTCGCGCCGGTGCCAATTATTACCGCGCTGATCGCGTGGGCGACGTGGCGATCGCTGCAACGAGGCGGCGAGTATCTTCCGTTCGTCGGTGCACTGGGCCTCTTTGCGATGAGCTACCTCGGCCTCGGCATCAGCGTGTTTCCGTATATCGTCCCGTACGATCTGACGCTATGGGACGCGGCTGCAGTGCCCTCTACCCAGGCCTTCCTGCTGATCGGCACGCTGTTCCTCTTGCCGATCATCTTCATGTACCTCGGCTGGGCGTACTACGTGTTCCGCGGCAAGGTGCGTGCGGACGTCGGGTATCACTGACGGGCACGACGCCAGCGCGCAGCACGCGCGAAAAAGGCGCCACTCGGGCGCCTTGTCCGTGGTGCGTCATCGCGCCGGGTCAAGCGGCCGGCGTCGTCTCCGTCGTGGGCTGCGCCGCCTTCGCATCATCCTCGGCCGCGGCCTTCATCGACAGCCGCACGCGGCCCTTCTCGTCGGCTTCGAGCACCTTGACGCGGACGATCTGGCCTTCCTTCAGATAATCGGAGACCTGATTGACGCGCTCCTTCGCGATCTGCGAGATGTGCAGGAGTCCGTCCTTGCCGGGAAGAAGCTGGACGATCGCGCCGAAATCGAGCAGCCGCAGCACCGGTCCTTCGTAGATCTTCCCGACCTCGACCTCGGCGGTGATCTGCTCGATGCGCTTGCGCGCCGCGTTGCAGGCATCGGCGTTGACCGAGGCGATCGTGACCGAGCCGTCGTCCTGGATGTCGATCGTCGTGCCGGTCTCCTCGGTGAGCGCGCGGATGACCGCGCCACCCTTGCCGATCACGTCGCGGATCTTCTCCGGGTTGATCCTGAACGTCATCATTCGCGGCGCGTGCTGCGACACCTCGGCGCGTGCGTGCGGCAGCGCCTGCTGCATGAGGCCGAGGATGTGCGTGCGACCCTCGCGCGCCTGCGCGAGCGCGACCGCCATGATCTCCTTGGTGATCCCCTGGATCTTGATGTCCATCTGCAGCGCGGTGACGCCGCGCTCAGTGCCGGCGACCTTGAAGTCCATGTCGCCCAGGTGATCCTCGTCGCCGAGGATGTCGGTCAGCACGGCGAAGCGGTTGCCCTCCTTGATGAGGCCCATCGCGATCCCGGCGACGTGCGCCTTCGTCGGCACGCCGGCGTCCATCAACGCGAGGCTCCCGCCGCACACCGACGCCATCGACGAGCTGCCGTTCGACTCGGTGATCTCCGAGACGACGCGCATCGAATAGGCGAACTCCTCGGCGGTGGGAAGCACGGCGAGGAGCGCGCGCTTCGCGAGGCGGCCGTGGCCGATCTCGCGCCGCTTCGGCGATCCGACGCGCCCGGTCTCACCGGTCGCGTACGGCGGCATGTTGTAGTGGAGCATGAAGCGATCGCGGTACTCACCCATCAGCGCGTCGACGATCTGCTCGTCGCGTGCGGTGCCGAGCGTCGCCGCCACCAGTGCCTGGGTCTCGCCGCGGGTGAACAGCGCCGAGCCGTGCGCACGCGGCAGAACGCCGGCGCGGATCGTGATCGGGCGCACGGTGCGCGTGTCGCGCCCGTCGATGCGCGGCTCGCCCTCGAGGATGCGGCTTCTCACCACCTTCGCTTCGAGGTCGAACAGCACGTTGCCGGCGTGGCGCTTCGCATCCGGTGAGGCATCGGCCGGCAGCGCCTCGGCCTCGACCTTCGCGGCGATCTCCTTCAGCCGCTGCTGCCGCTGCTGCTTCGAGCGCAGCGAGTACGCAGCCCGGACTTCCGCCTCGGCGACTGCGGTGACGCGGTCGATCAGCGCCTGGTCCCTTGCCGGCGGCTGCCAGTCCCACAGCGGCTTGCCGGCTTCCTCGACGAGCTGATGAATGAGCTCGATCGCCGCCTGCTGCTGCTGGTGGCCGAACACGACGGCGCCGAGCATCACTTCCTCGGGGAGCTCCTGCGCTTCCGACTCGACCATCAGCACCGCGGCCTCGGTCCCCGCTACGACGAGGTTCAACTGCGAGGTGGCGAGCTCGGTCTTCGACGGATTGAGGATGTAGTGGCCGTTCGCGAAGCCGACGCGAGCAGCGCCGATCGGTCCGTTGAAAGGGATGCCCGACAACGCCAGCGCGGCCGACGCGCCGATGATCGCCGGGATGTCGGGATCGATCTCGGGATCGACCGAGACCACCGTCGCGACGATCTGCACGTCGTTGTAGAGCCCGTCGGGAAACAGCGGCCGGATCGGCCGGTCGATGAGACGCGAGGTGAGCGTCTCCTTCTCGGACGGGCGCCCCTCGCGCTTGAAGAAGCCGCCGGGGATCTTGCCGGCGGCGTAGGTCTTCTCCTGATAATCGACGGTGAGCGGGAAGAAGTCCTGCCCGGGCTTCGCCTGCTTCGCGGCGACCGCCGTGACCAGCACGACGGTGTCGCCGAGGCTCACCATCACGGCGCCGTCGGCCTGGCGCGCGATCTCGCCCGTCTCGAGCGTCAGCGTATGGGCGCCGTAGGCGACCGATTTCCTGGTTGGATTCGTCACATTGTCCTCGCGGTTCAAAAACGACAATGGCCGCGTACAGCGACGCGGCCATTGCAAAAGGGTGGTCAGATGGGAGCCGGTGGGCGCGGCCTGGACGGCATCACTTGCGCAGACCCAGCTTCTCGATCAGCGAACGGTAGCCGTCGGTATTGCGCGACTTCATGTAGTCGAGGAGCTTCCTCCGGCGCGACACCATCCGCAGCAGCCCGCGCCGGGAATGGTGGTCCTTCACGTTCGTCTTGAAATGATCGTTCAGCCCGTTGATGCGGGCGGTCAGCAGCGCGATCTGCACTTCCGGCGAGCCGGTATCGCCCTGCGCCCGCTGGTAGGTCGCGATCACCTTCGCCTTTTCCTGCACGGTAACTGCCATCTGCGTCTCGTCCTTCGCGTGGATCGCCGGGTGCCGCGGAGCGAAAGGCAGCGGCTCGCGGGTTTCGCCGAAAAAGACCAATGATATTAGCCGGAAATCGCTTACGATTCAAGGTCGCAGTTGGAGAGATGCCGTGTCGAGGAGCGGGCTGGCCGGTCGCTGGCATCGGCCCTCGACGGCCTTCCCGGGCGCTCGCCTGGCGATTCGATGCCGCGGTGCGAAATCCACCCGTTTCGCAGCCGGAGGCCCGGATCGGCGATGCAGAAAAGTAACAGCATCGCGTTCGCATTGTAGCGCACAATCTGCGTCCTGCGGGGACCCCACGCGCTGAAGCGGGAGCGCGTCGCGGTAGGTCGACACCCCCTCTTCCCTCGCAATCCCATGCCAGCGTCATGACCGTGCTCGCGGTGCTCCTCGAGTCCTGTGGGCGACAGCGTGAGAACTGCCGTCCTGTGCGGCCGGTGCGTAGCCGACGCGGCCGTTGCGAAACCGGCGGCAATCCCGCAATATCGCGCGTCGGATAGTATCGCTTGCACGATATGCTCGTATCGGTCGCGAGACCAGGCGTCCGAAGCGATCCATTCACGCAACCAGGGGGTGTTCATGACCGGATCGATCGATCGCAGAAACCGCGGAGTCGGGCTTCTGCCACTGCTTCTGACCGTGCTCGTTGCGGTCGCAGGCATGGCTCCGGCGGCGCGCGCGGGCAACCTGTGGCTCACCGGCCACGATGCCGACTTTCACTGTGACGGCAGCGGCGGATCCCAGTGCCACTACTTCGGCATCGCGGTCAACTTCATCCGCCAGGGCGCGCCGACGAAGACGCTCCCGGTCCTCGTGCTCGATTCCGGGACCGAGGCCGTCAATTCGATCGGCGCAACCGAGGTGAAGGCGCTCAACACCATCGAGGGGGCGGGCAACGCGATCCCGTTCACGGTCGTCGATCCGTCGAGCCCCGCATTCGCGACGACGCCGATCTCGACCGCCAACTGGAGCGCGATCATCATCGCGTCGGACAGCACCTGCGGCGGCTGCGACAACACGACCACCGACATCACGGCGATCAACGGGCGCACGTCCGAAATCCAGGCGTTCTTCACGGCCGGGGGTGGCCTTCTGTACCTCGCAGGCGCCGACAATGCCAGCACGTACTACAACTCGGTCCCGATCCCGGCGACCGGAATCGCCGTCGCGGGGCCGTTCACCGTGACGTCGGTCGGCACTTCGCTGGGCCTCACATCGACCGACGCCAACTGCTGCGCGACGCATAACTCGTTCACGCTTCCCGCGTCGGGGAGCGCGCTCCAGATCGCCGAGACCGACAGCGCGGGCAACGCCGAAACGCTGGTCGCGAGCGGCGCGTCGATCTGCTCCGGCACCCTCTGCGGCGGAACGGGCGGCGGCCCGCAGCCGATTCCGACGTTGAGCGAGTGGGCGCTCGTCGCCACAGCCTTCTTGCTCGTCGCGCTCGCGTGGGCGAAGCGAAGACGCCGGGACAGCTGACGCCGTCGTACCACCAGCATTCCAGGAGCCCCGCCGCGTGCGGGGCTTCTCGCATGGTCAGCCGGGTAACGCCGCCTCGGGAGTCAGGCGTCCCGGATGCAGCAAGCCATCCCGGATTTCGCCGGTGCCGATGAGCACGTCGCCCTCGAACACCGCGCGCAGCGTGTGCGGCGAAGCGAGCGCCGTGCCGGGGCACGCGACCGGCTGCCCATGGCGAAACGATCGCGCTGTTGCACGATCGAGCTCCACGCGCGCAAGGTGTGCCACCAGCACGCTCGCCGGGCGCAGCAGCCGCTCGCGCGCGCCGGCATCGAGCGCTTCGATCGCTTCGATCGTCATTGCGTCCTTCACATCGAATCCGCCGCTGCCGGTCCTGCGCAGCGATGCGAGATGGGCGCCGCAGCCGAGCTCATCGCCGAGGCTCGCCGCCAGCGCGCGCACGTACGTCCCCTTGCTGCATTCGATCGCGATCGTCGCGTCGGGCGCCTTCCAATCGACGAGCTGCAGCGAGTGGATCGTGATCTCGCGCGGCACCCGCGGAACGTCGATGCCCGCGCGCGCGTATTCGTAATGCGGGCGCCCGCCGAACTTCAGCGCCGAATGCTTCGGCGGAACCTGAAGCTGTGCGCCGGTCGAGCGATCGAGCACGGCAGCGAGCTGCGCTTCGTCGAACGCCACCGGGCGCACTGCGGTGACTTCCCCTTCGGCGTCGGCGGTGGTCGTGGCGATGCCGAAGCGGACCGTCGCGAGATAGCGCTTCGGCGCGTCGAGCAGCATGCCCGAGTAGCGCGTCGCGGCGCCGAGACAGATCGGCAGCAGCCCCGACGCCAGCGGATCGAGCGTGCCCGTATGTCCGGCCTTCGCGGCGCGATAGAGGCGCCGGACGTGGCCGAGCACCGCGTTCGAGCTCGGACCCGCCGGCTTGTCGACGAGGAGCACGCCGTCGACAGAGCGTCGAGGGATCGCAGCAGCGGCGCCGCCCGGCCGGACTTCAGATTCAGCCATGACGCCGATCGACGCGGCCGGCAACTACCGCTCCGACCCGGGCGTGTGCTCCGATCCGGCGTTTGCCCCCGACTCCAGCTGGCGGTCCGCGGCGATCGCCGTGTCGATCAGCTGCGAGAGTCGCATGGCACTCTCGATCGTGTCGTCGTAGACGAAGTGGAGCTGCGGCACCGAATAGAGATCGAGCCGATGCGCGAGCTCGCTGCGCAGGAATCCGGCGGTGCGCGCGAGCGCTGCCACCGCTTCGCCGGCGTGCTCGCTGCCCGCGAGGTTGGTGAAACGGACGTTCGCGTGGGAAAGATCCGCGCTCACGTCGACGCCAGTCACCGTCACCGTGCCGACACGCGGGTCCTTCACGGCGTCGTGGAGGAGCCCCGCGAGCTCGCGCTGGATCTGGTCACCGACGCGCTGGGCGCGCTGCGTGTGGCGTTTCATGGTTCTCCTACAACGTCCGCGTCACCTCGACCACCTCGTAGACCTCGAGCTGGTCCTTCTGCTGCACGTCGTTGTAGTTCCGGATCGACAACCCGCACTCGAAGCCCGCCTTCACCTCGCGCACGTCATCCTTGAAGCGCTTCAGCGATTCGAGCTCGCCGTCGTGGACGACGACATTGTCGCGCAGCACGCGGATCTTGGCCCCGCGCCGCACGACGCCCTCGAGGACGTAGCAGCCCGCGACCGTGCCGACCTTCGAGATCCGGTAGACCTCGCGCACCTCGACGAGGCCGAGGCGATTCTCCTTCTGCTCGGGCGCGAGCAGTCCGGAGAGCGCCGCCTTCACGTCGTCGACCGCCTCGTAGATGATGTCGTAGTAGCGGATCTGCACGCCGGAAGCTTCGGCGAGCTTCCTCGCCTGCGCGTCGGCGCGCGTGTTGAAGCCGATGACGACGGCCTTGGACGCCAGCGCCAGGTTGATGTCGGACTCGGTGATGCCGCCGACCCCTGCGTGCACGATGCTCACCTTCACCTCGTCGGTCGAGAGCTTGGTGAGGGCCTGCTGCAGCGCCTCGTAGCTCCCCTGCACGTCGGCCTTGACGATCAGGGGCAGCGTCTTCACGCCCGACTCGCCCATCTGCTCGAACATATTCTCGAGCTTCGTCGCCTGCTGCTTGGCGAGCTTGACGTCGCGGAACTTGCCCTGGCGGAACAGCGCGATCTCGCGCGCCTTGCGCTCGTCACCGAGCGCGATCACTTCCTCGCCGGCGAGTGGAACGTCGGACAGTCCCTGGATCTCGACCGGGATCGCCGGGCCGGCCTCGGCGATCGGCTTCGCGTTCTCATCGGTCATCGCGCGCACGCGGCCGAACACCGCGCCGGCGAGCACGACGTCGCCGCGCCGAAGCGTTCCCGAATGCACGAGCACGGTCGCGACCGGCCCGCGGCCCTTGTCGAGCCGCGCCTCGATGACGATGCCGCGTGCGGGCGCATCCTTCGGCGCCTTCAACTCGAGCACCTCGGCCTGCAGCAGGATCGCGTCGAGCAGCCGATCGATCCCCTCTCCGGTGCGCGCCGAGACCGGTACGAACTGCACGTCGCCGCCGTATTCCTCGGGCAGCACGCTCTCCGCGACGAGCTCCTGCTTGACGCGATCGGGATTCGCGTCGGGCTTGTCGATCTTGTTGATCGCGACCACCAGCGGCACGTTGCCGGCGCGCGCGTGCGCGATCGCCTCCTTCGTCTGCGGCATGACGCCGTCGTCGGCCGCGACGACCAGCACCACGATGTCGGTGACCTTCGCACCGCGTGCACGCATCGCGGTGAACGCCTCGTGACCCGGCGTGTCGAGGAACGTGATTACGCCCTTCGCCGTCTCGACGTGGTACGCGCCGATGTGCTGGGTGATGCCGCCCGCCTCGCCGCTCGCGACCCGCGTGCGGCGGATCGTGTCGAGGAGCGACGTCTTGCCGTGGTCGACGTGCCCCATCACCGTGACGACCGGCGGGCGCGGCAGCGCCTCCGCGCCGTGCGCGGCCTCGGCCTCGATCAGCATCGCGTCGGGATTGTCGAGCTTGGCCGCGGTGGCCTTGTGGCCCATCTCCTCGACGACGATCATCGCCGTCTCCTGGTCGATCACCTGGTTGATCGTGACCATCGAGCCCATCTTCATCAGCGCCTTGATGACCTCGGCCGCCTTGACCGACATCCGGTGCGCAAGATCGGCGACGGTGATGGTCTCGGGGACCAGGATCTCGCGCACCTGCGGCATGACTGGCATCGGCACCGCGGTGGTGCCATCGCCCGCGTCCTCGTCGCGCAGGTGACGCCCGCCGCGCGATCCGCGCCACGCGGTCGCCGCGGTGGCGCCGCCACCGGCATCGCCGCGAAGGCGCAGCGCACGCCGGCGCGCAGCCTCTTCCTGGAACACCTGCCCGGGCGCCTTCCGAGCGGGCTTCTCGCGCTTCTCGCCCGGCCGCGCGGCGGGGCGATGCAGCGTACCCTCGGTCGCCTGCTTGCCCGGCGCCTGCGGCCGTGCAGCCGCCGCCGCTGCAGCGGCGCGCTCGGCCGCGGCTTTCGCTTCCTCGGCCGCCTTCGCTTCGGCGGCAGCCTTCGCTGCTGCCTCCTCGGCGTCGCGCTCCTTCTTCGACTTGCGGCGCGCAGCCTCTTCCTGCTTCTTATGCAGGTCCTCCTGCTGGCGTGCGATCAGCTCCTGCGCCTGCCGCTCCTCGGCCTCGCGTGCGGCGATCTCCTCGACGGTGAGCACCGGCGCGGGCGCGGCCTTCGCCACCTCCTCGACGACCGGCGCAGCCGGCGGCGCGGCCTCCCCCTCGTCGCGGCGCACGAGGACGCGCTTCTTGCGCACCTCGACGTGGATCGTGCGCGCCTTGCCCGCGGAATCGGCGGCCTTGATCTCGGTCGTTTGCTTCCTCGTCAGCGTGATCCGCTTGCGCCCGTCGCCGGCGGCGCCGTGCTGCTTGCGCAGGTAATCGAGCAGGCGCGTCTTGTCCTGCTCCGAGAGTCGGTCGCCCTGCTTCTTGCCCGCGACTCCTGCCGCGGCAAGCTGCTCGAGCAGCGCACCGGCCGGCATCTTGAGGTCGGTTGCGAATTGTTCGATTGTCGTTTGCGCCATGCCCGTCTCCCGTACCGCCTAATGCGTCTGCGCCGCCTCCGGTGTCGCC
>DASVWR010000062.1:0-2403 GCA_036393115.1 Casimicrobiaceae bacterium
GACGGAAAGGAAACGTCGGGACGCGGTGGGCAGTTGCGACAGTTTCTCGAAGGTCATGGGCTTCAATCGCGGCACCTTTTGCAATGCATCGAGCAGGCGCTGGATCCGAACCGGCTTCACCAGGTAGTCGACGGCGTGCACCTCGAACGCCGCCAGCGCATGCTCCGGATAAGCCGTCGTGAACATCACGACGGGTGGACGCGGGAGCTTCAGCAAATGTCGGGCCAGCTCGATGCCGTCCATCCCCGGCATATGAATGTCGGTGAGGACGAGGTCCGCGGCGACGGCGTGCAGCATGTCGAGCGCTTCGCGTCCGTGCTGGGCCTCGCCGACCACCGCGAGCGGGACCGCCGCCCTGCAATCCTCGAGCAGCTCGCGCAGCCGGTGGCGTGCCGGCGCCTCGTCGTCGACGATCATCACCCGCAGCATCGATTCATCCATGACTGGCCTTTGTCGTTCTCGCGCCGGAGAGGACGCGCAGCGACGGTGCATCGCGCCGGCTCTCCCCCGCATCTCCGAGATATGGCTCGCGCCGCGCCTGGCCGTTGGGGCCCGGCGGCGCAGCTTCCGGCTTCCCGGTCCGATAGGGCATCCGGATGTGCACCTCGTAGCCGTCGCGGGTGACGCGCGAATCGAGGCTAGCCTCGGCGTCGAAATGGAGCGCAAGCCGTTCGCGAATGTTGGCGAGCGCCATCCGGTTGCCCGATTGATGACGACCGTTGCGGCCGTTGTCGGCGAGCCACGGATTCTTCAGCACCGCGTGCACCTCGTCGCGACTCTGGAAGATGTTGATCGAAATGATGCCGGGCACCGTCGAAGGCTCGATGCCATGATAAACGGCGTTCTCGAGCAGCGGCTGCAGCACGAGCGGCGGCACCATCGCGTTGCCCGGCATGCTCTTCAGGTTCCAGTCGACGACGAGGCGCTCGCCGAGACGAAGCTGCTCGAGGTCGAGATACTGCCGGCACAGCGCGACCTCGTCGGCGAGCGGGATCAGCTCGCGGTTGTCGCGCATCAGCACGCGAAACAACTCGGCGAGGTCTTCGAGCGCGGTTTCGGCGCGCCTCGGCTCGCGTCGCATCAGCGACAGCACCGCCGTGATGCTGTTGAACAGGAAATGCGGCCGGATACGCGCCTGCAGCGCGGCGAGGCGCGATTCGGTGATCGCCGGCGACAGCGCCCGCGCGCGGAGCCGGAAGTAGCCGAGGAGCGCGAACTGCGCGAGAAGCGCGAAGCCGACGTGGCGCGCGAGCGACCAGTCGAGCCCGTAGCGGCCCGGGCCCGCGTTGCCGGCGTCGAGCGTGAAGCGGCCAAGCAGCACATGCACGCCGAGCGCGCAGGCGATGGTGAGCAAGGTGATCGCCGCGGTGCCGGCCGCACGCGTGCTCTTCGCGAGCCATGGCGCGGCGATCCACAGCACGAGGACTTCGGCGAAGAGCTGCGGCTCGACGTAACCCGAGATCGCCGCCCATTGATCGGCGAGCCCGGCAAGCCTCGGCTCGCGCGCGAGCGCGATGACGAGTGCCGCGGCGTTGACGCCGACGAGGACGCGCAGGACGGTGCCGAGATTGCGGAAATCCGGCAGTCCAGGAGAGTCGTCGGAGGGCTTTATAATCCGCGACATAGCAGGGTAATGATGCAATCATCATGCCGGCTACCGGCGTTTCCGCCCGCACGATCCGATGCCGACCCAGAAGCGCAGGCCCGCCCCGGCGGCCCCCTCCTCCCAGCGCCCGCGCCCTGCCCGCGGCGGCCGGACTCGGGAAGAAGCGCTGCCGCAGAGCGGCACCTGGTCGGCGCGTTTCGCGGAGCCGATGTCCGAGCGGATGCAGCGCTTCAATGCCTCCGTCCTCGTCGACCGTCGCCTCGCCGACGCCGACCTCGCGGGCTCGCTCGCCCATGCCCGCATGCTCGCCGGTGCGGGCGTGCTGTCCCCGGTCGACCTCGCGGCGATCGAAGAGGGCCTCGCGACGATCGGCGCCGAGATCGCCCGCGGTGAATTCGCGTGGAAGATCGAGAACGAGGACGTCCACTTCAGCGTCGAGCGCAGGCTGACCGAGCTCGTCGGCGACGCCGGCAAGCGGCTGCACACGGCGCGCTCGCGCAACGATCAGGTTGCGACCGACGTGAAGCTGTGGCTGCGCGGCACGATCGATGCGCTCGCATCGCAACTTGTCCTGCTTCGCCGCGCCCTGCTCGACCTCGCCGAGCGCCATGCTGCGACGATCATGCCGGGCTTCACGCACCTGCAGGTCGCGCAACCGGTGACGTTCGGGCATTACCTGATGGCCTACGATGCGATGTTCGCGCGCGATCTCGAGCGGTTTGCCGATTGCCGGAGGCGTGTGAACCGGCTTCCGCTCGGCAGTGCCGCGCTTGCAGGAACCGGCTTCCCGATCGATC
>DASVWR010000063.1:0-31269 GCA_036393115.1 Casimicrobiaceae bacterium
TGACGGATTGTGTGAAGCGTGCCGCGGCGTAAAGACCTCAAATCGATACTGCTGATCGGATCGGGGCCGATCGTAATCGGGCAGGCGTGCGAATTCGATTATTCGGGGACGCAGGCGCTCAAGGCGCTGCGCGAGGAAGGCCTGCGGTTGATCCTGATCAATTCGAATCCGGCGACGATCATGACCGACCCGGAGATGGCCGCCGTCACGTACGTCGAGCCAATCACGTGGCCGATGATCGCGAAGATCATCGAGCGCGAGCGGCCGGATGCGCTCCTGCCGACGATGGGCGGGCAGACGGCACTGAACTGCGCGCTCGACCTGGCCCGCGAAGGGATCCTGACCCAATACGATGTCGAGCTGATCGGCGCGTCGAAGAAGGCGATCGACAAGGCCGAGGACCGCGAGAAGTTCAAGGCGGCGATGACGCGGATCGGGCTCGGCTCCGCGCGCTCGGGCATCGCGCACGATCTCGACCAGGCGCTGGAGGTGCAGGCGGAGATCGGCTTCCCCGCGGTGATCCGGCCGTCGTTCACGCTCGGCGGCACGGGCGGCGGCATCGCGTACAACAAGGACGAGTTCGTCGAGATGTGCAAGCGTGGGCTGATGCTCTCGCCCACGCACGAGCTGCTGATCGAGGAATCGCTGCTCGGCTGGAAAGAGTTCGAGATGGAGGTCGTCCGCGATCGCAAGGACAACTGCATCATCGTCTGCTCGATCGAGAACCTCGATCCGATGGGCGTGCACACCGGGGATTCGATCACCGTCGCGCCGGCGCAGACGCTGACCGACAAGGAATACCAGATCATGCGCGACGCGTCGATCGCCGTGCTGCGCGAGATCGGCGTCGATACCGGCGGCTCGAACGTGCAGTTCGCGATCAACCCCGCCGACGGGCGGATGATCGTGATCGAGATGAATCCCCGCGTGTCGCGCAGCTCGGCGCTCGCGTCGAAGGCAACCGGCTTTCCGATCGCCAAGATCGCCGCGAAGCTCGCCGTCGGCTATACGCTGGACGAGCTCGCGAACGACATCACCGGCACGCACGGCGACCATTTCATGCCGGCATCGTTCGAGCCGACGATCGACTACGTCGTCACCAAGGTGCCGCGCTTCGCGTTCGAGAAGTTCAAACAGGCCGACGACCGGCTCACCACGCAGATGAAATCGGTCGGCGAGGTGATGGCGATCGGGCGCACGTTCAAGGAATCGCTGCAGAAGGCGCTGCGCGGGCTCGAAGTCGGCGTCGACGGCTTCAACCTGAAGACCGTCGATCCCGACACGATCGCCGACGAGCTCGCGTACCCGCGGGCCGAGCGGCTGTGGTACGTCGCCGACGCGTTCGGCATCGGCATGAGCGTCGACGAGCTCCACGCGCACACGAAGATCGATCCGTGGTTCCTCGCGCAGATCAAGGAGATCGTCGATGCCGAGCTCGAGCTCGAGAAGCGCAGCCTCGACTCGCTCTCTGCGACCGAGCTGCGCGAGCTGAAGCGGATGGGCTTCGCCGACCGGCGCATCGCCCATCTTTGCAAGGTGCGCGAATCGGAAGTGCGCGCGCGGCGTCACCTGCTCGGCATCCATCCGGTGTACAAGCGCGTCGACACCTGCGCGGCCGAGTTCGCGACGCGTACCGCGTACATGTACTCGACCTACGAGGACGAGTGCGAAGCGCTGCCGACCGACCGGCCCAAGATCATCGTGCTGGGCGGCGGGCCGAATCGCATCGGCCAGGGCATCGAGTTCGACTACTGCTGCGTGCATGCGGCGATGGCGCTGCGCGAGGACGGCTACGAGACCATCATGGTCAACTGCAACCCGGAGACGGTCTCGACCGATTACGACACCTCGGACCGTCTCTACTTCGAGCCGCTGACGCTCGAGGACGTGCTCGAGATCGTCCGCGTAGAGAAGCCCGCCGGGGTGATCGTCCAGTACGGCGGCCAGACCCCACTGAAGCTCGCGCGCGATCTCGCGGCGAACGGCGTGCCGATCGTCGGCACGACGCCCGACATGATCGACATGGCCGAGGACCGCGAGCGCTTCCAGCAGATGCTGAGCCGCGTGGGGCTGCGCCAGCCGCCCAATCGCACGGCGCGCACCGAGACGGCTGCGCTCGCCGCCGCGGAGGAGATCGGCTATCCGCTGGTGGTGCGCCCGTCGTACGTGCTCGGCGGGCGCGCGATGGAGATCGTCCACGAGCCGCGCGACCTCGAGCGCTACATGAACGAGGCGGTGAAGGTGTCGAACGACAGCCCGGTGCTGCTCGACCGCTTCCTGAACGACGCGATCGAGGTCGACGTCGACGCGGTCTGCGACGGCAGCGAGGTGATCATCGGCGGGATCATGGAGCACATCGAGCAGGCGGGCGTGCATTCGGGCGACTCGGCGTGCTCGCTGCCGCCGTACTCCCTCTCCGCTGCGCTGCAGGACGAGCTGCGGCGCCAGACCCGCGTGATGGCGACGGAGCTCGCGGTGGTCGGGCTCATGAACGTCCAGTTCGCGATCCAGAACGAGCGCGACGAAGGCCCGCTCGTCTACGTACTCGAGGTGAATCCGCGCGCCTCGCGCACCGTGCCTTTCGTCTCCAAGGCAACCGGGCGGCCGCTCGCGAAGATCGCCGCGCGCTGCATGGTCGGAAGAACGCTGCGCGAGCAGGGCGTCGCCGGCGAGGTCATTCCCGGTTACTTCTCGGTCAAGGAGGCAGTGTTCCCGTTCATCAAATTCCGCGGCGTCGATACGATCCTGGGGCCCGAGATGAAATCGACGGGCGAGGTGATGGGCGTCGGCGAGACCTTCGCCGAGGCCTTCCTCAAGAGCCAGCTCGGCGCCGGGGTAAAGCTGCCGCAGAAGGGGAACGTGTTCATCAGCCTCCGGAACAGCGACAAGCCGCGGGCGATCGAGATCGCGCGCCAGCTCGTGGCACTCGGCTTCGATCTCGTCGCGACGCGCGGCACCGCCGCCGCGCTGACCGCGGCAGGCGTTCCGGTCGTGCCGGTCAACAAGGTGGCCGAGGGACGCCCGCACGTCGTCGACATGCTGAAGAACGACGAGATCGCGCTCGTCATCAACACGGTCGAGGAGAAGCGCAGCGCGATCCACGACAGCTACGCGATCCGCCGTGTCGCCCTCACCGACCAGGTGCCAACCTACACGACTCTCGCCGGGGCGCGCGCTGCAGCGACGGGCATGGCGCACCTCTCCGACCTCGTCCCGTGGTCGATCCAGGCGCTGCACGCCGCGCTCTGACGCGGGTTTGCCTGGCGCGGCGAATCGCGTACACTTGAAGCTCGGCCGGATGCGGACCCCGCCTCCGGTCGTTCGCGTTTCTGGTGGCGTGCGATGGCCAAGATACCGATGACGATCCGCGGAGCCGAGCAGCTCAAGGCCGAGCTGCAGCGACTGCGGACGATCGAACGCCCCGCGGTGATCCAGGCGCTCGCCGATGCGCGCTCACACGGCGACCTGTCGGAGAACGCCGACTACGACGCCGCGAAGGAGCGGCAGGGCTTCATCGAGGGCCGCATTTCGGAGGTGGAGTCCAGGCTCGCGAACGCACAGGTGATCGATCCTGGCTCGATCGACGCCGACGGGCGTGTCGTATTTGGCGCGACCGTCGAAGTCGAGGATCTCGACAGCGGCGAGCACCGGACGTATCAGATCGTCGGCGACGACGAGGCCGACATCAAGGCGGCGAAGATCTCGGTCAACTCGCCGATCGCGCGCGCGCTGATCGGGAAGTCCGAAGGTGACTCCGCCGACGTCGAAGCGCCGGGCGGAGTGAAGAGCTACGCAATCGTGAGCGTCGGCTACGCCTGAGCCCCGGTAGGCTCGTCAGTGATTGTCACGCGGCACCCGGGCGCCGCTGCGCCCCACGAGAAAATCGAGATCGGCACCGTCGTTCGCCTGCAGCACGTGGTCGACGTAGAGCCCGACGTAGCCGCGCCTGGCGTGCGGCTCCGGCGCTTGCCACGCGGCGCGACGGCGCGCGAGCTCGGCATCGTCGACTTCGAGCTGCAATCGCCGTGCAGGGACGTCGAGCGTGATCCGGTCGCCGTTCTCGACCAGCGCGAGCGGGCCCCCGGCAGCCGCCTCGGGCGCGGCATGGAGCACGACGGTGCCGTAGGCGGTCCCCGACATGCGCGCGTCGGAGATGCGCACGAGGTCGGTGACGCCGCGCTTCAGGAGCTTGGGCGGCAGCGGCATGTTGCCGACTTCGGCCATGCCGGGATAGCCTTTCGGTCCGCAGTATTTCAGCACCATCACCGAATGCTCGTCGATGTCGAGTGCGTCGTCGTTGATGCGCGCGTGCAGATCCTCGATCGATTCGAATACCACGGCGCGGCCGCTGTGCATGAGAAGCGCCGGTGAGGCCGCCGACGGCTTGATCACCGCGCCTCCCGGGGCGAGATTTCCGCGCAGCACGGCGATGCCGGCATCGCGCTTGAACGGCTCGTCGAACGGGCGGATCACGTCGCGCTTCCAGCACGCCGCCGCGACGTTGTTCTCCCACAGGCTGCGTCCGTTCGCGGTGAGGGCGTCGCGGTGCAGCAGGCCGTGCGCGGCGAATTCGCGGAGCACCACCGGCAGGCCCCCGGCCTCGAAGAAATCCTCCATCAGGAAGCGGCCGGAAGGCATCAGGTCGACGAGGCACGGGAGGTCGCGACCGAGGCGGTCCCAGTCGTCGAGCGAAAGATCGACGCCGATGCGCCGCGCAATCGCGATCAGGTGGATGACCGCGTTGGTCGAGCCGCCGATTCCCGCGTTGACGCGGATCGCGTTCTCGAACGCCTGCCGGGTGAGGATCTTCGACAGCACGAGCTCGTCCCTCACCATCTGTACGATGCGCCGGCCGGCTTCGCGGGCGAGGAGGTTACGCCGCGCATCGACGGCCGGGATCGCCGCGTTGCCGGGCATGCCGACGCCGAGCGCTTCGACCATGCACGCCATCGTCGACGCAGTCCCCATCGTCATGCAGTGCCCGTGCGAGCGGTGCATGTCGGCCTCGGCGGCGTGGAACTCGGCGAGCGTGATCTTTCCCGCGCGCAACTGCTCGCTCATCGAGATCGTATTGGTGCCGGAACCGATCGGTACGCCGCAGTGAATGCCGCGCAGCATCGGACCGCCCGACACGCCGATCGTCGGCAGGTCGACGCTCGCCGCTCCCATCAGCAGCGACGGTGTTGTCTTGTCGCAGCCCATCAGGAGCACGACGCCGTCGAGAGGATTGCCGCGGATCGACTCCTCGACGTCCATCGACGCGAGGTTCCGGAACAGCATCGCCGTCGGACGCAGCATGGTCTCGCCGAGGCTCATCACCGGGAATTCGAGCGGGAATCCGCCCGCATCGAGCACACCCCAGCGCACGTGCTCGGCGAGCGTCCGGAAATGCGAGTTGCATGGGGTGAGCTCGGACCAGGTGTTGCAGATGCCGATCACCGGCCGACCGTCGAACTGATCCTGCGGAAAGCCGCGGTTCCTGAGCCACGATCGGTAGTAGAAGCCCATCCGGTCCTGGCGCGCGAACCAGGCCTCGCTGCGCAGCGGCTTGCCGTCTCGCGCCGGGCGATCGCTCATGACCGACGGGGCCTCCCGGTCTCGATGGCCGCTGCTTGCCCGTCAGCGGCTTCGCCGGCGGCGGCGGATCGCCGCGCGCGGCACGCCGGCCGGAGCGCGCGGCACGCCGGTCGGTGCGCGCGGCACGTCCGCGGGAGCGCGCGGCGCGTCCGCGCTCGTGCGCGATGTCGATGCAGGGCGGTGCTCCCTCAAAACAGCCGGCCCGGTGGTCGCGGGACGAGTCACTGGCGCAGGGATTCGCTGCCTGACGGTCGCGTCGCGCCGACGCGGCGCGGACGGCGCGTCCTCCTCGCGCTCGCGCCAGACGATCAGCAGCTTGCCGAGGTGCTGGACCGGCGCGCAGCCGAGCTCCTGGCAGATCCTCGCAAGCAGGCGCTCGCGGGTGTCGCGGTCGCCGTCGAGGACGCGCAGCTTGACGAGCTCGTGCGCCTTCAACGCCACGTCGGTCTCGCGCAGCACCGCTGGCGTCAGACCCCGGTTGCCGATCGCGACTACAGGGCGCAGGTGATGCGCCTGCGCGCGGAGCTCACGGCGTCGGGCGGGCTTTAGCGGATCCATGCAGCGATTCTAGCCCCGAGGTGCACGATGCCGGGCTCGAGGCGCCGAATCGGAGTCGTCCGGATGCTAGGATGCCCGCCCTTCGCTCAACGAGGTAAGGCGGGTGGCCGGGCCGCTCAATCCATCGGACAGGAAGCATCGGTTCAACAAGGCGTGGATGCACGAGCACGTTACCGACCCGTACGTGCGCGAAGCGCAGCGCCGCGGATATCGTTCGCGGGCGGCGTTCAAGCTGCTCGAGCTCGACCGGCGCGATCACCTGCTGCGTCCCGGCATGTCGGTCGTCGATCTGGGCGCCGCGCCGGGAAGCTGGTCCCAGGTCCTGCACGAGCGCCTGGGTCCGAAAGGCCGTATCGTCGCGGTCGATCTCCTGCCGATGACGCCGATCGCGGGCGTCGAGTTCGTGCCGGCGGATTTCTCGACGGACGAAGGCCTTGCCGCCATCGAAACGGCGCTCGGTGGGGTTGCCGTCGATCTTGTGCTTTCCGATCTCTCCCCCAATCTTTCGGGCATCGACGTCGTCGATCAGGCGAGGAGCGTGCACCTTGCCGATCTGGCGCTCGAGTTCGCGCGGGCGCACGTGCGCCAGGGGGGCGATCTGGTCGTCAAGGTGTTCCAGGGCTCAGGGCTCGCCGAGTTCCAGCGCGCGGTTCAGGCGCGCTTCGCGAAGACGTGGCTGCGCAAGCCCCGCGCGTCGCGCGACCGCAGCCGCGAGCATTACGTCGTGGCGCGGGGCCACCATGCCGATTGAAGCGCGCCGACGCCGGGCGGGACGGGTCCGGCAGCCGCAGTGCTGTCGCTTGCCGGAGACAGCGATTCGGGCCGTGCCCGCGGGTGGAACCGCGTCGACGTCGTGAAAACGTCGGTGCACGGGAATCAGGCACGATTGCTGCGTTCCAAGCTAGGTAAGCTCCGCAATCAACGGTAAAATGTCGTTAGTAGCAGTGGGTAACGAAGCGCGCTCGAGCACGATGCCGGCGAGGCCGGCGGAACGGCCGGGCGCGGGGAGCAACGCTTGAACAATCTCTTGAAGAACATCGGTGTCTGGCTGGTCATCGGCCTCGTGGTCCTGACCGTCGTCAAGCAGTTCGATTCGCGCCAGGTCGCGAAGGACACCGTCACCTATTCCGAGTTCATGCAATCGGCGCGCGAAGGCCGCGTCGAATCGGCGACCGTCGACGGGCGCACGATCAAATGGGTGTCCGCAGACAAGAAGCACTACATCACCTACAGCCCCGGCGACATCTGGATGGTCGGCGACCTGATCAAGGACGGCGTCAAGGTCGAGGCCAAGCCCGAGGAAGAGCAGAGCTTCCTCGCGCAGATCTTCATCTCGTGGTTCCCGATGCTGCTCCTGATCGCCGTGTGGATCTTCTTCATGCGGCAGATGCAGGGCGGTGGGCGCGGCGGCGCGTTTTCGTTCGGCAAGAGCAAGGCGCGCATGCTCGACGAATCGAACAACACCGTCACCTTTGCCGACGTCGCCGGTTGCGACGAGGCGAAGGAGGAAGTCGGCGAGCTGGTCGAGTTCCTGCGCGATCCGTCGAAGTTCCAGAAGCTTGGCGGGCGCATCCCGCGCGGCGTGCTGATGGTCGGCTCGCCGGGTACCGGCAAGACGCTGCTCGCAAAGGCGATCGCCGGCGAGGCGAAGGTCCCGTTCTTCTCGATCTCGGGTTCCGATTTCGTCGAGATGTTCGTCGGCGTCGGCGCCGCGCGCGTGCGCGACATGTTCGAGCAGGCGAAGAAGAATGCGCCGTGCATCGTGTTCATCGACGAGATCGATGCGGTCGGCCGCCAGCGCGGCGCGGGGCTCGGCGGAGGCAACGACGAGCGCGAGCAGACGCTGAATCAGCTCCTCGTCGAGATGGACGGCTTCGAAGGGAGCGCCGGCGTCATCGTGATCGCGGCGACGAACCGGCCCGACGTGCTCGATCCAGCACTGCTGCGGCCGGGACGCTTCGACCGCCAGGTCGTCGTACCGCTGCCCGACATCCGCGGGCGCGAGCAGATCCTGCTCGTCCACATGCGCAAGGTTCCGGTTGCGCCGGACGTGAAGGCCGACATCATCGCGCGCGGCACGCCGGGCTTCTCCGGCGCCGACCTCGCGAACCTGGTCAACGAGGCCGCGCTGTTCGCTGCGCGCGCCAACAAGCGGCTCGTCGACATGCTCGACTTCGAGCGGGCGAAGGACAAGATCATCATGGGCGCCGAACGGCGTTCGATGGTGATGCCCGAGGAAGAGCGCCGGAATACCGCGTACCACGAGTCGGGGCACGCGGTAGTCGCGCTGCTGCTGCCGAAGACCGATCCGGTCCACAAGGTGACGATCATTCCGCGCGGGCGCGCGCTCGGCGTGACGATGCAGCTTCCCGAGACCGATCGCTACAGCCTCGACAAGGAGCGGATGCTGAACACGATCGCGGTGCTGTTCGGTGGACGCATTGCCGAGGAAGTGTTCATGAACCAGATGACCACCGGCGCCTCGAACGACTTCGAGCGCGCGACGCAAATCGCGCGCGACATGGTGATGCGCTACGGCATGAGCGACCTGATGGGCCCGATGGTCTACGGCGACAACGAAGGCGAGATCTTCCTCGGCCGCGCAATCACGCGCACGGTCAACATGTCCGAGGAGACGATGAAGAAGGTCGACGCCGAGGTGCGCGGGATCATCGATCGGCAGTACACGCTCGCGCGCAAGCTGATCGAGGCGAATCGCGACAAGGTTGAGGCGATGGCGAAGGCGCTGCTCGAGCTCGAGACGATCGACTCGGACCAGATCGGCGACATCATGTCGGGGCAGCCGCCGCGGCCACCGAAGCCGACGTCGTCGCCGACGCCTTCGGGTCCGACCGCGGGTACGTCGTCGCCGTCGGGCGATACGGCGCCGTCGACCACTCCCGCGTAGCGCTGCGCGCGGCGAGCGTGCGGCGCGCGGTGCCCGGGTCGCGTCGCACAGGGGTGCGGACCGGCTGCGCACGTGAACCGGAATGCTCGAAGTCCGCAGTCGCCTGCCTGCGGGTCCCGGCGCGGTCTCGCCAGGTGTGCGACTGCCGGCGTGCGCGAAGGCGTGCTGGGCTCCCCGCGCCACCCGCTACGGCAGGCGCTCCCACTCGCATTCCGGCCCACATGCCCGGCCGGTCTGCGTTCCGATTGCAACGCGTGCGATAGACACGAGGCACGACACGACGTCGTACCGTCGCGAGCGAGCATGACGACGCTGCGCTGCGGCCGCCACACGCTCGACCTGTCGTCGCCGCAGGTGATGGGCATCGTCAACGTCACCGCGGATTCGTTCTCGCGCGACGGCGGGCTCGACGTCGCCGCGGCGATCGAACGCGGGCGCGCGATGCGCGCCGAGGGCGCGGCGATCGTCGACGTCGGCGGGGAATCGACGCGTCCCGGCGCGACGCCGGTCGCTGCCGAAGTCGAGTGCGGGCGCGTGATCCCGGTCGTCGAGGCGCTCACCGGCGACGGCGCGATCGTGTCGGTCGACACGATGAAGCCCGAGGTGATGCGTGCCGCGCTGGCTGCGGGAGCGTCGATGGTGAACGACGTGCTGGCGCTCCGCGCACCGGGGGCGCTCGCAGCCGTCGCGGAAGGTGACGCGGCCGTCTGCCTGGTGCACATGCAGGGCGAGCCGCGGACGATGCAGGTCGCGCCGACGTATCGCGACGTCGTCGGGGAGGTGCGAGACTTCCTCGCAGCACGCGCACAGGCGTGCCGCGACGCTGGCATCGCTGCCGACCGCATCGTCGTCGATCCCGGATTCGGCTTCGGCAAGACCGTCGAGCACAACGTTCGCCTGCTGCGTGAGCTGGCAACGCTCGTCGGGCTCGGATACCCGGTCCTCGCGGGCCTGTCGCGCAAGTCGATGCTGGGAGTGATCACGGGTCGCGGCGTCGACGAGCGCGTCGCGGCGAGCATCGCGGCAGCCCTCGCAGCGGTGGCGCACGGCGCGTCGATCGTGCGCGTGCACGACGTGCGTGCGACCGTCGACGCGCTGAAGCTGTGGTCGGTCGCGGTCCCCTGAGCGGAGCCCTTGTGCGCCCGGTGATCCGCTAGAATGGACCCATTCGATCGAACGAAGATGCGGAATCGCCGCGGCGTCCGCCGGCCTGCCAGCCTCGGCCGCATACTTCCTCTCCAGGGATCTTCATGGACCGACACTACTTCGGCACCGACGGCGTTCGCGGGCGCGTCGGCGACGTTCCGATCACCCCCGAGCTCGTCCTGAAGCTCGGCTGGGCAGCCGGGCGCACGCTCGCAGGGAACGGCGCCGCGCGCGAGCGCGGCGAGCGCCCCGCCGTGCTGATCGGCAAGGACACGCGACTGTCGGGCTACCTGCTCGAAGCGGCGCTGGAAGCGGGCCTGGCGGCGGCCGGCGTCGATGTGTATCTCTGCGGGCCGCTGCCGACGCCCGGCATCGCCTACCTCACGCGCGCGCTCCGGCTGTCGGCGGGCATCGTCATCAGCGCGTCGCACAATCCGTATGCCGACAACGGCATCAAGTTCTTCTCGCATCGCGGAACGAAGCTTCCCGACGCCGTCGAGGCGAAGATCGAGGCGCGCATGGGCGAGGCGATCGCCTGCGCCCCCGCAGCCGAGCTCGGCCGCGCGTACCGCGTCGGCGACGCCGTCGGTCGCTATATCGAGTTCTGCAAGAGCACGTTCCCGGGCGAGCTCGACCTGCGCGGCTACCGGATCGTCGTCGATTGCGCGCACGGCGCCGGCTACCACGTTGCGCCGCCGGTGTTTCACGAGCTCGGTGCGGACGTCGTCGCGGTCGGCGCCGATCCCAACGGCACCAACATCAATGCCGGTGTCGGTGCGACGCATCCGAAACATCTTGCCGAGCAGGTGAAGGCGCACGGCGCGCACTTCGGCGTCGCGCTCGACGGCGATGGCGACCGGCTGGTGATGGCCGACGCCGATGGCAAGCTCTACGACGGCGACCAGCTCCTCTACGTCATCGCGCGCGATTACCGGCGGCGTGCGGCGCTTTCGGGTGGCGTCGTCGGCACGCTGATGAGCAACCTCGGCTTCGAGCAGGCGCTCGCACGCGAGGGCATCGCGCTCGCGCGCGCGCCGGTCGGTGACCGCTACGTCCTCGAACAGCTGATCGAGCGCGGATGGCAGCTCGGGGGCGAGAACTCGGGGCATCTCATCTGCCTCGACAAGCACACCACCGGCGACGCGATCGTCGCCGCGCTCGCCGTCCTGCGCGCGCTGATCGAGCAGAAGACGACGCTCGCCGAAGCCGCCGCGCCGGTGACGCTGTTTCCGCAGCGGCTGATCAACGTTCCGGTCGCGCGCGGCTGGGACTGGCAGAAGAACGCCGAGGTCGGCCGCGCCGAGCGCGCGGCGGTCGCGGCGCTCGGCGATGCGGGGCGCGTGCTGCTGCGCCCCTCGGGGACCGAGCCGGTACTGCGCGTGATGGTCGAAGCGCGCGAGCGCGCGCTCGCCGACCACCACGCCGAGGCGCTCGCGCACGCGATCGCCGCCGCCGCGGGGCAGTCGCTGTAGTCTGACTCCGATGATTGCCGCGACCCGGGCCGCGCCGCAGGCTGCCGCGCCGCAAGCGGTCGCGACGTGGCTCGGCGCATTACCGACGGTGTACACCGAGGCGGATCGCTCGCGCTTCGCATCGGCGTATGCGTTCGCGCGGGAGCGTCTCGCGGATGCGCGCGCCGACGATGGCGAGGCGCTGATCGAGAGGGCGCTCGGTACGGCGACGATCGTGTCCGCGCAGTCCCTCGATCCCGATTCGATCACTGCGGCGCTTCTGCATCCGCTCCCGGGCCTTCCGGGCTTCGATGCGGCCGCGATCGAGTCGCGGTTCGGCCACGACGTCGCGAATCTGATCGTCGGTGTCGCGAAGATGGATTCAGTGCGCGCCACCGCGGCCGGCGCCGATGCGGCCGAGCGCGCCGCGCAGGCGGAGAACCTGCGCAAGATGCTGCTCGCGATGGTCGAGGACATCCGCGTCGTGCTGATCAAGCTCGCCGAGCGCACGCAGGCGCTGCGCTGGCTGATGACCGCCGACGAGGCGCGCCGCCGCGCCGTCGCGCGCGAGGTCACCGACGTCTACGCGCCGCTCGCGAACCGGCTCGGCGTATGGCAGTTGAAATGGGAGCTCGAGGACCTGTCGCTGCGCGCGCTCGAGCCCGCCGAGTACCGCCGGATCGCGCTCCAGCTCGACGAGCGACGGGCCGACCGCGAGCGCTACATCGATGCCGTCGTCACCGAGCTCGGGCGCGAGCTGGCGGCCGCCGGCCTTCGCGCCGAGGTCAGCGGGCGGCCGAAGCACATCTACAGCATCTATCGAAAGATGCGCCGCAAGCACGTCGGCATCGAGGCGCTCTACGACATTCGCGCGGTGCGCGTGCTGGTCGATTCGGTGCGCGACTGCTACAGCGCGCTCGGCGTCGTTCACCAGCTCTGGACGCCGCTTCCCGGAGAATTCGACGACTACATCGCGAAGCCGAAGTCGAACAGCTACCGATCGCTGCACACGGCGGTCATCGGACCCGAGGGCAAGGCGCTCGAGGTGCAGATCAGGACGCGCGAGATGCATCGTCATTCCGAGTACGGCGTGGCGGCGCACTGGCGCTACAAGGAGGCGGATCTCCCAGGGGCGAAGCGCGATGCGCGCTTCGACGATCGGATCGCGTGGCTGCGCCAGATCCTCGACTGGAAGGACGCGATCGCCGAGGGCAGCGAATGGCTGCCGGCATTTCGCACCAGTCTCTTCACCGAGTCGATCTTCGTGCTGACGCCGCAGGGCAAGGTGATCGACCTGCCGCGTGGCTCGACGCCGATCGATTTCGCCTACGCCGTGCACACGAGCCTCGGGCACCGCTGCCGCGGCGCGCGCGTCGACGGACAGATGGTTCCGCTCGACTACCCGCTCAGGAACGGCCAGCAGGTCGAGATCATCGCGGCGAAACCGGGAGGCCCGGCGGCGACGCCGTCGCGCGACTGGCTCAATCCCGATCTCGGTTACGTGCGGAGCCATCGCGCCCGCGCCAAAGTGCGTCAATGGTTCAAGGCGCAGCAGCACGACGCGACCGTCGCGCAAGGCCGCGCGATGGTCGAGCGCGAGCTCGCCCGCCTTGGGCAGACGGCGATCAAGCTCGAAGCCGTCGCGTCGCGCGCAGGATTTTCGCGCGTCGAGGATTTCTTCGCAGCCTTCGCGCGCGACGACATCGGCAGCCGCGACGTGCAGACGGCGATTGGCGCCGTCGCGCAGCCGGCGGCCGCTCCGGCCGCTCCTGCGGCGCAGCCGGCTGCGCAGACGCCCGACCTCGTCACGCGGAAGAGCCGCGCGGCGGGTGCCGGCAGCGGCATTCTCATCATCGGCGTCGATCGCCTGATGACCTCGCTCGCGCGCTGCTGCAAGCCGGCGCCGCCCGACGCGATCGTCGGCTTCGTCACACGCGGCAAGGGGATTACCGTGCATCGTGCGTCGTGCATCAACGTCGAGCGGATGCGCGCGCGCGAGCCCGAGCGCCTGATGGAGGCGCAATGGGGCGCACGCCGCGACGAGCTGTTTTCGGTCGACATCGTCGTCGAGGCGTCCGACCGGCAGGGATTGCTGCGCGATCTCTCCGAGCTCTTCGCGCGCGAGAAGATCAACGTCACTGCGGTGAATACCCTGACGCGCCAGAACCTGGCGCGGATGGTGTTCACGCTCGAGGTGGCGGATCTCCCGCAGCTGCAGCGCGCGCTGCGCCTCGCGCGCGACATCCCGGGCGTCGACTCCGCGCAGCGTCGCTGAGAGCGGTGGGGGGAAATCGGGGCGGTGCGTTCGGGAATGCTCGGACTCGGCGAACGCCTGCCGGGTGGGTGCCCGGTGCGCCACCGCTCTCAGAGGCGGAGCGGCGCGCCGTAGCCGGTGAGCTCGAGGTAGCCGCGTCCCGCGACGCGCCCGGAAACGAGTGCCCGCACCGCGCCCTCCCAGTACACGGTGCCGACGCTCGCGCGGGCATCGAGTTCCTGGTCGTCGAAGTAGGGCTCGAGCGTCACGTCGAGATCGCCGGCCCGGACGCGCATCGCGACCGGATACGCGACGCGCGTGCGCGGCGACGTCCAGTGGCGAAGCGCGGTGAAGGCCACGTCGGCGGGACCGAACGTCGTCCGGTGACCGCGCGCGTTGCGCAGTGTGGCACCGGCCCAGGTCGCCTGTCCCGCACCGTCGCGGATCCGGAACGCCATCAGCGCGCCGCCGTCGGCGAGGTTGACCCCGGTCCAGTCCCAGCCGACGGCGCCGGCGCCGAGATAGTCGCTCGACCACTCGTGATCGAGCCAGGCGACGCCGTCGACGTCCTGCGTGTTGCCCTCGATCGCGAGCGTGCCACGCACCGCGAGTTGCGGTTCGCTGTAGTAGAAGCTCGCTTCGCGTGGCTCCGGTCCCTTCCGGCTCACGCCGGCGTCGCCCTCGAGAAGCACCGGCTGCGTCGGCGCGAGCGCGAGATCGAAGGCAAAGTCCCGAGCGCGCACGGCCGCACGGTACGCGTCGCCGGCGCGCAGGAGCGACCAGTCGTCGATCCACACGCGCGTCGAGCCCTCCTGCGCCCCCGCGAGGGCGAATCCTTCGCGTGCGGCACGCTGCGCGACGCGCAGATGCTCGAGCACGGGATCGGCGACGGCGGCGTGCGCGAACAGAAGCTCTTTCGGCGCGAAACGGCTCGGATTGTCCTCGGCGATGCCGGGACGAACGCGGAAGAACGTCACCTGGAAACCATACGATCGTGATGCGGGCGCCGCGTCGCTCGGCGGCGGGCGTCGCACCGGCGGAGCCTCGAGCCACCCGGTCACATACCACCATTCGACGCGAAAGCGCGGATGCGCGCCGAAATCCACCGGAAACGCGAGACGCGTTCCGACACGCACGTCGGGATAATCGACCGCTGCCCGCGCGGGCCGAACGGGCAGCGATGTCGCCAGCGGTGCGAGGCCGAGCGCCAAGAGCCGCCGACGCAACCGCGAATGGGCGTACCCTGGCATCGGGCTACCGGTCGTCGCGCACCGCGCGCTACCAGTCGTCGCGCACGGCGCGCACGGCGTCGTCGCGCGTCGCGCCGCGCGACCCCGCGTATCCGGTGAGCGCCGACAGCGCGACGAGCGCCCCCGCGAGGACGAAGAGACCCTGCCACGGAAGCTCGAAGTCGATCGTCCAGTGGAACGACTGCCGGTTGACGACTTCGATCAGCACGATGCTGATCGCGAGGCCCACGCCAAGACCGCTTATCGTACCGATCGCCCCCGTCGTCGCTCCTTCGATCGCGAGCATGCGCATCAGTTGTCGCCGCGTCACGCCGAGGTGACGCAGCATGCCGAACTCGCGTCGCCTCGCGATCGTCTGCGCGACGAGGGATGCCGACAGCGCAACCAGTCCGATCGCGACGGCCGCTGCCTCGAGCGCGTAGGTGACGGCGAAGGCCCGATCGAACGCCGCGAGCGAGCGGCGCCGCAGGTCGCCCGCGGCGATCACCGTCGCTCCGGCACCGGACGCAAGCACGCGCTCCACCTCGCGTTGCACGACATCGGCATCCGCGTCGCGGTCGAGCCACAGCGCTGCTTCGTTGACGCGCGGATCATGGGTCAGCGACTCGTAGCGGCTGCGTTCGATCACGATCGCGCCCTGCGGGCGTGCATAGTCGCGCCAGACGCCGGCAATCGTGAACGGAACGCGGGAACCGGCAAGCGGCACGTCGATGACACTTCCCACGGCAAGTCCGCGCTCGTCTGCAAGTATCTCGCTCACCCACGCGGGAGGGGGACCACTCGCCGGATCCACCGTCGATCCGATGATCGCGAGCCGCGCAGCCGGGTCATGCGGATCGACGTTGCGGGCGAGGAGCGCGACGGAGGGTCGTGCCGGATCGAGCAGGATCCTCGTGCTGCGCGAGTATTCGGCGCGCATGACGCCGGGAAGCGCCGCGATCCGCTGCTGCTCGTCGCCACTCAGCACGCCAGTCTCCGCCAATGATGCGCGGACATAGAGGTCGGCAGGGAGCATCGTCGTGAGCCAGGCCTCGAACGAGCCGCGAAACGACGCCACCATGATCAACATCGACACCATCAGTGCGACGCTCGTGACCATCGCGGCAAGGCTCACCGCCGTTCGACCGGGCACGGCGCGGAGGTGCGCGAGTGCCAGGCGTGCTTCGACCGGCCCGCGCACCCGCAGGAACGAAAGCGCGCTCCGTGCGATCGACGGCATCGCGTTGATCGACGCCGCGAGGAGAAGCGCGATCGACGCGTAACCCGCGATCGGCAGTCCGCCGAGCGGCGGCAACATCGCGGTCCCCAGTGCGGCGAGCACGCACGCGCCTGCAGCGAGGTTGGCGTGCGACGGCGGACGGCGGCCCCATCGGGCGTCCGGATCCGACGCGCGCAGCGCCGTCGCCGGAGACGTCGATGCTGCTTCGAGCGCGGGCGCGAGTCCTCCGGCGACCGCGGCCGCGACGCCGAGGAGCGCCATCGCGAGGGCAGGAACGGCATCGAAGCGAAGCGACGGCGTGACCCCATGGAAGAATCCGCCGCCGAGATCGGGGCCGAAGTGCCGCAGCGCGGCGCCGGCGGCGAAGTATCCGAACGCGAGCCCGGCGAGCGAGCCGGCGATGCCGAGCCACGCCGATTCGGCGACGACGAGCGTCACGAGGCGCCTTCGCGACAGACCGAGCGTGCGCAGGAGTGCCAGCGACTGCCGGCGGCGCGCGAGCGACAGCGTCTGTGTCGCGAACACCAGCATGCCGCCGGTACCGAGGGCAACGAGGGCGAGCACGTCGAGATTGACGCGATACGCGCGCGAAGCCTCGGCGCTCGCATCGCGCGCGACCGCGGGAGGCGAAACGGCGAGCCCGGCCGGTAGCGACCGCTGCAGCCGGCGCGCAACTTCGCCACGGTCCGCGCCTTCGCGCAGGCGAAGATCGATGCGGGAGATGCGCCCGAGGCGATCGAAATCGCGCTGCACGGCGGCGATGTCCATGATCGCGTAGAGCGCCGTCGATGCCGCCCGCGGCGCGTCGACGGCCCCATCACGCGCGACGCCCGCTGCATCACCCGCGATTCCAGCGACGCGGAGCGCGACCTCGTCGCGCGCGGTCTCGACACGAACGCGATCGCCGATCGCAATCCCGAGCCACCGCCGCGCTGCGCGGCTCGGAAACAGCGTGTTCCCGCGCAGAGCGTCCTCGCGGTCGCGGAGCGCAGGAATCAGCGCCGGAGTGATCGCCGCCGCGCGGAAGATGTCGACGCCATAGATCGTGAGGGGCGCGTCGTGACCGGGAACGACCGCGTCGACTTCGAGAACCGGGCTCGCGATCGCGACACCGGGATCCTGCGCGACGCGCGGATACACGCGCTCGTCGAAGCCCGCGGCAGGCCCGCGCACTTCGAGGTCGCTCTTTCCCGCGAGCGACGCGAGGCCGGAGACGAGATCGTCCACCGCGGCGCGATTGACGAGCTCGACCGCGTAGCCGAGCGCGACTCCGGACGCGATCGCCAGGATCGCGACGAGGCTGCGCGCACCCCCTCGCGCGAAGCCGCCGCCGATCGCACGCGCCACCGCGCGCGTCGCGGCGAGCCGTGTCATTCGATCGATTCGGGCGTCGCGACCGCAGTCGTCGTGCGCGGATCGGCGTCGCCGAACGCGACGGGCTCGAGCCCGCTCGCGGTGAGCCGCAGCACGCGGTCGGCCGAGCGTGCGGCGGCAAGCGAGTGAGTCGCGAGGATTCCGGTCGCCTGCTCACGGCGGATCGATGCGCGCAGCAACTCGATCACCTGGCGCGCGTTCGCCGGATCGAGGTTGCCGGTCGGCTCGTCGGCGAGGACGAGCTTCGGGCGGTGGACCAGTGCACGCGCGATCGCGACCCGTTGCAGCTCGCCTCCGGAGAGCTCGGCAGGCTCGCTCGCGCCGCGACCGCCGAGACCGACTGCGTCGAGCATTTCGCAGACTCTCCGCGTCGCCTCGCTGTCGTCGCGCCCGAGGAGCGCAAGCGGCAGTGCCACATTGGCGGCGACGTCGAGCCACGGCAGGATGTGGAAGGCCTGGAACACGAAGCCCATCCGCTCGCGCCTCAACGCGGTCAGCGCATCGTCGTCGCAGCGCGTGTAATCGATGCCACCGACGACGACGCTTCCGGAGTCGGCGCGCTCGAGGCCCGCGATGAGATTGAGCAGTGTCGATTTGCCGATGCCCGACGCACCGACGATCGCGACGTATTCCCCGGCCGCGAAGCGCACCGAGAGCCGCTCGAACAGGCGGCGTGGCACCGCGCCGTCATAGGACTTCGAAACTGCGGCGAGCTCGATCACACGCCGCAGTGTAGCGTCGTTCGGGGATTGTGGAGCTCCCCTAGGCGTGAAAGGGGATGAAGCGCAGCGCCACGCCGTCGTTGCAGTAGCGCAAACCGGTCGGTTGCGGGCCGTCGTCGAACACGTGTCCCTGGTGTCCCCCGCACTTCACGCAGTGATACTCGGTGCGCGGGACGATCAGCTTCGTGTCGACCTTCGTTGCGATTACCCCGGGAATGGTGGTGAAGAAGCTCGGCCAGCCGGTTCCGCTGTCGAACTTCATCGCCGAGCTGAAGAGTGCCAGCGAGCATCCTGCGCAGACGAATACGCCGGGGCGCTTTTCGGCGTCGAGCGGACTCGACCACGGGCGCTCGGTTCCCTCGTGGCGCAACACGTTGTAGGCGAGCGGGGTGAGGAGGCTGCGCCACTCATCGTCGGTCCTCGTGATCGGCGTGAAGTCGGTGGCGATGCGCGCGCCGGGAGCGAGGAGATCCCTCCAATGTTTCTGCAACTCGGTCACCGATGCCGGCGCGTGGATAGCGGTGCGCCGCAGCTGCGCGAAAGCGATGTTCGCGCCGGCGGCTAGCGCTGTGCCGGCTCCGAGGAGAAAGTGGCGTCGATTCATCGTATGACCCCGCGAAGGAAGCGTCGAATTGGATGCCTTGGCGCCGCGTTCGTTCCGTCAGCTCCGGAAAGCCGGGACGCGGAAAGCCGGGACGTACCACGCTTTTCGTAGCGAAGCCTTTGCTGGTTACGCGCGGGGAACGAAAAACGTGATACGTCCCGGTTTTCAGCTTTTCGAAGTCCTGGCGCGGCGCGGGCGGCGGGGGGTCGCTGCGGCGGGCCGCCACACCTCGCGCACGACGTCGCGCAGCGCATGGATCGGTGGATCGCGCTCGCGGTCGCGCCGGTGGATGAACTGCAGGCAGGTCGTCAGTCGCTGCTCGCCCCAGACGAACACGTCGCCCGATGCGGCGAGCGCGTTGGCGATGTCCTCCCGCATCAGCGCGACGCCGACGCCTGCCGTGACGAGCGAGGCGATCACCGCTTCATGGTCGGCCTCGACGTGGCGAACCGGTTCGGCGCCGTGCTCGGCGAAGAGTCGCGCCGCAAGCGCGCGATGGGTGCTGATCGCTGGAGTCATGATCCAGGGTTCGGCGGCGATCGCGCTCCAGTCGGCGCCGGCGAGGCGCTCGCTCCATGCCGCCGGCGCGACGATCCGATAGGCGAACTCGACGAGCGGCGTCGATGCGACCGCGGCATGCGAGAGATCACCGTAATAGAAGGCGGCATCGAGCTCGGCGTCGCGGACCTTCGCGAACGCTGCGCCGGAGATCTCCTGGTGGACGTCGATTTCGAGCAGCGGGAAGCGCTCGACCGCCGCGCGCAGCACGTCGGCGAGCCGCAGGAATTCGGGATCGGCGACGGTCCCGAGACGCACGCGTCCGGCGACTTCGCCGCGCAGTTCCGATGCGCGGCCGCGCAGTGCCTGCGCCGCCGCGAGGATCGCTTCCGCTTCGGGGAGCAGGCGCCGACCGGCCGGCGTGAGCGTCATCCCCGACGCGTGGCGCTCGAACAGGACCACCGCAAGTTCGTCCTCGAGCGCCTTGATCTGCGCCGAGACCGCCGGCTGGCTCAAGTGCAGGCGCTCGGCCGCGCGGGTGAGGTGACCGAGCTCCGCGACCGTCGCGAAGCTGCGCAGTTGATAGAGCTCCATCGTGGCCGGTTAGTCCGTTACGCCCCGCACTGCAAAATCAACGATGTGTGCCATCTGGATATTCTATGCCAATGATCCAAAACGACGATTTGATGTTGCTCCAGCGAGGCTCTATGTTCTGATTGTGCGGCGCACAAGGGCGCCGCGACCGACGGGCGCGCCTCGCTGGTGCGCAGGAGCAGCGACAATGAGTAGCGTACAAACATGGACCCCGGACCGGGCCGAAGCGTACTTCACCGGGAGCCTGATCGGCCAGGTGTCGACCTGGCTGGCCGACGCGATCAGCGAGCTTTCGGAGCGCCGCAGAACGAACGGCGGTCGGCCGGTACGCCCCGGCGACGGCCGTCGGGCGGAACGCCAGGCGGAAAAGCAGCCACGGCAGGGCTTTTTCACGCGCCTCGAGGCGCGGCTTTGGCGCGCGGAGCAGGAGCGCCGTGACGAATGGCTCGCCCAGTCGAGTGACGTGTTCGACCTCGAGCGCCGCATTCAGCGCCTCGACCGCGGACACCCGTTCGTCTAGACGATTCCTTCGAACGGCTGAACGTCGACCTCGGCACCGGCGTCGACGCGATCGACGTCGACCGGCAGCACGATGAAGCAGTTCGCCTGCGACATCGACGACAGGATGCCGGAGCCCTGGTCGCCGGTCGACGCGACGCGCCACTCGCCGCTACCGTTGCGCGTCAGCACTCCGCGCTGGAATTCGGTGCGGCCGCGCATCTTCTTCACCGGCGCCGAAAGCACTGCCTTGAACGTGGGAATCGCAGCAGTGTCGCACCGTCCCTGCAGCACGCGCAGCGCATCGCGCACGAACTCGTAGAACGTCACCATCACCGCGACCGGGTTGCCCGGGAGGCCGAAGAAGTGCGCGCCCCCGATGCGGCCGTAGGCCAGTGGACGCCCGGGCTTCATCGCGATCTTCCAGAACAGCACGTCGCCGAGCCGATCGAGGACCTCCTTCACGAAATCGGCTTCGCCGACCGAGACGCCGCCCGACGTGACGATGACGTCGGCGCAGCCGGCGGCGGTCGCGAACGCCTGTGCGAGCGCGTCGCGGTCGTCGCGAACGACACCCATGTCGATCGCCTCGCAGTTGATCCGCCGCAGCATGCCGAGCAGCGTGTAGCGGTTGCTGTCGTAGATCTCGCCAGGGCCGAGAGGCTGGCCGATCGAGCGCAGCTCGTCGCCGGTGGAGAAGAACGCGACGCGCAGGCGCCGGTAGACGCCGATCTCGTTGATGCCGAGCGAGGCCAGCATCCCGAGCTCGGCCGGCCCGAGCGGCTGGCCCGCGGTAAAGACGACCGCGCCGCGCGTGAGGTCCTCGCCGGCGCGACGGCTGTTCTGGCCCTTCCGCATGACGGCGCCCGCGTGGATCCGCACGCTGCCTTCGACTGCGGACGCGCGTTCCTGCATCACCACGGTGTCGGCGCCTTCCGGCATCACGCCGCCGGTGAAGATGCGCACCGCCTCGCCGGGGCCGACCGCGCGCGCAAAGGGCTTGCCCGCGAACGATTCGCCGATCCGCGCGAGGGTCGTCTCGCGATCGGGAGCGAGGTCGGCGAAGCGCACCGCCCAGCCGTCCATCGCCGAGTTGTCGTGACCCGGCACGTCGCGGGGAGAGATGACGTCGGACGCGAGGACGCGGTCGAGCGCATCGCGCACGTGGACGCGCTCGACCGCGGTGACCGGTGCGAGGAATTGCCGGATCAGCGTCCGCGCCTTGTCGACCGGCATCGAATCGGGGTCGTAGTCGTCGGCGCAGGAGACCTCGCGCAGCGTCGCGGGAGTGGTCATGATCGCGCTCCTTCGGGCGGAAGAGCTCCTTGCGAGCCCGCGGCAAGCTCCTCCCGGGTATTGAAATTGCGAAACGCTTCGGCCTCGTCGTCGAAGCCGACTTCGACGACCTCGAGCGTCGAATACCAGGCGTCGATCTTGCGCCCGCCGCCGGCAAGAAAGGCATCGAGATGCGGCAGGAGCTCGCGCCGCACGAGCGCGAACACCGGGTGGGGCTGGTCGAGCGTCTTCGCGACCGCGAGATCGGCTCCGCGCATTCCCGGCGCCGCCGCAGCAGCGGCAGCGAGGCGGGCGACGAGATCGGCCGGAAGATACGGCGAATCGCAGGGCGCGGTGACGACGAACGGCGTGGTCGCGGCCGTCATCCCGGCGTGCAGGCCGGCGAGCGGCCCGGCGTAGCCGCGGAGCGCATCCGGCACGACCGGATAGCCGAACGCCGCGTAGCGCGTCGCGTTGCGGTTCGCGTTGACGACGAGCGTCGCGACCTGCGGCGCGAGCCGCGCGATCACGTGCGCGACGAGCGGCATGCCGTCGAGCTCGACGAGGCCCTTGTCGACGCCGCCCATGCGCCGCCCCTGCCCGCCGGCGAGCACGATGCCGGTCACGTCGCTTTTCGACGGCATCACTGCTCGGCCCGGAAGCGCGCTGCGCCGGTGAACATCAGGAAATGGCGATTGGTCGCGCGCCCGATCATCGTCATGCCGACCTTCTGCGCGATCTCGTAGCCCATCTGCGTGAGGCCCGAGCGCGACACGAGAAACGGAATGCCCATCTGCGCCGCCTTGATCACCATCTCCGAGGTGAGACGCCCCGTCGTGTAGAAGATCTTGTCGGCGCCTTCCTCGCCGTCGAGCCACATCTGGCCGGCAATCGCATCGACCGCGTTATGACGGCCGACGTCCTCGACGAAGAGCAGGATCTCCGCGTGCTCGCCCGCGTTCGTCGCGAGCGCGCAGCCGTGCACGGCGCCGGCCTGCTTGTAGATCGTCTCGTGCGTGCGCACGCGGTCGAGGAGCTCGTAGAGTGCGCTGCGGGTGAGCGTCGCATCGGCGGGGAGCCGGACGTTGTCGATGTCATCCATCAGGTCGCCGAACACGGTTCCCTGGCCGCAGCCGCTCGTCTTCGTGCGATGCGCGGTCTTCGCCTCGAGGTCGGCGAGCCCGTGACGCGTCTTAACCGCGACCGCGTTGGTCTCCCAGTCGACCTGCACCGCTTCGATCTCGTCGAGCGAGTTCACGAGGCGCTGGTTGCGCAGATAGCCGATCGCGAGCGCCTCGGGGGCCGCGCCGAGCGTCATCAGCGTGAGGAGCTCGCGCCGGTCGACATAGAGCGTCAGCGGGTGCTCGCCGGCGATCGGCACCGCGCGCTCGCTGCCGTGCTCGTCGACCGCCGTCACGTCGAAGGTCGCCGGGCGCGCAGCGTGAGTGAGGAGGGGGCGAACGCGAGGCCGCGTCCGGTCCCCGGTGGCGCTCATCCTCCGATATACGACATCTCGATCTTCTGCGGACGGGGCGTGTCGGCGCTGCGCAGCTCCGAGTAGCGATCGCTGCGGCGATTCCAGATCGCCGCGATCGCGTTGCGGATCGCGTGGTCGTCGTAGTCGCCGCGCACGAGCGTGCGGAGGTCGTACCCTGCGTTCGCGAACAGGCAGGTGTAGAGCTTGCCGTCGGTCGAGAGGCGCGCGCGCGTGCAGTCGCGGCAGAACGGCTGCGTCACCGACGCGATGACGCCGATTTCGTTGCCGTCGTCGCGATAGCGCCAGCGATTCGCGACCTCCCCGGAGTAGTTGGCCTCGACGGGTTCGAGCGGGAACTCGCGCGCGATCGCGGCGACGATCTCGGACGCGGGCACCACGTGGTCCATCTTCCAGCCGTTGGTGTGGCCGACGTCCATGAATTCGATGAACCGCACGATGTGGCCGCGCTCGCGGAAATGGCGCGCGAGGGGCACGATCGCGTGCTCGTTGAGTCCGCGCTTGATCACCGCATTGATCTTGATCGGAGCGAGCCCCGCCGCTTCGGCGGCGTCGATCCCATCCAGCACGCGCGCGACGGGAAAATCGACGTCGTTCATCGCGCGGAACGTGGCATCGTCGAGGGCGTCGAGGCTCACGGTGACGCGCGTCAGCCCGGCGTCGCGCAGCGCGCGCGCCTTGCGCGCGAGGAGCGCGCCGTTGGTGGTGAGCGTGAGGTCGACTTCGCCGAGACGGGCGAGCATGCCGACGAGCCGCTCGAGGTTCCTGCGCAGCAGCGGCTCGCCGCCGGTCAGGCGCAGCTTCTTCACGCCGAGGCCGACGAAGATCGACGCGACCCGGGCGATCTCCTCGAAGCTCAGGAGGTCGGCGTGCGGCAGGAACGGAAAGTCGCGGCCGTAGACGTCCTTCGGCATGCAGTAGACGCAGCGGAAATTGCACCGGTCGGTGACCGAGATGCGCAGGTCGTGCAGGTGGCGCCCGAGCGTGTCGCGCGGAGGCGCCGCGACGTCGCCGTCGCGTGCCGCCGCGTCGCGCACGAAACGGTCGAGCGATGCCTCGCGTGAACTACGCGCATCGACGAGGGGGATGACGTTGGCCATGGCTCAATTCGATGTTAGCAGACCGTGCGTTGCGGGCCATCCCGCGCGTATGATCGGCCGCATCGAGAGGGAGCGTGGAGGAAGGGCGGACGGTGACGACTCTCCGGCGCAAGGTCGATGTCGTGATGGCGCGTGTGCCGCTCACCAACCGGTGGGTGAGCGAACGGTGGCAGCCGGTGGCGGTCATCGATGCACGGTGCTGGGATGACGTCGATGCGGCAACGAATCCGAGGCACGGCATGATCGCGAGCGACTCGCCCGAGGCGCGCCGGGCACGTGGCATTCGCGTCGTGAGCCCGGTCGCCGACGGACGCGAGTGCTGGGTCTGCCCCGGCTTCGAGATCGAGCTTCATCGGAGCGAAGGCGAGGGCCTCTATCTCAACCTGACCTCGCCCGACCCGCGAATATTCGTGATGTGGAGGATGTTCGACGACGGCCGCGTGCCGCCGGCGTGGCCGGTGTTCGTGACGGTGAGCTACAACCAGGCGGCGCGGTCGATGGATGGCGGCGAACAGGTCGACAACGTTCCGATCACGCCGGAGATCGCGCAATGGACGCACGAGTTCGTTGCCGCGAATTACGTTCCCGAGCCCCGGCGCAAGTTCAAGCGACGCAACCCGCTCGCGGACGACCCGGCGGAGCCGGCGGCACGGATCGCACCGGCTTCCGCGACGGGCGGCGTGCGGCGATGAGCGGAAACGACGGTCGCAGCCCCGAAACGCCGACCCGCGACGGCAACCGTACGACGTTCTCGTTGCGACGATGGTCGCAGCGCAAGCACGCGAGCGCACGCGAAGCGACGGGCGGCGAGCGCGTGGCCGAGAACGTCGTGCCGGCAGAGCTGCCGGTCGATCAACCGACCGTGCAGTCGGCGGTGCAGCCGGCGGTGCAGCCGGCGGTGCAGTCGGTCGCGCAGGCGGGAGCCGGTCCGGTGCCACCCGAGCTGCCGCCGATCGAAACCCTGACCGCCGACTCGGATTTCGCGCCGTTCATGCGCGCCGGAGTCGATCCCGAGCTTCGCCGCGAGGCACTGAAGAAGCTCCTTCACGACCGGCGCTTCAACGTGATGGATGGACTCGACGTGTATATCGACGACTACACGAAGACGAAGCCGATCGAGCCCTCGCTCGCACGCAAGCTCGCGGCGCGGTTGCACCCCCGCGTTTCAGCTGGCGAGCACGAGACGGCGAATGCGGCGGTCGCGGACGTCGGCGCCGCGGATGTCGCGATCGCCGATGCTGCCGTCGCGGATGCCATTGTCGCCACGACGAACGACGCGAAGGCGACCGACGCTGCGCCAGGTGACGACGGGCCACGCGACGGTGCGTCGCTGGCGGCAGGCGACGGGGCAGGCAATTCGGCGGGCAATGCGCGTGAAAGGCCCGCAGGCACGCACTGATGGCGGCGAACGCCAAAGGGCTCTTCGTCTGCTCGTGCAACCGCACGATGCCGCTCGACGCCGACGCGCTCGCGAAGCACCTCGGCGCAGGCTCGCTTCCGGTGCACACTGCGCTTTGCCAGCACGAGCTCGCGCGCTTCGGCGAGCACGCGCAGGGGGAGGTCGTCGTCGCCTGCACGCAGGAAGCGCGGCTCTTCAGCGCCGAGGCCGAATCGCTCCCCGCCGTGCAGTCGCTGCGCTTCGTCAACATCCGCGAGACCGCGGGATGGTCGGCGCAGGCGAACGAGGCCGGTCCGAAGATCGCCGCGCTCATCGAAGCGGCGATGCTGCCCGAGGCGGATCCCGTTCCCGTCGTCGGCTACAAGTCGTCGGGCCAGGTGCTGATCGTCGGTCCGGGCGATGCCGCGCTCTACTGGGCGAACGTGCTCTCGGCGCAGCTTGCCGTCACGGTCTTGATGACCGGGCGCGCAGCGTCCGCGGCGATCCGCGGCGAGCGGCGCTACCCGGTGTACTCGGGAAAGCTCGCCGCGCTCGCCGGGTGGCTCGGAGCCTTCGACGCCGAGTGGGAGCAGGAAAACCCGATCGACCTCGATCTCTGCACGCGCTGCGGCGCGTGCGTGCGCGCCTGCCCCGAGCACGCGATCGGAGCCGCGTTCCAGATCGACCTCGATCGTTGCCGCGCCCACCGCGAGTGCGTTGCCGCCTGCGGAGCCATCGGCGCGATCGATTTCGATCGCCGCGACACGACGCGGCGCGGGCGCTTCGATCTCGTCCTCGACCTCGGTGCGAAACCATGGTTCAGGCAGCATCAGCCTCCGCAGGGCTATTTCGCGCCTGGGGGCGACCCGATCGCGCAGGCCAAAGCCGCGGCCGAGCTCGCGCTCGCCACTGGTGAGTTCGAGAAGCCGAAATACTTCTCGTACAAGGCATCGATCTGCGCGCACTCGCGCTCGCAGAAACAGGGCTGTACGCAGTGCATCGACGTCTGCTCGACGCTCGCGATCCGCGCCGACGGAGACCACGTCTACGTCGAGCCGCACCTGTGCATGGGCTGCGGCGCGTGCACGACCGTCTGTCCTTCGGGAGCGATCTCCTACGCCTATCCGACCGTGACCGATCTGGGGACGCGCCTGCGCACGCTGCTGCGCGCCTATGGGCGGGCCGGTGGGCGCGATGCGTGCCTGCTGTTCCATGCAGCCGATGGCAACGCGGCGATCGAGGCGCTGGCGCGCGAAGGTCGCGGCCTTCCGGCGCGCGTCATTCCGGTCGAGGTCGAGCACGTCGCTTCGGTCGGCATCGATGTCTGGCTCGCCGCGATCGCGTGGGGTGCGTCGCAGGTCGGCGTGCTCGTAACCGGAAGCGAGGCGCCGCAGTATCGCGAGGCGATCGCGTTCCAGATGTCGATCGCCGCGACGATCACCGCGGCGCTGGGTTACCAGGGCGAGCACTTCCGCCTGATCGCAGCGGCCGCCGATGTCTCGGACGCGTTCGGCAGTGATGGCGTAGCAGCGATGCCCGATCCGGCGTTGCTCGACGCCGCGCTTTGGGATTGGCCGGTCGCGCTCGCGCCACGCGTGGCTGCGACGTTCGCCGCGGTCGCGGACAAGCGTCGCCTGTTGGCACTCGCCAACGAGCACCTCGCCGCGCATGCGCCGACCCCGCAGGACGTAATCGCGCTCCGCACGGGGGCTCCGTTCGGCGCGATCGCCGTCGACCGCGACGCCTGCACGATGTGTCTCGCCTGCGTGGCGTCGTGCCCCGAGGCCGCGCTCCTCGATCATCCGGAGACGCCGAAGCTGCGCTTCATCGAGGCGAACTGCGTGCAATGCGGGCTGTGCGCCGCCACATGCCCGGAGCACGCGATCACGCTCGTGCCGCGCCTCGACCTTACGGCCGACGCGAAGGCTCCGCGCGTACTGAACGAGGCGGCGGTCCACGCCTGCGTGCGCTGCGGCAAGCCGATGGGAACGCAGAAGATGGTGCAGGCGATGGTCGAGCGGCTGCGCCACCACTCCATGTTCGCCGACGATGCGGCGCTCGCCCGGCTGACGATGTGCGCCGACTGTCGCGTGATCGACCTGATGACGAGCGAGCGCTCGGTCGACGTGCGGGATCTCTGATGCCCGGGCAGGTGGCGCCGCCGCATGTGCTGACGCCCGAGGACCGGAGCCGCAGCGATCTCTACGCGTTGCTCGCGCGGCTCTACGCGGACGGACCTGACCGCGCGCTGCTCGCTTCGATCGCCGGCGCCCCGCGCATCGACGATTCGTCGGAGCTCGCCGTCGCGTGGAACCGGCTCGCCGATGCGAGCCTCGCCGCGGATTGCGTCATGGCGATGCAGGAATACACCGACCTCTTCGTCGGAGTCGGCAAGTCCGAGGTGAACCTTCATGCCTCGTTCTGGCTCTCGGGGTTCACGATGGAGCGCCCGCTTGCGCAGCTGCGAAGCGAGCTCGCGGTGCTTGGCCTCGCGCGGCGCGAAGGTGTCAGCATGCTCGAGGACCATTTGTCCGCGCTGTGCGAATCGATGCGCCTCTTGATCGCCGGGGATGCCGAGCGGCAACCGGCGACGCTCGCGATTCAGCGGGTGTTCTTCGAGCGCAATCTCGCTCCCTGGGTGTTCGATTGTTGCATCGCAATAGGAGATTCCCCTATTGCCAATTATTACCGGGGGGTAGCAGAATGGACCCGCGCGTTCATGACCGTCGAGCGGGAGGCGCTCGCCATGGACGAATAGGCGAAGTCAAAACAACGGCAATCCCGCAGTTCGCGGCATGTCAGGGGTCTTCAGGAGGGTTCATGTCCAGTCCATCGCCATCCGATATTGCCGAGATGCAACCGAGCGTTGCGCAGCCTGACGTACGGCGGCGCCGTTTCCTGCTCGCCTTCGGTGCCGGTGCGGCAGGAGCTGCCGTGGCCGCGCCCGCCGTCGCCGGGACTGCCGCGGCCGTGACACCGGCTGCGCCCGAAGCGGCGACTCGGGGCTACCGGGAAACCGACCATATCCGCGCCTACTACGCGTCCGCGCGTCGCTAGGCAGTGCTCGTCATGACGATCACCGACGGGTGCCCGCAAGGCGGCCCCGTCGCTCCAGTTCGGCATCCAGCAGGAGACATGCCATGCAACTGACGCGCAAGTCCGATCCCATCCGCGGGGTCGCCCCGCGCATCGTCCGTTCCGCCGCGCACAGGGTCGCGACGATGGATCGCCGCAGCTTTCTCAAGCGCTCGGGTGTCGCCGCGGGAGTCGGCGCGTTCGCGAGCCAGCTCCCGTACGGAACGATGGAAAAGGCGCAGGCGGCCGACGAGGCGGCCGGAGTCAAGCGCGAGGTGCATCGCACCGTCTGCACGCACTGCTCGGTGGGCTGCGCGATCGACGCGGTGGTCGAGAACGGCGTCTGGGTACGCCAGGAGCCGGTGTTCGATTCGCCGCTCAACATGGGCGCGCACTGCGCGAAGGGCGCATCGATCCGCGAGCACGGGCACGGCGATCACCGGCTGAAGACGCCGATGAAGCTCGTCGACGGCAAGTACCAGAAGATCTCGTGGGAGCAGGCGATCAAAGAGGTCGGCGACAAGCTCCTCGCGATCCGCAAGGAGTCGGGCCCCGACGCGGTGTTCTGGGTCGGGAGCTCCAAGCACAGCAACGAGCAGTCGTACCTCTTGCGCAAGTTCGTCTCGTTCTTCGGGACGAACAACATGGATCACCAGGCGCGCATCTGTCACTCGACGACGGTCTCGGGCGTGGCCAATACCTGGGGCTACGGCGCGATGACCAACTCGTACAACGACATGGGCAATACGAAGTGCGCGTTCTACATCGGCAGCAACGCCGCCGAAGCGCACCCGGTGTCGCTTCTGCACATGCTGCACGCGAAGGAGAACGGCGCCAAGATGATCGTCGCCGATCCGCGCTTCACGCGCACGGCGGCGAAGGCGGACGTGTACGTTCGCTTCCGCTCGGGAACCGACGTCGCGCTGCTGTTCGGCATGCTCTATCACATCTTCAAGAACAACTGGCAGGACGACAAGTACATCCATGACCGCGTCTACGGCATGGACAAGGTGCGCGAGGACGTGCTCGCGAAGTGGACTCCGGACAAGGTCGAGGAAGTGACCGGCGTTCCCGAGGCGCTGGTCTACCAGTGCGCCGAGATGATGGCGAAGAACCGGCCGTCGACGCTCGTCTGGTGCATGGGCCAGACCCAGCACTCGATCGGCAACGCGATGGTGCGCGCGTCGTGCATCGTCCAGCTGGCGCTCGGCAACATCGGCGTGCCGGGCGGCGGCGCCAATATCTTCCGCGGTCACGACAACGTGCAGGGCGCGACCGACATCGGCCCCAATCCCGATTCGCTCCCCGGCTACTACGGTGTCGCGGCGGGCGCGTGGAAGCATTTCGCCGCCGTGTGGAACGTCGACTACGACTGGATCAAGAAGCAATTCGCCTCGGAAGTGATGATGGAGAAGCCGGGGATGACGGTGTCGCGCTGGATCGACGGCGTTCTCGAGAAGAACGACCTGATCGACCAGGACAGCAACCTGCGCGCGATCGTCTACTGGGGGCACGCGCCGAACAGCCAGACGCGCGGCAAGGAGATGGTCGAGGCGATGAAGAAGCTCGATCTCGTCGTCGTCGTCGATCCGTACCCGTCGGCGACCGCGGCGATGAGCGCGATGGTGAGGAAGGACGGCGTCTACCTCCTTCCCGCGTGCACGCAGCTCGAGACGTCGGGCTCGGTCACCGCGTCGAACCGGTCGCTGCAGTGGCGCGAACGCGTCATCCGGCCGCTGTTCGAGTCGCAGACCGACCAGGCGATCATGTACGCGTTTGCCAAGAAGTTCGGCTATGGCCCCGAGTTCGTCAAGAACTACGAGATCTGGAAGCCCGACGGCGACGCGAAGTTCGAGGAGCCCACGCCCGAGTCGGTGCTGAAGGAGATCAATATTGCGACGTGGACGATCGGCTACACGGGTCAATCTCCCGAGCGGCTGAAGCTCCACATGAAGAACATGGCGACGTTCGACGTGCGCACGCTGCGCGCGAACGGCGGTCCCTGCAACGGCGATTACTTCGGCATGCCGTGGCCGTGCTACGGCACGCCCGAGATCAAGCATCCGGGCTCGCCGAACCTGTATCAGGAGTCACGCACGATGATGGACGGCGGCGGCTGCTTCCGCGCGAACTTCGGCGTCGAGCGCGACGGCGTCAACCTCCTCGCCGAGGACGGCTCCTATCCGAAGGGCTCCGAGATCACGACGGGCTACCCCGAGTTCGATCACGTGCTGATGAAGAAGATCGGCTTCTGGGACGAGCTCACCGACGCCGAGAAGAAGGCGGCCGAAGG
>DASVWR010000064.1:0-3173 GCA_036393115.1 Casimicrobiaceae bacterium
TCGGCGACGATCTCGAGCACGCGCATGCGACCGACACCGACCATCAGCTGGAATGCGCGCGAGTAGAGGAAGTCGCCGACCAGCACCGAGGCCGGATTGCCGAATGCCGCGTTGGCGGTCGCGTGTCCGCGCCGAAGGTCGGACTCGTCCACGACGTCGTCATGCAGCAGCGTCGCGGTGTGGATCATTTCGATCACCGCGGCGAGGACCCGGTGATCGCGTCCCCGGTAGCCGCAGGCACGCGCGGCGAGGAGGAGGAGCGCCGGCCGCAATCGCTTGCCGCCGCTGCCGATGATGTAATCGGCGATCGTGTGGATCAGCGCCACGTCCGAGCGCAGACTCTCGCGCAGGACCTCGTCGACCCCGTCCATGTCGGCGCCGATCACGGGTTTCAGGAAGTCGACGGTCACGGCACCGGTGGGCGGAGGATTTCCGAGTGGCATGGCGGGCGCTGCTGGCTGCGGCGATCGAGTCGCGCGGAAGGCGGCGCACAGCCGCACCCGGCGCGGCAGGGCGTGAGAGGGGTGCATGTTACCGGAGAACGCGTGCGGCCTGCGCCTTCCGGGGCGCGGCGTGACCCCGCCTCGGCAACGCCGCTCCGCGGCCGCTTCGCGCCGCGCCGATTTTGACGAAACTGGGATATAATTATCGGCTTTCCGCAATATCGAGCCGGCCACCCCGCGCATCCACAAGGGAACCAGCGGGCAACCAGCGAGCACCGAGGAGTCATTCATGTACGCGGTCGTGAGGACCGGGGGCAAGCAGTACAAGGTCGCCCCGGGCGAGAAACTGAAGGTGGAGCTGCTTCCGGCCGACGTCGGCGCCGAAGTGGTTCTCGATCAGGTTCTGATGGTCGGCGAGGGTGCCGGCGTCAGCATCGGCCGCCCCACTGTCGCCGGAGCGCTGGTCAAGGCGACCGTCGTTGCGCATGGCCGCGGCGAGAAGCTGCGCATTTTCAAGATGCGCCGGCGCAAACACTACCAGAAGCACCAGGGACACCGCCAGGGCTACACCGAGCTCAGGGTCGATTCGATCGCCGGCGCAGGAGATCAGCATGGCGCATAAGAAAGCCGGCGGCAGCTCGCGCAACGGCCGCGACTCGAAGGCGAAGCGTCTCGGCGTCAAGACCTACGGCGGCGAGGCGATCCGCGCCGGCGGCATCATCGTCCGCCAGCGCGGCACGTTGATCCACCCCGGCGTGAACGTCGGCGTCGGCAAGGATCACACGCTCTTTGCTCTGGTCGATGGCACGGTCAGCTACCGCGTCAAGGGCGAGCGTCAGCACCGGTACGCGAACGTCGATCCGATCGCGGCCACGTAGCGCGCGAGCGGCGAGGGATCACCGCCGCTCGATCCACCACATCATCGCCACGGCCACCGCGCTGAAGAACACCAGCGGGAACACCGCCGAAAAGAGTGGCGGCCAGTTGTTCAGCACGCCGAGGTTCGAGAACAGGCGGCCGAGCAGGAAGAAGGCGAGGCCGATCATCGTGCCGGCGAAAATGCGGAATCCGATCCCGCCCTGCCGGCGCTGGAAATGCGCGAACGGCAGCGCGAGCACCATCATCACGAGCACGGCCGCCGGATAGAAGATCTTGTTCCAGAACGCGATCTCGAAGCGCGATGCCTTCTGGGAGCTCTTCGCGAGCACGCGGATGTTGTCGTACAGCGCGCCGAGCTCGAGCCGCTCGGGCGCGACCTCGTAGACATCGAGGATCGACGGTCGCAGGACGGTTGTCCACGTCCACGACGGCGCGTGCGTCACCTCGACGCGATCGGGGCCGATCTCGGTCGTGTCGACGTCGTCCAGCTTCCATTCGCCGTTACCGAGGAACGTTCCGGAGCGCGCGGTCCTGACGGCTTTCAGCCGCAGGTCGTTGCCGAACTCGTACATGCGCACCCCGAGCAGCGTCATGTCGGCGAGGACCGTGCGGATGTTGACGAACGTCAGGTCCTGCTTGAACCAGAATCCCGACGTGAACTGCTGCGCGACGACGTGCGCGTCACCGCCGCTCCCGGCTGCGCGCACCGTCTGCGCGAGCCTCTCGGCGGGCGGGGCCAGATACTCGCCGGCGAGAAAGGTGGCGAGCGCCAGCGGAAGCCCGACGCGCAGCACCGACCAGACGAGCTGCCCCATCGACATGCCCGAGACGCGCATCACCGTGTACTCGGAATTGGCGACGAGCTGGGCCACCGCGAACAGCGTGCCGATCAGCGCAGCAACCGGAAACAGCTCGTAGAGCCGCGACGGCACGTTGAGCAGCACGTAGACGAGCGCCGAGCTGATCGTGTACGTTCCGCGCCCGACGTCGCCGAGCTCGTGAATGAGGTCGAAGAAGGCGAACAATGCGAGCAGCGCGACGAAGATCAGCAGGGTCGCGAACAGGACGTCACGCCCGATGTAGCGTTGCAGCGTCTTCATCGCCGGCGTCTCAGGTCGACGGCGGCGCGGCCGCGCGGCGCGCCGGAAGGAGCCGCTCGAACAGGCCGGCGACCGAGAGCTGGTGGCGGAACAGCGCGACGACGATCGCCAGCGCGACGAGGTGCGGCAGCGCGAGCCCGGCCCACAGTGGCAGGCGTCCCTGCGCGATCAGGCTCTGCACGATATTTAGGCAGTTGCTGTAGAGCATGTACAGGAATACCGCCGAGAAGAAATTGAACGATCGCCCGACGCGCGGATCGACGAAGGAGAGCGGAATCGCGAGCAGCGTCAGCACGAGCGCCGAGATCGGCACCGAGATGCGCCAGAAGAGCTCGGCGCGACCGACCCGATCGTCGCTCGCGAAGAGCGCCTCGGTCGGCAGCGCCTTGCTCGACGTCGGCACCGAGCGGACCTCGGACGGCTCGATGCGCCGCCCAAGCCGCTCGAACTCCACGACGCGATAGTCGGCCGTGCCCGGCGTTCCCTGATAGCGCCGGCCGTGCTCGAGCACGATGAAGCGGTCGCCGTCGGGCATGTCTTCGAGCTTGCCGCGCGCGGCCACCGTCGTCGCGTCGCGCTTGTCCTCGATGCTGTGCAGAAAGACGTTGCCCACCGTGCTGTCGAGCGGATTGATGCTCTCGACGAAGACCACCAGGTTGGCGCGCGGAAATTCGCGAAACAGGCCGGGGGTGACGACCGAGATGTCCTGCCGCGCCTTCATCTGCTGCTCGAACTCGACCTTGTGCCGCTC
>DASVWR010000065.1:0-38588 GCA_036393115.1 Casimicrobiaceae bacterium
CGCTCCTTGCACCCCGGTCATCGACAGCCACAGCGCCTTGCCGGAAGTGTCATAGGTGAACCAGGTCGCGAAGATGATGTTGCCCTGGTGCGCGACGTTGAGTCCCCACCCCGACTCCGAGCCCGCCGGCGACGCCCACCAGAGGCCCTGGTAGTTCGCCTGCGGCGGCGGGGGCGGCGTCGCGGCGACGGAACCGGTCTGGCCGGCAAAATTGGTCGCCGAATTCACCCGCACGGTGCCGTTGGCGTCGATCGAATGCGTCCCGTCGGTCGGCAGATTCGTGTAGTTGACGATGTCGACGCCCGCGTAGTTGATCGTGCCCGCCGGCGCATAGAGAAAGCCATTCGGCACGACGTAGTCGGGCTTCACTATGCCGAGCGCAGCGAAGCCCTGCGTCGCGATCAGGAAATGCCTGTTCGTCGTGTCGCCCGGCAGATCGGTGGGAAAGGTGAACATGTGTGCGGGGTTGGTCCCCGACGACGCGGTGATCGCGTGTCCGGCGACGAATTCCTGCCCGCCGGCCGACGAGAAAAGCTCCACGAACTGCACGTTCCCCGTCGAATCCGAGTAGATCTGATCGACCGTCCACAGGTGGAAGGTCGCGCGCGCCTGCGTCGCGGCGAATGCGAGCAGGGCGAAGCCGAATGCTCGCGCAGAACGTGAAAACATGAGTGCCTCCGGGTGCCGTGGAAGAACGAGCTCCGGAGCGGAGAACACGCCGGTGCGCGGGGCTATTCCTGCGCGAGCGACCTCGGGAAGCGCACCGGCGCGAAGCCGGCAGGCAGGTCACGACGGTAGAGGCGGTAAAGCTCGTTCCGATCCCCGGGGCGCGCGCCCTCCCAGGCGAGCGTCCAGCCCGCACCGGGCGCCGGCAGGGGATCGCGCTGCCAGCCCTGGACGAGCAGCGCCGGACACGACGCAGCCGGATCCTCTTCCAGGCGCACGGTGCGCACGCGCGCAAAATATTCGAGCAGCGCGCGCTGCGGCTCGCCGAGATGCCGGCTCGCAACGCACCCCGAGCGAGGAAGCTCCCGGGCGAGCGAGTCGATCATCGAACGATAGCTCTTGCCGGCGTTCAGGAACGGCGTCCACAGCGTCGAGATCAGCGCCCAGCACAGCGTCACCGCGACCGCCCATTGGGTGAGTGCCGAGCCCCCTTCGCGCGCGGGGCGCGTGACGATGCGCAACGCGAAGGCGGTCGCCGCGAGCGCCAGCGCGAGACGCAGCGGATGCACGTGCGCGTGGAATCCGGGCTGATAGCCGAGAAGCGCTTCGTTGAGCGCCGCCGGGAAATCGGTGACGAGAGCGAGCCACCCGAGCCACAGCACGAGCGCGAACGTACCGAGCGCGTAGCGGGCCGAGACCGAGAGCGCGCGCGCGCCGGCCTCGGGCAGATCGCGCAACGAGTACGCGGCGAGGAGCGAGAGCGGCAGTACGATCGGCATCATGTAGACGTCGCGCGAATCGCTTGCGAGCGCGAGCACGCCGAGGATCACCGCAGCGAGCACGCCGGGCAGCACGAGCCCGTCCCAGGCGCCGGTCGTCGTTCGCGCGCGCCACGCCTTCCACAGTGCCCACAGCGCGAGCGGCAACGCCGGCAGCGCGTACCAGAGGAGCGTCAGCTCGTAGAAGCCGTCGCCATTGCGCGTTCCCAGCCGAACGAAGCCGAAGAAGCGCCCGAAATTGTTGGCGACGAGCCAGGTGCGGAACAGCTCGGGCGAGCGCGCGTAGAGCGCGGTCATCCAGATGATCGCAGGAATCGCGCCGACGACGAACGCGATCGCGAGGCCGGCGCCGTACCGGCGCGCTCGCCACGGCCGGAAGAAGGCGAGGATCAGCGCCGTGACGCCGAGCCACCCCGGGCCGATGAGCCCCTTGGCGAGAAAAGCGCACGCGGCGCCCGCGCCGAGCGCGATTCCCGCCGGCCACACGGTTCTTCGCGCGAGCGCGAGGCCGTACATGCCGATCGCGACACCGGTCATCAGCGGGACGTCGGTGATGAGCTGGTGCATCCGCGCGATCGGGCCAATGCAGCCGATCGTCACCAGCATCGCGGCAGCACCGTAGCCGCGTCCGTACAGCTCCCGCGCCGTCAGCGCGAGGAAGAGAAGGGCGACGCCGACGAAAAACCCGGTCGCAAGCCGCGCTGCGTCGTAGAGCGGCAGCGCGGGATTCGCGAGGTGGGCGAAGACACTCGCGACGACGTAGAGGAGCGGCGGCTTCTCCATCCACGGCTCGCCGGCGAGCCGCGGCACGACCCAGTCGTGGTTGTGCAGGAGATCGACGACGACGCCGAAGTAATGCGCCTCGTCGGGCTTCCACGGGTCGTGACCGACGAGGCCGAACAGCACCCACGCGCAGACGATTCCCACCACCCATCCGGTGGCGGGAATGCCGGGAGGTCCAACCGCAATCCGGTTCAAAGCGGGTGATACCAGTCGGGAAAGTCCTGCTTCAGCCTGGCGAGCTTGGGTAGATCGTTATAGACGATGTAGGGATTGTCGGGGTGTCGCTCGAGAAAGTTCTGGTGGTACGCCTCGGCCGGATAGAACCCCTTCAGCGGAGTCACCTCGGTGACGATCGGCTTCGGGAACACTTTCGCGCGATCGAGCTCGGCGATGTAGCGCAGCGCGATCGCCTTCTGCTCGTCGTTCGCGTAGAACACCACCGACCGGTACTGGGTTCCGTAATCCGGACCCTGATGATCGAGCTCGGTCGGATCGTGCGCAACGCCGAAGAAGACCCGCAGCAGATCCGCATACGTGACCTTCGAAGGATCGTAGGTGACCTGCACCGATTCGGCATGCCCGGTCGTCCCGGTTCCCACGAGCAGGTACTTCGCCGTCGCCGCACTGCCGCCCGAATAGCCCGACACCACGTCGAGGACGCCCTTCACGTGCTTGAACACCGCATCGACGCCCCAGAAGCACCCGCCTGCGAACACGGCGGTCGCCCGCGTCGCAGTGACGGGCGCCGCGGGGCCCGTATAGGCCGGAACGACGGCCGCGAATGCCGAGCCGCCGGCCAACGCGACGGCGAGCATTGCGGAAGCGATGAGTCTCATGGACACCTCCTGATTGTTTCGACATCCGGTAGTTCGCCGATTCCCGCGCTGTCGTTACACCGGCGTCGTGGCGCCGCGGTCGTCAACCCGGGGTCACGCGATCCTGACGCGCCGGCGCGCCGCGCGCGGCACCTCCTCCACGGCTTCGGCCGCCGCCGAACCACCCCCGGCGAGCATGATCACGCGTCCATCCGCCACCTCCGCGTCCGCGCGCTCGCGCGTTGCGAGCAGCGTGGGGATGCCGCGACGGCGCACGTGCGCGAACGTAAATCGACGCATCTCGTCGGCGGTCGGTACGTCGAAGCGCCGAAACGGCTCGTCGAGAAGCAGGATACGCGGCTGCGCGAGCAGCATCCGCATCAGCGAGACGCGCGCACGCTCGCCGTCCGACAACGCGCTCGGATGGAGATTCGCGCAGCCGTCGAGCCCGATCTCGCGCAACGCGCGCTCGACCGCTGCCGCGCGCGATGCGCGGCCACGCACGGTCGGCACCAGCGCGAACATCAGGTTGCCGGCCACCGAGAGCTGCGGAAACAAGAGATCGTCCTGGAACATGAGGCCCACTCCCCGCCTCGCCGGCGCGACGGCGAGAATGTTCTCACCATCGATCGACGCGCGGCCGCGCGCCCTAAGACCCGGATCGAGCGTTCCCGCGATCCACGCAAGCAGCACCGACTTGCCCGAGCCCGGTGGCCCAAGCACCGTCACGCACTCGCCCGGATCGACGGTGACGTCGAGCGAGTCGATCAGCGTCTGCGCACCGGCATGGATGCGCACGTGGGTGAGGCAAAGCGAGCCACCCACCGCGTTCACCCGGCGGCTGGTTGCCACGCGGCCCGAGCGGCAGTGGTTCGCTTGCGGCGATCGAGCGCAAAGGCGACGACGATGGCCGAAACGAGCGCCAGGAGCGTCGCCTCGAGCATCGCTTCGCGCGGATTCGACGTCGCCGCGTTCGATACCACGTCGGTGGCCAGTGTCGCCACGCGATCCGGAGCGGTGAGACGCGTCGGCAGGAACAGGCCCGCGCTGGCCGCGAACGCGAGCGCGCACGCGAACGCGATCGGTCGCGCAACGAGCGGCAGCTTGACGCGGGCGAGCACGCGGCGTGGCGTCGCGCGCAGTGCCGCCGCGCACCGTGCATAGCGCGGGTCGAGCGCGCGCCACGACGGGATCAGCGCAAGCGCGACGCAGGGGAATACGAAGACGAGCTGAGAGACGATCACTGCGGCAAACGGTGCGCGAACAGCGAGATCGGAAAGGGTCCACGCGATGCCCGGCACGAATGCGATCTGCGGCACGAGCCACGGCACCCAGAGAAGCGCGGGCCACGCGCTCCGGCGCCGACCGCGGTCCTCGGCTTCGAGGCTGGCGATCGTCGCCGCGAGCGCAACGAGCATCGCGACGACGCCGATCGCGAGCGTCGCGACGAGTGCGGCCGGCACCGAATGCGTGGTTCCATCCGCGTTGCCTGCAGCGGCCGCGACCGGCGCGAGCGCGTGCAACGTCGCGCCGGAACGCCCGCCACCGAGCATCAACGGAGCGACGAGCGCGGCAACGGCGAGCGCGAGGCCCGCGCCCGCAGCCGCGACGCCAACGCGGGTGACCGCAGGAGCCGCCACGCCGCGCCGCCCGCTGCGAAGCCATGCCTGTCCCGCGCGGCGCACTGTCCACTCCAGCACGATCAAGAGCGCGATCGCGGCGAGCGCGATCGCGAGCACGACGGCTGCGGTCGCTGCGCCCAGTGCCCGCTGCGCTTCTCTCCCGTCGGCGAGACCGCGCCAGGCGATGACGGCAAGCTGAGACTGGCTTGCGGGATCGACGAGCAGCGGCACCGCGACCGTTGAAAGCGACCATGCGAGCGCCGCACAGACCGGCAGACGCAGTCGCCGGTACACCTGCGGAAGGACGAGTTTCGCAAAGGTCTCTGCACGCCCGTAGCCGAGCGCACCGGCGGCCGCGGCGTGCCTGTCGGCGGCGGCGCCCGGCATCGCGATCAGCACCATCGCGGCGAGAAACGGCGCAATCTTGAGGCAGAGTGCGATCAGCAGCATGCCGGTCCCCGCATGAACGCCCGGCAACCACGGCTGCCACCACGCTTCGGCGGATGACGCCGCTGCCGGCGACGCGAGCTCGGAAAGGCCGGCGGCGAGCGCGGTTGGGGGCACGGCGGCGACGGCCGCCGCAACGACGAGCGCCCGGTTTCGCCGCGCCGGCGTCATCGCCCACGCGCCGACGCAGCACGCGACAACGAGCGACGCCAGCGTCGCACCCGTACTCGCTGCAAAGGTGAGAGCAATGGCGGACCCGACGCCCGGCAGCGCGGCAAATGCCCGCCATGCGCCGAAGTCGGGCGCCACGGTCCCGCCGTTCGGAAGCGTGAAGAACGCGGGCGAGAGCGTCACCGTGACCGCGACCACGACGGCGCCACAGACGAGCGCTCCCATCGTGATCGGCGCCAGGGCATACAGGTAGCGGCGAGGGCGCATGGAAAAGGAAGACAGCGCCGACGCCCTTTGGTGCCGCACGGCGCATTCGCCCCGACCTGCGGAGGGTCAGTCGGAAAGCGTTGCAGCGTATAGCCGGCTCGACCGCGGAACACCCACCAGCAGATACTCCATCTGATCCGCGAGGATGCGCCGGTTGCGCAGGATGAAGTGCTCGTGCCGGTTCGGCACGTACGGGACGTAGAGGAGCGGCATCTGCGCCTGCTCCGGCGCGCGGTTTCCCTTGCGCGTATTGCAGCTTCTACACGCGGTGACCGAGTTCATCCAGGTATCGCGCCCGCCTCGCGACGCCGGTACGATGTGATCGCGCGAAAGATCGCGGTGATGGAAGCGCCCGCCGCAGTACGCGCAAACGTGCCGGTCACGGGCGAACAGCATCGTATTGGTGAGGCTCGGCACGTGGGTGAGCGGCCGGCCCGCGCTGCCCTTGATCGCGAGGATCGACTTGGTGGCGATGCGCGAGCGCGTGCCATCCCGCTGCCAGCCTCCGCGAAACTCGCGGACGATCGCCCCCAGCGACCACGCGACCGTCAGCTTCGCGTGATAGGTGATCGCTTCCTCGAGCTCGACCCACGCTTGCGGCAGGCCGGCCATGTCGACAGTAAGGACGAGCGGGTCCATCGAACAATTGTAATGCCTGCCCGGCCGGCGCATGCGCTCCGCTGCCGAGTGGCCTTTCCGGATTGAACGGCCGACGCCGGTCACCCGATGACAGGCGAAAACCGGGACGCACCGCGTCTTCTGGTCCACCGCGGTTTTGGGGTATCGTGACGACGGCGCCTGGCCTGCGCGCCAGCCGCCTCGATTCCCGTATCCAGCAAGGAGCAGATCATGGCGAAGAAGAATTCCGCGGAAGGCGTCTACCGGATCATCGACGTCATCGGCAGCAGCGAGACTTCGTGGGAAGATGCCGCGCGGAATGCGGTCGAAACCGCCGGCAAGTCGCTGCGCGACCTGCGCATCGCCGAGGTGCAGAAGCTCGACGTCAAGATCGAGGCCGGCAAGGTCGTCGCCTTCCGAACGAGATTGCAGCTGTCGTTCAAGTACGAAGGATGACGGAGCGGGCGGGAATCGCTTCCGCGACGCGCGGCGCGATCGTCGCCGCACTCGCCTTCGCCGTCCTCGCCCGACCGGCCGCAGCCGCAACCGAGGTGGTGATCGAGTTCTACAACCCGTGGCTCGATCACTACTTCATGACGCCGCTGGCGAACGAGATCGCGCTGCTCGACGCGGGAGCGTTCACCGGCTGGAATCGCACCGGCCGCGTCTTCGAAGGCTTCGCGTCGCCGCAGGCTGCGGCGCCGGCCGCGGTCGACCCGGTCTGTCGCTTCTACATCCCGCCGCAGCACGGCGACTCGCATTTCTTCTCGGCCTCGCCGGCCGAATGCGCGGCGGTGCTCGCGAAGGTCGGCACGGACCCTGACTACAGCGGCTACGTCGAGGAGACTCCGGCCGAGTTCTTCGTCGCGCTGCCCGATACCGTGACGGGCGCCTGTGCGCCGGGGACGCTTCCGGTCTACCGACTCTGGAACGGGCGCGCCGACTCCAACCATCGTTACACGACCGACCTCGCGACGCGTACGGCGATGCTCGCGCGCGGCTACGTTCCCGAAGGTTACGGCCCAGTCGGCGTCGCGATGTGCACGCCGGGAGCCGGCATTTCGGATTCGCGCGTGCGGCTCACGTCGACCTCGCCGTTCACCGACGGCTGCGACGCCGCCCCGGCGACCGGCGTCCTCTACGCCGGTAGCGAGGTCGAGCCGATGATCGCTGCCGCCGCGGCGAATCCGGCGCATCTCGTTGGCGCATTTCAGCAGGATCGCTGGAGCGACGGCGGAGCGCGCGGACTTCGCACCGGCTATTCGTTCGATGGCGGCTTGACGTGGTCGCTTTCGGAGGCGGCGTTCTCGCGCTGCACCGGCGGTAACGCAGCGAACGGCGGCGACTACGCGCGCGCAAGCGATCCGTGGGTCAGCATCGGCGCCGACGGCGTCGTCTGGCAGGCTGCGATCGCGTTCACCGGCGACACGTTCGCCGCCGGATCGACGAGCGCGATCCTCGCCAGCCGCTCCACGGACGGCGGGCGCACGTGGAGCGCTCCAGCGACACTGATCGTCGATGGCAGCGGCTTCCTCGACGACAAGGACTCGATCACGTCGGACCCGTTCACCCGCGGCCTCGTCTACGTCACCTGGGACCGCCTCGCGTCGGACGGACACGGACCGTCGTACCTCGCGCGCAGCATCGACGGCGGCGGCGCCTGGGAACCGGCGCGACCGATCTACGATCCGGGACCACGCAACCAGACGCTCAACAACCAGATCGTCGTCGCACGAGATGCGAATGGAACGGTGTGGGCGTACGACTTCTTCACCGAGTTCGATACCGCGGCCAACGGTGCCCAGAGCGTGCACCTCGCGCTGATCCGCTCCGCGGACGGCGGCGTGACGTGGTCGGGCCCGATTGCGATCACGCCGATCGACGCGATCGGCACCTACGATCCGCAGAACCCGGCACGCAAGCTTCGCGACGGGGCGAACCTCGGCTCGTTTGCCGCCGGACCCGGCGGCGAGCTCGTCGCCGTATGGCAGGACGCACGCTTCTCGGGAGGCATCCGCGACGGCATCGCATTGTCGCGCTCGAGCGATGGCGGGCTCACGTGGAGCACGCCGGTCGAGATCAACGCGGTTCCGGCGACGCAGGCGCTGCTGCCCGCGGTGACGGTGCGCAGCGACGGCGCCATCGGGGTCCTCTACTACGACATGCGCAACGACACCGCCGATCCGGCCACCCTTATCGTCGACGCATGGCTCGCGGCGTCGCCCGACGGCATTCACTGGAGCGAGGTCCACGCCGCCGGGCCGTTCGACTTCGACGCCGCGCCGGTCGCCGAAGGGGGGCTCTTCATCGGCGACTACCAGGGCGTCGCGAGCGTGCCGGGCGACTTCGCGCCGTTCTTCGCGCTCGCCAATGCACGCTCGCTCGATCCCGCCGGTGACAACGCGACCGACATCTACGCGTCGGGATTGCGATCGATCGGCAGCGCCCGGGCGACCACCGCGACCAGGCACCTGGCCCTTCCCGAACCTGCGCTTGTGTCCGCACCCACGCCTGCACAAGCCGCTGCGGCTGCCGGGCTCCGCGCGGCCAGTATCGCGCGCACGCTCGCGTCGAGACGAAACGGCGTGCGCTCCCCGCAAGCGAAGTGATGCTCGTCGCGACCTGAGCATCCGGTACCATCGGTGGCGTTGCGGCATGGAGAAGCAGGCGCGCGGATGGGCTGGCTGATCGCAGGACTGGTATTGCTGCTCGGTGTGCACACCGTCGGCGTCGCTGCGCCGGATTTTCGTGAGCGGCGCGTGGCGAGTCTCGGCCTCGGCCCGTGGAAGGGCATCTACTCGCTCGTTTCGCTCGCCGGTCTCGCGCTGATCATCTGGGGTTTCGCGATCGCCCGCCGCGATCCGGTGACGCTCTGGCAGCCTCCGGCGTGGATGCCGCACGTCACCGCGCTCTTCGCCGTCATCGGGTTCGTTCTCGTTGCCGCGGCGTACATCCCCGGGAGCCGCATCAAGGCGATGCTTGGCCACCCGATGCTGGCGGGCATCAAGACGTGGGCATTCGGCCACCTGATCGGCAACGGAACGCTCGCGGGCATCGTGCTCTTCGGCGCACTCGTGCTCTGGTCGGCGTCGATGTTCGCGACGCTGCGCCGGCGCGATCGTGCGGCCGGAAGGGCGTCGCCGCCCGGCTCGGGCGCACGCGATGCCTTGGTCGTCGTCGCCGGGATCGTGGCTGCGCTGCTATTCGCGAAATACCTGCACGGGCCGCTGATCGGGCTCGCGCCGTTCGGCTGATCGCATGCCCGCCACCTTGTCCGAAGCGGCGGCGGAGGTCGCGCGCGACCGCACACCCACCGCCACAGCAGCCCTCGCGCGCGACGTGGCGCGACGGCGCACGTTCGCGATCATCTCGCACCCCGATGCGGGCAAGACGACGCTGACCGAGAAGCTCCTTCTCTACGGCGGCGCGATCCAGATGGCCGGTACGGTAAAGGCGCGGAAGAGCGCCCGTCATGCGACTTCCGACTGGATGGAAGTCGAGAAACAGCGCGGCATCTCGGTCACGAGCTCGGTGATGCAGTTCGAGTACGCCGACCACGTGATCAACCTGCTCGACACCCCCGGACACGAGGATTTCTCCGAGGACACCTACCGAGTGCTCACCGCCGTCGACGCCGCGGTGATGGTGATCGATGCCGCGAAGGGCGTCGAAGCGCAGACGATCAAGCTGCTCGAGGTGTGCCGGCTGCGCGCAACGCCGATCATCACCTTCGTGAACAAGCTCGATCGCGACGTGCGCGAGCCGCTCGCTCTCCTCGATGAGATCGAGTCGGTGCTCGCGATCGACTGCGCGCCGGTGACGCTGCCGCTCGGCATGGGGCGCCACTTCCGCGGCGTCTTCCACCTCCTCGAGGACCGCCTCGTGCGCTTCACCCCGGGGGAGGAGCGCGTCGCGACCGAGACCGAGACGATCGTCGGCATCGGCAATCGGCGGCTCGAAGAGCTCTACCCCGGCGAGATCGCCGGGCTTCGCCACGACGTCGAGCTAATACGCGGCGCGAGCCATCCGTTCGACCTCGCGCGCTTTCTCGCCGGACAGCAAACGCCGGTATTCTTCGGCTCGGGCATCAACAACTTCGGCGTGCAGGAGATCCTGACGGCGCTGATCGACTGGGCGCCGCCGCCGCAGGCGCGCGACGCGACGCTGCGCGTCGTCGCGCCGACCGAGCCGGCGTTCAGCGGCTTCGTGTTCAAGATCCAGGCGAACATGGATCCGCGGCACCGTGACCGCATCGCCTTCTTCCGCGTCTGCTCGGGGCGCTACACGCCGGCGATGAAGGCGCACCAGGTCCGCACCGGGCGCGAGTTGAAGCTCGCCAATGCGCTCACCTTCATGGCCAACGAGCGCGTCGCGAGCGAGGACGCGGTCGCCGGCGACATCATCGGCATCCACAACCACGGGCAGCTGCAGATCGGCGACACGCTCTCCGAAGGCGAGTCGCTCGCATTCAAGGGCATTCCATGGTTCGCGCCCGAGCTGTTTCGCGTCGCGCGGCCGCGCGACCCGTTTCGCGCAAAACCGCTTGCCAAGGGCCTGCGGGAGCTCGGCGAGGAAGGCGCGATCCAGGTGTTCACCTCCGAGCACACCAACACGCTGCTGCTCGGCGCGGTGGGACCGCTGCAGTTCGAGATCGTCGCGCAGCGCCTTGCCACCGAGTACAAGGTCGATGCGATCTACGAGCCGGCTGCGATCGCGACCGCGCGCTGGCTCACTTTTCCTGACGAAGCGACGCGGCGGCGCTTCGAGCGCGAGCAGGCGGCGGTACTCGCCGTCGACGTCGACGGCAACCCGGTCTTTCTCGCGACCAACAAGTACAACCTGCAGGTCACGATGGAGCGCTGGCCCGACATCGGCTTTCATGCGACGCGCGAGCATGGGCGGCGCCTCGCGCAGGCCGTGACACCGGCTCCGATCGCTGCCCGATGACCCCAATCGACGCCACGCCGCCGCTCCTCGATTCGGAAACGATCGAGTTCGTCTCGCGCCGCGTCTCGATGGTCGTTGCCGCGCGCGATGCAGACAATCGCCCGACGCTGGCGTACGGCTGCGGCTGCCGTGTGAGCCGCGATGGCCGGCTGATGACGATCTTCGTCGCGCGACCGCAGGCGGAGGCACTGCTGCGAAACATCGAGGCGAATCACGTCGTCGCCGTCGTCTTCAATCAGCCGACGACTCATCGCGCGATGCAGTTCAAGGGCCGCGATGCGCGCGTCGTGGCATCGGCACCTGGAGACCTGCAGCTCGTCACGGCGTTCGTCGGCTCGTTTGTCGTCGAGCTCGCCCCGCTCGGTCACTCGGCACCCTTCGTCCACGCGGTGCTCGGCACGCGCGCCGAAGACCTGGCCGCCATCGAGTTCTCGCCGACCGACGGTTTCGCGCAGACGCCGGGTCCCGGCGCCGGCGCGCGGCTGCAGCGGTGCTGAGCGTGCCCGTGCTGTCCGAGCTGCGCGACCTGATGGAAGGGGTGATCCCGTCGACGGTCGCCACCTGCGCTCCGGACGGCACACCGAACGTCAGCTTCGTCTCCCAGCTCCACTACGTCGACGAAGCCCACGTCGCACTGTCGTTTCAGTTCTTCAGCAAGACGCGCGACAACGTTCTCGCCAACCCGCGCGCGAGCGTGCTCGCGTTGCACCCCGAAACCGGAGCGCAGTACCGGTTCGATCTTGAGTATCTGCGCACCGAGACCCGAGGCGCCCTGTTCGAGCGTATGAAGGCGAAGCTCGCCGGCATCGCGTCGCACGAAGGCATGACGGGCGTGTTCAGGCTGCAGGGGGCCGACGTCTACCGCGTCGTCGGCGTCGAGCGCGTGCCGGGCGGAGAGATTGCGTCTCCGCCGTCCCCCAACCTGCTGCCCGCCGTCCGCGAGGTGATCGAGCGCCTTGCCCGCAGCACCGACCTCGCGACGCTCCTCGACGAGCTCCTCGGAGGACTCGAGGCGACCCTGCGAATTCGCCACGCGATGGTGCTCCTCGCCGAGGCCGCGACGAGGACGCTGTACACGGTGGCGACGCGCGGCTACGAGCATTCCGGCGTAGGATCAGAAATCGCGTTCGGTGACGGCGTGATCGGCGTGTCGGCGCAAGCCTGTACGCCGGTGCGCATCAGTCACGCGACGCTCGAATACAGCTACGGCCGCGCCATGCGCGAGGACGCGAAGGCGCACGGGATGGCCGACGCGCTCGCGGCGCAGATCCCGTTCCCCGGCCTCGCCGCGAGCGGCAGCCAGCTCGCCGTGCCGATCGCTGCCGGCAGAGAGCTGATCGGCGTTCTCTACGTCGAGAGCCCGGACGAGCGGCGCTTCCGCTACGACGACGAGGATGCGCTCGTCTCGATCGCGGCGAGCCTCGGCCTCGCGATCCGCGTGCTGCAACACGGTGCCGAGCGCGACGACGAGTCGCAGGCGACGACGACGCCGGCCCCGAGCTCGGCAGGCTCTCCGCTCACCGTGCGGCACTATTCCGGCCAGGACAGCGTATTCGTCGACGACGATTACCTGATCAAGGGCGTCGCAGGCGCGATCCTCTGGAAGCTCCTGCGCGAGCACGCCGACGGACGGCGCAACGATTTCACCAATCGGGAGCTCCGGCTCGATCCGTCGATCCGACTGCCCGAGCTCTCCGAGAATCTCGAGGCGCGACTCATCCTGCTGCAGCGGCGCCTCGCCGAGCGCTGCCGCTGGATCAGAGTCGAGAAGACCGGGCGCGGCCGCTTCCGCATCGTCGTCACGCGGCCGCTGCGACTCGTCGAGGGTGCCGACGCCGCTACATCAGCGCTTCCGCGAGCTTGACGCGATCCCTCGCGTCGAGGCGTTGCGTCACGCCCCGCAGCATCGCGTCGAACGCCGCGGACGGCATGGCCTGCCGCGCGCCGCGCAGCAGCGTCGCGCGCTCGGCGGGCGTGCTCGCCGCGACCATCCAGCGCGAGAAAATGGCGTTCGTCGCCGGATCGATCGACGCGACCAGGCGCTGGACGAGCGCCATCAGCTCGGCGTCCGAATGAGTCGCCCACAGCACCGCGTTGTTCTCCGTTTCCTCGACGTGCATGTGCTCGAGGTCCTCGGCGACGAATAGCGCGAGGCTGCGGTAAAGCGCGAGCGCCGCGGCAGCGCGGCCGCGACCGGAGCTCTCCTCGACGCGCACGCAGCCGTCGAGGAGCGCGGCAAGCGCCTCGCGATGCGAGTGGTGGCCGGCGACGGCATGGCCGGTCGAGCCCGGCGCGCGCGCCTCCATCGCGGGGTGGACGAACAGATCCTCATGATGCAGATGGGTGCCGGCGAGGGACACGAGCTCGCGCAGGCGTGCGAGCGCCTGCGCCGTGTCCTCATCGTCGTCGGGGTCCATGCGCCCGACACGCTGCAGCGTCTCGAACATCAGCGCGCGAAGCCCCTTGTGGACGATGAGGTAGGGGTCGTAGCGCGGCGGCGCCTCCGCTTCGGATGCCGTGACATGCGTCGAACCGACGCGCGTGAAACCGATGCCGTGTTCGAAGGTGATCGGAGGTTGGAGTCCCGTACGCATTGTGGTCATGATTATCGCCTCGCATTGGGTTGGCCCGGTCCGGGCCGCGTTGTCGTGGAACGCGATTGCCGATCCGTCCCGTCGAATCGTCATCTCGTGCGCTTCGGGAAGTATCCCTTCGATGTGGGCGACCCGCTGCTAACTGTTTGTCAACGTTTCGCTAAAGCTTTCTTAAACGAGAACGCTCGCCGCCCGGGGAGGCAACGTCGTGGGTCGCATCGAATCGTCGCTGAACCGTCTCGCCACTGCGACGCGCGAGCACGGGCGGCGCCTCGCGCAGGCGGAATTAGCCTCGGCGCGTGATGTTTACCGTCCGGGTCCAACCCGGAGGATAATCATGGTCACGTTCGTACGCAGGTTGAGGTCGATCCTTGCAGCCTTTCTCGTCGGTTCGGCGAGCATGCTTCCGAGCTGCGCCAGCATGGGGGGCGGCGGTGGCAGTGGGATGCACTACTTGATCGATCCCCCCTCCGCGCCGATGCAGATGGCCGCCGTCGAGGACACCTGACGATGGCGCGACGTGCGGCAGTCGCCGGCGCGGTTCTCGCCATCGCGATGTCGGGGATCGCTGCCGCGGCCAGCGGCGCCGTCTACAAGTGCGCGGGTGCCGAGGGAGTTCCCCTCTACACCGATCTGCCGTGCAAGGGTGGGACCCTCGTCGACATCCGTCCGGGAACGGCTGATCCGACTGCGATCGCGCGTCTCACCCGGGAGCAGGATCGATTCGCGGCGCTGGCTCTCGCTAGAGCGCAGCGCATCGACGACGAGGAGGTCGCCGCAATCAGCGCCAATCGCGGATCGAGCGCGGCAGGTGGCTACGAGGCGTATGAAGGGGGATCGGCGTTCGAGTCCGGCACCGATATCATCTATGCTCCGGTCTACCTCCCCGTCCTCGTCAGTCCGCGGCCGGCATTTCATCGCGTTCATGAGCACCACGATGAGCATCGCGAACGGCTGCATCGATTTGTGCCTCACCACGACGGCGTCATCGGCACGACGAGGCTTGTCCCGCAGAGCACCTTCGCGACCCGATTCCGTGAACCACGGCCCGCGTCGCAGGCCACGGCGGTAGCCTGGAAGTAGAATGGGCGAGACCCGTCAGACGATGACGTGAACACCATGGAACGCATCGAACCGTCGCTGAACCGTCCCGCCGTAGCGTCGCGAGGGCCCGCCGCGAGCGGCAAGTCGACGCCCGCGAAAAGCGCCGCGACCGCGGCGGCAATCGTCGTCATCCTGATCGGCCTTGCCTGGCTCGTCTGGCGCGCGATGTACCCGCACGCAGCACCCGCGCCGACGACGGCGCCTCCCACCCCGGCCGCGTCGGCGCCGCCCGCCTCGTCGCCGGTTCCGGGCACGCCGCTGCACCCGATCGAATCGGTGCCGTCGGTCGCGCCGCTGACGACGCCGCTGCCGTCGCTCGCCGACAGCGACGCGGCGATGAAGGAGGCGATCGCCGGGGTGCTCGGGCGGTCAGGCGGCGAGGACGTTCTGCAGTTCCGCGAGATCGTCGCGCGCTTCGTCGCGACGATCGACAACCTGCCGCGCAAGACCGCGTCGGCGAATCGGCTTCCGGTGCGCCCTGCGACGGGGGCACTCGCGACCGAGCAGTCGGCCGGCGCGATCACGCTGTCGCCCGCGAACTCCGTGCGCTACGCGCCCTACATGGCGGTCCTCGAGGCGGTGAACGTGCCGCGCCTCGTCTCCGCCTACGTGCACTTCTACCCGCTGTTTCAGCAGGCGTACGTCGAGCTCGGCTATCCCGGCAAGTATTTCAACGATCGGCTGATCGTCGCGATCGACGATCTCCTCGCTGCGCCGGAGCCGAGCTCGCCGGTCGCGCTCGCGCAGCCGAAGATCGTCTACACGTTCGCCGACCCGCAGTTCGAGGCCATGTCCGCCGGGCAGAAGATCATGGTGCGGATCGGCCCCGACAACGAGCTCCGCGTCAAGGCGAAGCTGCGCGAGATCAGGAAGGCGCTGGTCGGCAATCCGCCCCCACGCTGACGGCCCCGCGGCCGTCGTCGGCGAAGTCGTCGTTCGCGGCGACGCGCAGCTTCGGCTTGTGCGCGTCGGTGAACACGCGCGCGATGTCGAGGGTCTCGCGCACGCCGACATCGGCGGCGTGGCGGGCGAGGAAGCCGCGCGCCGCCTGGCGCCCCTCGTCGAACAGGAGCTCGAGCCAGGCGCGCGAGCGCTCGAGCGCCGACCCCTGATCGAACAGCGACCTGCGCGGCGGGCCGATGCGGTGCAGCCGCAGGTTGGCGACGCTCACCGGATCCGCGGCGCGCGCCGCGATCGCGCGCATCGCGGCGATCGCCTGCATCTCCGCCACGAGGCTCGAGTTGTACACGATCTCCCCGACGCGGCGGCGGATGCCGGAGGCGTCGCGGGGAACGTCGTCGGCGGTGTCGGGCGAGAGCTGGACGACGATGACGTCGTTGGCGCCGCCGTCGTGAATGATCGGCCACAGCGTCGGGTTGCCGCTGTAGCCGCCATCCCAGTACGCCTCGCCGTCGATCTCGACTGCGTGGAAGAGCTGCGGCAGGCACGCCGAAGCGAGCAGCGCATCGATCGACATGTCGTCGTTCGAAATCACGCGGGGCAGTCCGCTTTGAACGTTGGTCATCGTCACGTACAGCGCCGGCGCGCGCGGGCTCCTGATCGCCTCGACGTCGACCTGCGCGGCGATCGCGGCGCGCAGCGGATTGACGCCGAGCGGGTTGGCGTTGTACGGCGAGAGTCCCGCCGTCATGAACCACGCACCGATCGATTCGCGCACGCCGCGGCCGACCGGGCGCCAGACGCCGGCGACGAGATCCGCAGCGGGATCGGCTATTCCCATCCAGAACGTGCGCAGCGCCGTGCGCGCCGCAGCCGCGCCACCGGTCACGAGCGCGCTCGCGACGATGGCGGCGTTGATCGCGCCGGCGCTCGTGCCCGAGAGCTGCGCGATCGCGACGCTGCGGCTTGCGAGGAGCGCGTCGAGCGCGCCCCAGGTGTAGGCGCCCCACGAGCCTCCGCCCTGCAGGGCGAGCCCGACAGGCTTGCGATTGCCGACGGTCGTCGTTGTCACCATACGGTGTCTCCGTTCGCACCGTTCGCGTTGCGAGCGATGCCGAACCGGTCACCGTACTGCGCAGGACCGCGACGCGCCAATCGTCGTTTTGGATCGAGGCGATCACCGCCGCCGAACGGGCATCCGGACCCGGGTCTTGCGTCGTGCACAATGCAACGATTACGCTATTCCCAAACCGATGAGAGGATTCACCCATGGCCCTCGAGAATGCGAGCCGCGCCGCCGACGCGGCGATGGACCCTGATTCGCTCTATCGCGAAGAGATCTACACCGACCGCCGGATCGGCACGCTGCGCGTGCTGATCCCCGTCACCACGGACGGCAGTCCCGATCGATCGCGCCCCACGCTCTACCAGGGCGAGGCGCAGCTGATGACCAACGTCGGCCCGCTACCGATCAGCTTCGACATCGAGGCCGATTCGCTTGCGGCCGCGGTGGCGGGCTACGGCGAAGCAACCAAGGCCGGTGTCGAGCGCGCAATGCACGAGCTGCAGGAGATGCGACGGCAGGCATCGTCGTCGATCGTGCTGCCGCCGACGGGCGCCACGCTGCCCCCGGTCGGCGGCGGCGGCAAGATCCAGCTCCCGTAGCGAAGTTACGGGAGCTTCCAGGGAGGCGTGCCTTCGAAGCGCGCGACGAGGAAGTCGACGAAGGTTCGCACCTTGGCCGACAGGTGCCGTCGGCTGGGATACATCGCGTGGATGCCGATCGACGGCGGCGCGTACCCGCGCAGCAGTGGGACCAGGCGGCCCGCCCGCACCGCCGGCGCGACGATGAAATCGGGCTCGTAGGCGATCCCGGCGCCGGAGATTGCGAGCGCCGCCAGCATCGCGCCGTTGTTCGCGCGCGCCGATCCCGCAACGCGTACCGTCTGCGTGGCGCCCGCCGGGTCGACGAAGCTCCACTGGGCGCCTCCCGCCGCATATTCGTAGATCAGGCACTCGTGCGCCGCGAGGTCCGCGGGAGTGGTCGGCGCCGGGTGACGCTCGAGGTACGCCGGCGACGCGCAGCAAACGATGTGCGCATCGGCGATGCGACGACCGATCAGCGCCTGGCTGCCGATCGGGCCGATTCGAATCGCGAGGTCGAGCGCCTCGTCGACAAGGTCGACCGCACGCTCGGAGAGCTCGACCTCGAAGCGGAGCTCCCGGTGCTGCAGCCGGAAGTCGGCGATCGCTGAGGCGAGGTAGCCCGTTCCGAAGGCGGCCGACGACGTGAGCCGCAGCGTTCCGCGTGGCGCGACCGCGGCACTGCTGACCGCTTCCTCGGCCTCGGCGAGATCGGCCGTCAGCTGCACGGCGCGCTCGTAGAACGCGCGGCCGGTTTCGGTCAGCGCGAGCCTGCGCGTCGTGCGATGGATGAGCCGCGCGCCCAGGTGCGATTCGAGCTCGGCAAGCAACCGCGAGAGAGCGGAGACCGAAACGTCCATACGCCTCGCCGCAGCCGCGAGGCTCCCGCTTTCGACGATTCGAACGAACGCGGTGATCGCGCGGAATCGATCCATTGTTGTGATTTCGGCAAGTATCTATTCACTCAATACATCTTTATCTCCGTCTGCGCAAGCATGATCATTCAAGTGCGTGAGGAAAGGCGGATTTCGACCCAGCGGTCCGCCTTCTCCACCCCCGCAACCACCGGAGAATCGCAATGAAGCTTTACTACGCCACCGGCGCCTGCTCTCTGGCGCCCCACATCGCGCTGCGCGAAGCCGGCCTGCCGTTCGAGCTCGTCCGTGTCGACCTCGGCAAGCACACGCTGACCAATGGCACCGACTACGCGACGATCAATCCGAAGGGTTACGTTCCGCTGCTCGAGCTCGACAACGGCGAGCGCCTCTCCGAGGTCGCGGTGATCCTGCAGTACATTGCCGACCGCAAGCCGGGAACGCTGGCGCCCGCCTACGGCACGATGGAGCGCTATCGGGTGATGGAATGGCTCAACTTCGTCGCCACCGAGATCCACAAGGGGATGGGCCCACTGTGGAAGGCCGACACGACCGAAGCGGTCCGGGGCGCGACGATGCAAGCGCTGTCGCGCCGTTTCGACTACGTCGTGGCGACGCTCGCGAAGCAACCGTATCTGACGGGCTCCTCGTTCGGTATCGCCGACGCCTACCTGTTCACGATCGTCAACTGGCACAATTTCCTGAAGTTCGACCTCGCGCGCTGGCCGGCGCTGCAGGCGTTCCAGGAGCGCGTCGCCGCGCGGCCGAAGGTCAACGAGGCGCTCGTCGCCGAGCACCTCGTCAGAAAGCCGGTCGCCGCCGCGGCGTGAGTCGGTCGTCAGCGTTCCGCCATCATCATGAAGCCGTTGCCGACGCTCTTTCTCTCGCACGGGTCGCCGATGCATGCGATCGATGCGGGGGAAGTCGGCGATGCGTGGGCCGCGCTCGGGAAGCGGCTGCCGCATCCCGATGCGGTGGTGGTGGCTTCCGCCCACTGGGAGACATCGGTCCCGATGGTGACCGGCAGCGCGCAGCCGGAGACGATCCACGATTTCGGCGGTTTTCCCGAAGCGCTCTACGCGATCGAGTATCCGGCGCGCGGTGAGCCGGCGCTCGCCGAGCGCATCGTCGGCCTGCTGCGCGATGCCGGCATCACCGCCGGCATCGAAGGCTGCCGCGGCATCGACCACGGCGTGTGGGTGCCGCTGCGCTGGATGTATCCGCGTGCCGACATACCCGTGGTCGAGGTGTCGGTCTCGCCGGCGCGCGGAACGCTGCACCACCTCGCGCTCGGGCGCGCGCTGGCGCCGCTCGCCGAATCCAATGTTCTCGTCATCGGTTCCGGCCACGCGACGCACAACCTGCGCGACTGGATGCTGCGGCGCGGATCGGGCGAGCCGCTGCCGTATGCGGTCGCATTCGCCCAGTGGCTGGAACAGCGTCTCGCTTCGCACGACGAAGCGGCGCTTCTCGACTACCGCGCCGAAGCCCCCGAGGCCACCCGCGCACACCCGACCGAGGAGCACTTCCTTCCCCTGTTCGTCGCCTGGGGTGCCGCGGGAACGCGACCGGCGGCCGAGCGCGTGGTCGGCGGCTACGAGAACGGTGCGCTCTCGCGAGATTCGTTTCTGTTCACACGCGCGGCGTCGGACGGAGACTTACAGGTGAATCGCTGAGGAGAGGGGATCGAGGGACGAGGGACGAGGGGCGAGGGGCGAGCAGAGCTGGCACTGCGCAATCGATACGAGCGCGCCGCGCACTTTCCGAGTGCAGCGTGGTCCAATCCGGCGCGTGGGCGCTCCAATGCGCCCGGTGATCGTCGTAACGGGAGCTCACAAATGAAAAGTGTAACCGTGCGTTATTGGGGAATCGCGCTGGCGGGTGCGGCGATGCTCGTCGGCGGCTGTGCGGCCTACGGACCGTACCCGGTGTACCAGGAAGCGCCGGTCGTCTCGCAGCGTACCGAGTACGGTGTCGTCGAGTCGATCCAGGTGTACCACGGCGGATCGTCGTCGCCGGTCAACGTCGGCACGATCCTCGGTGGAATCGTCGGTGGCGTGCTCGGTCACCAGATCGGCAGTGGCACCGGCAACACCGTCGCGACGATTGCCGGAGCCGTCGGCGGCGCAGCGGTCGGCAACGAGCTCAACCGGCAGGCGAACAGCGATCGCTACCGCGTGATCGTGCGACTCGATTCGGGTGGAACGCTCGCGTTGAACAACGTCGCGTCGACCGAGCTCCGCGTCGGTGACCGCGTGAAGGTCGTCAACGGCCGCGTCTACCGCGAGTAGCGGCGACGCGCGCCCGGTACAGGCGCGCTCAGTGCAGCCGCTGGCGTGACTTGCGCGCCGACTCCGCCGGTTCGCGGCGCGCGCCGCCGCGACGGGCCTCGCCGCCGCGCCGTCGCTCGAACCAGAAGCGGTAGATGAGAACGGTCGCCACCGGAAGCTCGTCGACGAGGCTCTCGCGCCGGTCCTTGTCGTCGACCCAATCCGCGAACTCCGGATCCTGATCACCGAAGGCGAGTGCCTCGATCGGGAAGATCCAGTCGCGCGCATCCTGGGCGTCGTAGAGCGGCTGCCACGCATCGTCGCGCAGCCGCACACCGGCCATGTATCCCTCGCACCACGCGGTCGCTTCGAGCGGTGCGCGCGCGTTGTCGTCGGCTTCGCGCTCCTCCGATACGTAGAGCAGCGGGCGGAACCGCGTCGGCGACTCGGCGAGCGTACGCTGGATGCCGACCAGATGGCGCAGCATCAGCCCCATGATCCGCTGCGCCTGGTCGTTGCTCGCGAACGCCGGCGTTGCGGTGCGACCGCCGTCGCTCCAGACCTGCGGCAGCCATTCCGACGGCTGGATCGTTTCCGGGCCGCTCACGATCGCGGTGAGGAATCCGTCCAGCATCTCGAGATCCATGCAATCCTTCGGCACCGCGTCCGAGGCGAGAAACGTTTCGAGCTCGTCGAGCTCGGGATCCTGCAGCGGTTCGTCGAGGGCACGCAGCTCAGCCATACGCGATGATTTCCGAATCGTGGGATTGCACGGATCCCGGCTTCCCGTCGAGCGCATGCGCGAGGCCGAGCGCCAGGATGAAGACGACCACGGCCCCCGCCTGGTGCAGGGCCGCGAGCGACAGTGGAACCACCAAGAGCAGCGTCGCGATGCCGAGTGCGATCTGGATCGCGACCGCAACGAGAAGCCAGTCGGCGCGGTTGCGTGCGCGCCGCGGCAGCGAACGGCGCCGCAGCCACCACCACGCGCATGGAACCAGGACCGCGAGCACCCACGCGAGCAGTCGATGGTCGAACTGGACGGTCGCGAGGTTCCAGAAGAAGTTCTTCCACCACGGCGAAAGCATCATGATCTCGTCGGGGACGATGGCACCGTTCATCGACGGGAACGTATTGTAGGCGAACCCCGCGCGGGTGCCGGCGACGAGGCCGCCCAGGAGCACCTGCGCGAACACGAGTGCGGCCAACGTTCGCGCCACGGTCCGTGCGCCGCGCGGCACCCGGACCCCGGGCGCGCCGTCATCGCGACGACGAAGCGAGAGAGCGGTCCACAGCATCGCGGCGAGGATCACGAACGCCATGCCGAGGTGTGCGGTGAGGCGAAATTGCGACACGCGGGGGTCGGCGATGAGACCGCTCTTCACCATGAACCAGCCGAGCGCACCCTGCAGGCCGCCCAAGACGAAGATGCCGAAGAGCGGCAGCGCGTAGCCGCGCGGAATCCGGCGCGCGAGCAGGAATGCGAGGTACGGAACGAGAAAGACGACTCCGATCGCGCGACCGAGCAGCCGGTGGAAGTATTCCCACCAGAAGATGCCCTTGAACTCGGCGAGCGTCATGCCGCGGTTGACGTCACGATATTCGGGAGTCGCCTGGTAGAGCGCGAACGCCTTGTGCCAGTCGGCCGCATCGAGCGGCGGCACGGCGCCGACGATCGGATCCCATTCGGTGATCGACAGCCCCGAGTGCGTGAGACGCGTCACGCCACCCACCACGACCATCGCGAACACCAGCGCGCAGCAGACGAAGAGCCACGCGGCGATCGCGCCGGGCGCCCCGGCGCGCGGCCGCGCCGCCGGATGGCCGGCCGGCGCAAGACCGGAGGATGCGAGTGCTTCCACCGCGCGATTTTACTATGGGCGCTCGAAGCCGCCCCTCAGTGACGCCGCTCGTGCTGGTGTCCGCTCGCGGAAGGCGAGGCTCGCGCCACCATCGGCACCCCGGCGATCGCGCGGACGTACTGCACGAGCTGCCAGATCTCCGTGTCGCGAAGTCGCGGCGAGAACGCGGGCATCGGCGTTCCGGGCATACCGTGCGCGATCATCCACCATAGGTCCCCGGGCGTGTGCATCGAGCCGTGCATCGTGAGATCCGCCGGTGCGACCGGCAGCGATGCGGCTTCGGCGCCGTCTCCACGGCCCGAATCGCCATGGCAGATCGCACAGTTCGCCGCGAACAGCTCGCGCCCCTGCGCGATCGCGTCGTCGCTCGCGGGAACCGGCGACACCGCGTCAGTCGTCGGGTACGTCGGCTGCGTAGCGCCCGCCGTGAGGAAGGCAGGAACGACGGGCTGATCGTGAATGGCCGGCACCGAGATGCCGAGGTGGCCGACGATCGCGACGATGACGGCGCCGAGCGCGAGTTCCACGCGCGCATTGCACGCGAGCTGCCCGAGCGCGAATCGGTCGCCGGCGCCGATCCGCGGCGACACGCGCTGCCGGTTGTACGCGGCGACCGCGACCATCGCGGCGAACAGCGCGAGCTTCGCGAGCAGCCAGTGCCCGTACGAAGTCCCGATCAGCGCGAGGCGGCTGCCGACGAGAAACCACGCGTTGACGATCCCGGTCGCGATCAGTGTCGCCACGCAGACGATGCCGAGCATCGAGAAGCGTCGCGTCGCGGGCGCGGCCGCGCCGATCGCTGCCGGGGATGCACTCCGGCTCGCCGCCGCAGCGGCAATGGCGAGCCCCGGCAATGCGCCGAGCCAGGCTCCGGCGGCGAGCAGATGCAACGCATCGGCACCGACGCGGAGCACGCGCTCGGCACCTTGCGCCGCGACCGCATGCCCGGTAAGTGCCAGCGTCGCGACGTAGACTGACGCGAGGACCAGCAGCACGCGTCGCTCGCCGCGCTCCGGCGCGCCCGGCCTGTGTCGCCGCGCGACGAGCCAGACGAAAAGTCCGGCGCCGAGCGCGAGCCGCAGCGCCCAGACGCGCCCGAACAGCGTCTCCTCGAGAACCACGGCGAAAATCGAGCGCGAGATCGCGTCCGCGAATGAAAGCCCGCTCATGTCGACGGCCTCGAACGCAAGCCAGCCCAGCGCCGCGACGAGGCTCACGCCGATGGACACGGGAACGAGCACCCCCACGCGGGCGTCGCGCTCCCGGTCTGCGATCTCTGCCCAGACGAGCTGACCCAGCGCGATCAGCGCGGCGAGCTCGTGCACCGCGCGCACCGCCGCGAACGCGGCTCCTGCGGCTATCGCAGGCATCGCGGGCATCGGCTACGGCAGAACGTCGAAGGCGTAGGCACCTTCGGTCACATGCGTATCGACGGAAACGACGCGCCAGCTCACGTGGTAGCGACCCGGAGGCAACGACGGCAGCGACACCTCGAGCACCGACGTGTCATAAGCATCGACGTGTGCTCTGCCGGCAGCGACAGGTCGACCTTGCGAGTCTTCCACGTGCACAGTGCTGAACGCCGCTTCGAGCTCCTCGCTGAAGTGCAGCACGAGCTCGTGCGGCGAGCCATGCACCGTGCTTCCGACCGCGGGATTCGCGCGCTCGAGAAACGCGTGCGCATGTGCGAGCCGCGCGGTCCCAAAGAGAACGACCATTGCAATGAGCAGCGCGGTACGGCGCATCGCCTCAGCTCCCGAGAAGCGGATGCCCGAACGCCTTCGGACAGAGGTCGTCGAGGAAGAAGTGGAGCTGCACCGTCCAGCCGACGTACGATCCACTCGCGCGATTGACCGGGATCGCCGCCTCCGCGGCGACCTGAACGTAGCGCCCGTCCCAGAGCAGCCCCGGGTTGACCGTTCCCGTGGTGCCGCTCGATCCACGGTCTAGCGCGGTCGACATCGCGAATTCGACGACCGGAGTCAGCTTGTTGAAGACATCAGGCCATCCGGTGCCGCGGACATTCGCGTTGAGGTAGGGAATGCTGTATTCGAACGCGAGGCCCCATTCGAGCGTGTGCGGATGGCGCTCGATCACGACGCCGCCGTCGTCGGCCTGCGTCGACGTGCTTGCGCGCGAAGGAATGCCTACGCCGACGAGTCCGGTAATCGCCACCGGGCGCAGCCATGGGATCGACGGCGGAAGATCGCCGAAACCCATGCCGAAGTAGAGCGTCGGCGTCACGGTGCTGAACGGATCTGCGCCGACGCGCTTCGCACCCGAATCACCGACATCCCATTCGACACCGGCCGACGCGATCGCCTCGCGCGCATCGCTCTCGTAGAACCGATACTTCGCACTGACGGAGATGTTGTCAAAGCCGCCCACGTCGGAGGTGCCGGGCATGTGCAGCGTTTTCCAGGTTGCGCCGACGCCGATGCCGAATCGCTCGGTGATCCGTCGTGCCATATCGACCGAGAAGTCGGTCTCGCGCGTCGCAGGAGCACCCGGGCCGTCGCCCGGATTCTTCTGCCAGGAAATCGTCGGCAGCGACAATTCGTCGGCGACGAACGGGTCGTCGGTAGCGATCGTCGCGGGAAAGAATCGTGCGCCGGCGATGCCGTGCGCGGCTGCCGGTCCCGATACGATGGTCGTCATCGCGGCGAGCACGGCGGCCATTGCGACCCGGCGCGGATGAGAAAGCATTCCGGCAGCAATCATCATGTCCTCGCCGATCAGCGTCTCATCGGTGTGAATGCGAGCCCGCCGCGGCGGGTCCCGGCGCGCTCAGCGCGATCACGTCTACCTCGATCTCGATCTTTCCCGCCCTCGAGAAGGTCAGCGTCAGCGGGATTTGCGCGCCGGCCGCGAGCGGCTCGTGCAGGCCGACGAGCATCACGTGATAACCGTTGGGTGCGAGCGTGACGGTCGCTCGCGCCGGAACCCCGATAGCGTTGACCGGACGCATCTGCGCGAGCTTGCCCTCCATTCGCGTCACGTGCAGCTCGGCGCTGTCGGCGATCGGCGAAGCGACGCCGACGAGCGCGTCGTTGCCGCTTCCCTGGTTCTCGATCCGGAACCAGATCCCGGCAGTCCGCGCACCGGGAGGTGTCGCCCGCGAATAGGGTTCGACGATGCGCAGCTCCTTCAGCGTGTAGTCGCGCGCGAATGCGGGCGCAGTACCGAGCGCGAGAACGCCGGCGAGCAGCAAAAGCGATACGGACAGACGGTGCATGATGTTCTCCATGACACGAGTCGATGGTTCGCGCAGCGCACGATGTGCCGACAGTACGCGCGCCACGACTGCGCATGCGTGCCCGCAGCACGCCCTGCCGAGCCAGCTTCGAAATCGGCGCGTGTGGCGCCGGGTATCGGGACGAGCGGGAGCTTCGCTAGAGTCGCGGCGGAGGCGCTCGCGCGTCGGCCAGCGCGTGGCGGACGAGCGTCTCCGCTCGCGCGAGCGAAGGTGCCAGGGCGCGCGGCGGCGCGAAGGCGATCGGGGAGAGCGCCGCCGCCGGCGGAGGTGCGGCGCAACCGACACCCGTCGCGCAAAGCGCGCAGTGACCGGAGCCGTGCAACGGTCCCGATGGCGCAGGGACCGATCGATCGAATCCGGCAGTCGAGTGGACGGAGCAGATGGCATCGTCGCTATCGGCCGTCATCGTCATCGCGAAGAGCGGAAGCGGCAACACGAGCTGGCCAATCAGCGCCAGCAGGCCGGCGGTACGCCGAATGCCCACACGCATCATCCGGCGATCCTAGCACGCCGGCGATGGCTCAGCCGCACCTCAGCCGCTCCTCACCCGCACGTCAGCCGCAGTTAAGGTCCGCCCCGTAGAATTTGCCATGCGGGCGCGCTGTGCGGGGCGCGCCGTCGATGGGGCGACAAGGCGATGCGGATACTGCTGGTCGAAGACGACACGATGATCGGCCGGACGCTGCAGCAGGCGTTGACGCAGGACGGCTATGCGGTCGACTTCGTCGGCGACGCCGAGGCGGCGAAGCTTGCGCTCGACACGACGGCGGATGCCTATGCGCTCGTCCTGCTCGATCTCGGGTTGCCGAGGAAGAGCGGCCTCGAGCTCCTGCGCGAATTGCGCCGCGCGGGCAACCGCGTGCGGGTGTTGATCGTCACGGCACGCGACTCGGTCGATGACCGCGTCGAGGGTCTCGACGCCGGCGCCGACGATTATCTGACGAAGCCGTTCAGCCTCGACGAGCTTGCCGCGCGGATGCGGGCGCTCCTGCGGCGCGACATCGGGCGCGAGGACAACCTGCTGCGCCACGGCGAGCTCACGCTCGACACCGTGACGCGCACCGTGACGCTCGGCGGGCGCGCGATTGAGATCTCGGCGCGCGAGTTCGCACTGCTCGCGGCGCTTCTCGAGCGCCCCGGCGCCGCGCTGTCCAGAGTGCAGCTCGAGGAGCGCATCTACGGATGGGGCGAGGAGGTCGAGAGCAACGCGATCGAAGTCCACGTGCACAACCTGCGCCGAAAGCTCGGTGTCGGGACAATCCGCACGCTGCGCGGCGTGGGCTACGCGCTCGCATGAAGGCGCGGCGCACGACGAGACGCACAGCGAGTAACTCATGGGCGCGGCGATGAGCTCGATCAAGCGCACGCTGCTCGTCTGGCTCCTTGCCGGACTCGCGGTGATCGCGCTTGCCGCGAGTGCCGCGACCTATGTCGCCGCGCGACGCGAGATCGGGTCGCTCCTCGACCTCCAGCTGAAGCAGCTTGCCTACTCGACGCGCATCGACGATCTCCTGCGCGGGCAGCGCCCGGGGTTCGACAACCCCGACGTGCTCCCCGGAACCGGCATCACCGAGCTCGTGACGCAGATCTGGGACCGCGATGGCGTGCTCGTCTACTGGACGCAGCCCGCGATGGGACTGCCGGTTCCGGTTCGCGAAGGTTACTCGACGGTGAACCGCAACGGCCGCACGTGGCGCGTCTACACGATGGTCCACGGCAGTCACGCGCTTCAGATCGCGCAGCCGCAGGACGAGCGCGATGCGCTGGCGACGCAGACCGCGCTGCGCACGCTGATTCCGTTCGCGGCACTGATGCCGATCTTCGGCGTGCTGATCTGGCTCGGCGTCGGCACCAGCCTGCGTCCGCTGGAAGCGATGTCGCGCGCGGTCGGCAAGCGCCGCCCCGATGCGATGGCGCCGATCGACGAAGCCGGTCTCCCCGACGAATTGCGGCCGCTGGGTGCGAGCCTCAACGGCCTCCTGGCGCGGCTCTCCGACGCGCTCTCGGCGCAACGGCGCTTCACCGCCGATGCGGCGCACGAGCTTCGCACTCCGCTCGCTGCGCTGACGCTGCAGCTCGACCTCGCGCGCCGCTCCGGCACTCCCGGCGGGCTCGCCGCGTCGCTCGCCGACCTCGAGGCCGGCGTCGCGCGCGCGTCGCACGTCGTCGAGCAGCTGATGACGCTCGCACGCGTCGAACCCGAGGCGCTGGCGCTGCAGAAGACACGCTGCGACCTCGTCGCGATCGCGAAGGACGCGATCGTCGCGCGCGCCGCCCTTGCCGAGCGCAAGGCGATCGATCTCGGCCTCGCGCATGCCGAGGCCGCGAGCGTCGACGGCGATCCGACGGCGCTCGCCATCCTGCTCTCGAACCTCCTCGACAATGCGCTTCGCTACACGCCGCAGGGGGGGCGCATCGACGTATCGGTGACCTCGCCCGAAGGCGTTCCGGTGCTGCAGGTCGCCGATACCGGGCCGGGCATTCCGCAAGCCGAGCGCGAGCGCGTCTTCGACCGCTTCTATCGCGGCGCGCTCGCCGACGCGCCGGGGAGCGGACTCGGACTTTCGATTGTCAAACGCATCGCGGATGCGCACGGCGCGACGATCGCGCTCGACGCCCCGACGACAGGGAGCGGGCTCGTCGTCACGGTGCGCTTCGGAGGTTAAGCTGCGGTTAAGCGGCAGCGCCTATAGTTGTTGTTGCCGGCCCGAACCGGGCCCACGGCTTCACAGGAGAACCTCGATGAAACTGAAACAGTTGACCGTCGCACTCGTTGCCGCCGGTTTCGGGCTGGCGCTCGGTGCCGGATTCGATCGTCTCGATCCCCACATACTGGGGGTCGCCAACGCCGCCACGCCGGCCGTCGTCGCCCCGGTGGCACCGACCGCGGCGGCGCGGCTGCCCGATTTCACGGCGCTCGTCGCGCGTGTCGGCCCGGCGGTCGTCAACATCAGTACGGTCGGCACCGCGAAGACCAGCGGGCTCGGCGACGAGCTCGGCCCCGACAATCCGTTCAACGAATTCTTCAAGCGCTTCGGCGGTCCCGGCATCGAGATCCAGCCGCGGACGGTTCCGATGCGCGGCGAGGGCTCGGGCTTCATCGTGAGCCCCGACGGCTACATCGTCACCAACGCTCACGTCGTTGCCGGCGCGAACCAGGTGACGGTGAAGCTGACCGACCGTCGCGAGTTCACCGCGAAGGTGGTCGGTTCCGACAAGCGAACCGATATCGCGCTCCTCAAGATCGACGCGAAGAACCTTCCCGCGCTGGATCTCTCCAATCCCCCGGGCGTGAAGCCGGGTGAATGGGTGATCGCAATCGGCTCGCCGTTCGGCTTCGACAACAGCGTCTCGGCGGGCATCGTCAGCGGCATCCACCGTGCGCTTCCGGGTGGCCAGATGACGCCGTTCATCCAGACCGACGTCGCGGTCAACCCAGGCAACTCGGGCGGACCGCTGCTCAACACCGAAGGCCAGGTGGTCGGCGTCAACTCGCAGATCTACAGCCGCTCGGGCGGCTTCATGGGCATTTCGTTCGCGATTCCGGCGCGCGTCGCCGAGAACGTCGCGCAGCAGTTGAAGGCGCACGGGCACGTGAATCACGGCCGCCTCGGCATTGGCATCCAGGCGCTCGACCAGTCGCTCGCCGAGAGCTTCGGGCTCCCCGATTCGAACGGTGCGCTCGTCGGCAGCGTCGAGAAAGGCAGTCCCGCCGACAAGGCCGGGTTCCAGACCGGAGACATTATCCGCAAGATCGACGGCATCGCGGTCGGCGACAGCACCGACGTGACGAGCCGCATCGGCAACCTGCAGCCCGGGACGAAGATCAACGTCGAGGTCTGGCGTGACCACAAGCCGGTGACGCTCACCGCGACTGTCGGCTCGTGGGGCGATCAGACGAAGGTGGCGAGCGCCGGGTCGAGCAGCGCCGACAGCGGCGATCGGCTCGGCGTCGCCGTGCGTCCGCTGACTCCCGACGAGAAGCAGGAGATCGGGCACGGCGGGCTCCTCGTGCAGAACGTCAGCGGACCGGCTGCCGAAGCAGGGATCCAGCCGGGCGACGTGATCGTGAGCGTCGGATCGACGAAGGTGACGACGATCGACGGCCTGAAGCACCAGATCGCGAAATCCGGCAAGAACATCGCACTACTGATCGAGCGCAACGGGCAGCAGATCTACGTGCCGGTGAAGATCGGCTGACGTCGTCCCCGCTGCGCCCCGCCTGCGCGTGATGGCAGCAGGCGGGGCGCAGCTCTGTCGGGGCTCATGCGTCTTCGTGCGCGCCGAGCCGTCTGCGGTTGACGGCGTAGTAGAGCACCGGGATCACGACGAGGGTCAGGAGCGTCGATACGAGGATCCCGAAGATCAGCGAGATCGCGAGTCCGTTGAAGATCGGGTCGTCGAGGATGAACATCGCACCGAGCATCGCGGCGAGGCCGGTCAGCGCGATCGGCTTCGCGCGCGCCGCGGCGGAGCTCGCGACCGCTTCGGCAAGCGGCACCCCGCGCGCGAGCTGCAGGTTCACGAAGTCGACCAGCAGGATCGAGTTGCGGACGATGATTCCGGCGAGCGCGATCATACCGATCATCGACGTCGCGGTGAACTGCGCGTGCAGCAGCGCATGCCCCGGCATCACGCCGATGATCGTCAGCGGGATCGGCGCCATGATGACGAGCGGCGTCAGGTACGAGCCGAACTGCGCGACGACCAGCAGGTAGATCAGCACGAGGCCGACCGCGTACGCGATCCCCATGTCGCGGAAGGTCTCGTAGGTGACCTGCCACTCGCCGTCCCATTTCATCGCGTAGGAGCGGAACGGGTCCGACGGCTGATGCACGAAGTACTCGTGCAGCGTGCCGCCTTCGGAAAGCTTCACGCCGGCGAGCTTTCCCCGCACGCCGAACATGCCATAGAGCGGACTGTCGACGTGTCCGGCGACATCGCCGATCACGTACGCAACCGGTAAGAGATCCTTGTGATAGCGCGTGAGGTCGCGCTCGACCCACCCTGCCCGCACGACCTCGGATAGCGGCACCAGCGCGCCGCCGACGCCGTGCACTTTCAGCGCGAGGAGGTCATCGAGCTTCGTCTGCTGCTCGGCGGGCAGCGTGACCCTGATCGGTACCGCGTATTTCGCCTGGCCGTCGCGCAGCATCGTCGCATCGTCGCCGTCGAGGCCCATCCCGAGCGTCGCGACGATGTCGCCTTGCGCGACGCCGAGCGCCGCGGCGCGCGCGCGGTCGACGCGGACGACGATCTTCGGCGCGCTCGCCTCGACCGAATCGTCGATGCCGACGATCCCCGGCTCTTTCGCGAACTGTTGCCGCACGAATTCGGCGACGTGGTTGCGTCCCGCCGCGTCGGGGCCGTAGATCTCGGCGACGATCGGCGACAGCACCGGCGGCCCCGGCGGCACCTCGACGACCTTGACCTTCGCGCCCATCCGCGCCGCGATCGCCTCGAGACGGGGCCGCACCGCGGTCGCGATCTCGTGGCTCTGGCGATCGCGCCGATGCTTGTCGACGAGGTTGACCTGGAGGTCACCGTTCTCGGGAAGCTCGCGCAGGTAGTACTGCCGCACGAGCCCGTTGAAGTTGATCGGTGCCGGAACGCCGGCGTAACCCTCGTAATCGGTGACCTCGGGCACCGTGGCGACGTATGCACCCATCTCGTGCAGCACCGCGGCCGTGCGCTCGACCGGCGTGCCGGCCGGCATGTCGACGACGACCTGGAACTCCGACTTGTTGTCGAACGGCAGCATCTTGAGGATCACGAGCTTCGCGACGACGAGCGACATCGACGCGAGGATCGCGACGACGATCGCGATCCACAGCATGCGCCGGCGGCGCTCGCCCTTCTGCGGTTCGAGGAGCGGCGTCAGCACGCGCGCGAAGCCGGCCGCGAGCCGCGCGTCGAGCCGCGACGGGCGGTGCGCCGCGGGAGCGGCCGGCGCCAGCCTCGCGGCGAGCCACGGCGTGACTGCGAAAGCGATCGCGAGCGAGATCACCATCCCCATGCTCGCGTTGATCGGAATCGGGCTCATGTACGGACCCATCAGCCCGGTGACGAAGGCCATCGGCAGGAGCGCCGCGATCACCGTCGCCGTCGCGAGGATCGTGGGCCCGCCGACTTCGTCGACGGCCTTCGGGATCAGCGAGGCGAGCGGCGCGTCGGGCTCGAGCGCCCGATGCCGATGGATGTTCTCGACCACGACGATCGCATCGTCGACGAGGATCCCGATCGAGAAGATCAGCGCGAACAGCGACACGCGGTTCAGCGTGAACCCCCAGGCCCACGAGGCGAACAACGTCGCGGCGAGGGTCAGCATCACCGCCGCGCCGACGACCACCGCCTCGCGCCGGCCGAGTGCCAAGAAGACCAGCACGACGACCGACAGCGTCGCGAAGATGAGCTTCTCGATCAGCTTCACCGCCTTGTCGTTGGCCGTCGCGCCGTAGTTGCGCGTCACCGTCACCTGCACCCCTTCGGGGATGACGGTGTTGTCGAGTTCCTGGACCCGCGCGATCAGCCGATCGGCGACGTCGACGGCGTTCTCGCCTGGCTTCTTCGTGACCGCCACGGTGACGGCGGGAAACTCGCCCTTCGCGTCGAGGCCGACCTGGCCCGCGACGGGCCCCGCACCGATCCAGACGTAACGGGTCGGCGGCGGAGGACCATCGACGACGCGCGCGACATCCGACAGATACACCGGGCGGCCGGCCGACGCGCCGACGACGAGCGAGGCGACGTCGGCGGCGGAGTGCAGGAATTCGCCCGTCTCGACGACGATCGACCGGTTGTCGGCGTCGATCGTGCCCGACTGGCCGACCGCGTTCGCCGCCTGCAGCGCGCGCCGCAGATCGGAGGCCGCGAGTCCGTAGGCGGCGAGGCGTGCCGGGTCGAGCAGCACGCGCACCGCGCGCCCCGGACCACCGATCGTCGTCACCTCGCGCGTGCCCGGAACGCGCTTCAGCTCGACCTCGATCGCGTGCGCGACGCGCTCGAGGTCGTAGCCGCTCTTCGCATGGTCGCGCGTCCACAGCGTGAGCGTGACGATCGGCACGTCGTCGATGCCTTTCGGCTTGATCAGCGGCGCTCCGACGCCGAGCTGGGCAGGCAACCAGTCCTGGTTGGAGAGGATCGTGTCGTAGAGCTGCACCAGCGCGACGATGCGCGGCACGCCAACCTTGAACTGCGCGGTGACGACCGCCCTGCCCGGCTTCGATACCGAGTAGACGTGCTCGAGGCCCGGCATCTGCGAAATCACCTGCTCGGCCGGCGTCGCGACGAGCGTCTCGACGTCCTTCGCCGACGCGCCGGGAAACGCGATCAGCACGTCGGCCATCGTGACGTCGATCTGCGGCTCCTCCTCGCGCGGAGTGACGAAGATCGCGAAGGCGCCGGCGAGGAGCGCGACGAGCGCGATCAGCGGAGTGAGGCGCGAGCCGAGGAAGCGCGACGCGATGCGCCCCGAGACGCCGAGCCCGGAGCGCATCAGGATCGGGCCGCGGGCGAGCTCGCCTCGATGCCGCTCTTGACCGGCTCGAGCGACACGCGCTCGCCGGCCTCGAGGCCGGCGACGACCTCGACCATGCCGCCGCCTGCCGATTCGCCGAGGCGCACCTGGCGAAGCTGCGCGAGGCCGTTCGTGCCAATGACGTACACCGCCGTCACTTCCCCACGGCGCAACACCGCGGCCTCGGGAACGACGAGGGAGCGCACGCGACCGGTTACGAATCCCGCGCGTGCGTACTGTCCGGGCATCAGGCCCGCCGATTCCGGGAGATCGAGGCGGACCTGGCTGGTGTGCGTGTTGACGTCGGCAACGGGAATCACCGTCACGTGCGTCGGCACGAGCGAACGCGAAAGCGACGGGATCTCGATTGCAATCGCCGCGGCGCCGAGGTCGGCACGCGCGAGCACCGCCTGCGCGAGTGTGGCCGTGACGCGCAGCGCCTTCGGGTCGAACAGCGCGACGAGCGGCCGGCCCTGGGTCGCCATGTCGCCGACCTCGACCTCCGTCGACGCGACGACGCCGTCGTACGGTGCAACGATCGTCGTGTAGCTCGTCGACGTGGCCGACACCTGCGCGTTGGCGATCGCAGCTGCGGTCTGCGCCTGCGTCGCCAGATACTGCGCGCGCGCCTGGTCGAGCGCCGCCTGGCTGATGAACTTCTCGGCAGCGAGCTTCTCGCTGCGCTCGAACGCCATCCGCGCATTGGCGAGGTTCGCCTGCGCTTCGCGCACCTGGCTCCGGCTCGCGGCTTCGGCCTGGGCGGCGCTGCGCGGGTCGATGCGCACCAGAATCTCGCCGACCTTCACCGTATCGCCGGCCTTCACGCCGAGCGCGATCACGCGGCCCGCGACCTGCGCGCCGAGCGTCGAGCTGCGTACCGCCTCGACGACCCCTTCGGCGACCGCGCGACGCAGGACGTCGCCGTAGGCAACCGTGGCGACCGGCACCGGAGACACGTGAGCCGTGTCCGCTCGCGGTGCACCCTCTCCGGCGCGCGATCCGGCGGCGGGAAACGCCGAGATCGCGAGCGCCGCGGCTGCGGCCGCCGCGAAGGTCGTCGCGACCATCGCAACGATTTGCCGCCGTGTCGGCGGCTTCCGTGCCGGCCGCTTCATTGCCCTCATCGCGTCAGTGCGCGCGGCAGGTCCTGATGCCCAGCACGCGATAGGCTGGGCACCAGCCGACGATTCCGGTCACTAGCGGCACGAGCCCGATCAGCGCCCACCAGCGGGCGGCACCTTCGAGCACGAAGAAGAGCGCAAGAATCACGATCCCCGCGACGATGCGCACGCTGCGGTCGGCGCCACCGACGTTCGCTGCCATTTCGACCTCCACCATTGGATTGACGACGCGACCGAGGATAGGCCGCTCGAGACGGCGAATCTGTGACCTGGATCACACAGCGCGCGAATGCGGCGCATGCCCGACTACAATGCGGAGCATGAAGGCCCCGGCGCCCGCACCGACGGTCGTTGCGCTGCGGCGGCTGTTTCCGGCGCTTGCCGACGCGGCTCCGTCGACGCTTGCGCGGATCGTCGAGCACGGCATCTATCGCAAGGCTCCGGCCGGCACCGTCGTCTTCGACGCGCATACGCCCTGCGCCGGCTTCCCGCTGATCCTCGCCGGGACACTCAAGGTCCTGCAGCGCTATCCGAACGGCCGCGAGCTGCAGCTCTATCGGGTGCGGCCAGGCGAAAGCTGTCTCTTGTCCGGAAGCTGTCTGCTCGGTCACGCCGACTACACGGCGAGCGGAATCGCCGAGACCGACGTCGAGCTCCTCGTCGTCCCCGCCGTCGACTTCCACGCGCTGATCGCGGGCGACGCCGTATTCCGCAACCACGTGCTCGAGCTCTTCGGCGAGCGCCTCGCGACGCTGCTCGAGCTCGTCGAGGCGATCGCCTACCAGAAGCTCGACCAGCGCCTCGCAGCACTCCTCCTCGCGAAAGGCGATCCGGTGCGCGCGACGCACCAATCGCTTGCCGACGAGCTCGGCAGCGTGCGCGAGATCGTAAGCCGCCTCCTGCGCGCGTTCGAGGACAAGGGCTGGGTCGACCTCGCCCGCGAGCGCATCCGGATCATCGACCGTGACGCGCTCGCGACGCTCGCGAAGGCCTGACGCTAGTCGTCCTCGTCGTCGTCGGACCAGCCCGACGTGTAGGTGCGCAGCTTCTCGCGCTGCTCGGGGGTCAGCAACGCGCGAATCTTGTTGTCGGCCTCCACGCGCGCCTTGACGAGCGTGGTGCGCAACTCGTCGATCTTCTTCAGCTCGGCGGCGATCGCGTCGGGATCTGACGGATCGGCGCGATAGAGGCTTGCGAGTCGATAGCGCTCGGCGTGAAGGGCCCCCATCGTGTCCCAATTCCTGCGCCGCGTGTCTTCGCGGATCGCACCGATCTTCTGCTGCTGGTCGGCGGTAAGATCGAGCTGCCAGAGCGCCGGGCCGAGTCGGGGCCCACCGTAGCCGCCCATCATTCCGAATCCGCCGTAGCCGCCCATCATCCCCGGCCCGCCGCCCCAGCCGCGCGTCCCGCGCGGCCCGCCACCCCACGCTGCGCCGGGACCGCCCCAGCCGCCCATCATTCCGGGACCGCCCCAGCCGCCCATCATTCCGGGACCGGGGCCCGGCCCGGTTGCTGGTTGCGCAAGCGCGACACCCGCGCCGACCGCCGCTCCGAGCGCGGCCGCCACTGCCCATTGCCTCAATCTCATGTTCCTTCTCCAGATCGTTTCACGATGCCGTCGCGCTCGCCGCAAAGCGCAGCCGACCGATCGAACGGCGCGATTGATCATCGGCGCGGACACGGCCCGTCGTGTTGACCGGCGTCAAGTTCGTGCGCATCGTTCGGTAGCAGAATCGATTGCCATGGATTCGGTGACGCTCCTCGAGTTCGCCCGCGGCCCCGGCCTCGCATTCGCGGTATCGGTGTTCGTCCTCGGCTCCGCGTGGCGACTTCTTCACCTCACGCTGCGGCCGCCACGGCGCGACCTCTCGGCGCCGCGCTCGACGCACACCGCACGCGGCGCGCTCAACGCGATCGTCTCGAAGATGTGGCATCCGGCGTCGATCCGCGAGCGCACGCTCCCGGGGACGCTGCATGCGTACGCGTATCACATCGGCCTCGCGATCGTCTTCTTCGGCTTCGCACCGCACATCGCGTTCATCGCGCACTACACCGGGCTCACCTGGCCCGCCGTGCCCGGCTGGATGTTCGTTCTCGCGACGGCCGCGGTGTTCGTCGGCATGGGCTATGCGCTGATGGCGAGGCTGACGTCGCCGGTGCTGCGGCTGATCTCGGGCTTCGACGACTACGCGAGCTGGGCGATCACGCTGCTCCCGGTCGTGACCGGAATGGCCGTGTTGACGCTCCCGCTCGACGCAACCTACCCGCACGGGACGCTCTATCCCGGGCCGCTCGCCGCCCACCTGCTCTCGGTCGAGCTCCTGCTCGTCTGGCTTCCGTTCGGCAAGCTCTCGCACGCGTTCATGGCGTTCGTGTCGCGCGGCATAACCGGCGCCGAGTTCGCGCGCAAGGGGACGAGCCCATGAGCCCGCTCGACGAACGCGCGTCGCCGAAGCCCGCGGACCTCGGTCATCCGCTCGACCTCGAGAGCCCGCGGCTCTCGGTGAAGAAGCCCGCTGTGCGCTACGACGTCCAGGGCGAGCGCAGCGACGCCGACCGCGTCGCCTCGGCGCTGTCGGCGTTCACGCGCGATTACGGCCGCGACGTCGCGACGTGGCTCGAGGCGTGCATCCACTGCGGCAACTGCGCCGAAGCGTGCCCGTTCTATCTCGCGACCGGCGAAGCGAAGTACACGCCCACCTGGAAGCTCGAGCCGTTCGCACAGGCCTACCGCCGTGAAGCCGGCCCGTTTTCCTGGCTCTACCGCGCCTTGGGTCTGCGCTCGAAAGTCACCGTCGACGAGCTCGAGGCGTGGCAGGAGCTCGTCTACGATTCGTGCACGATGTGCGGGCGCTGCACGCTCGCCTGCCCGATGGGCATCGACATCGCGAGCCTCGTCGGGCTCGCGCGCCACGGCATGGCGAAGGCGGGGCTCGTCCCGCACGAGCTGTGGGCGGTGTCCGAGCGTGCGGCGCGCGAAGGCAGTCCGCTCGGCGCAACGCCCGCGGTGCTGAAAGAGCGCCTCGACTGGCTCGCCGACGAGCACGAGGTCTCCTTCAACGTCGACCTGCCGCGCGCGGACGTCCTCGTCACGTTCTCGTCGATCGAGATCATGAAGTATCCGCTGTCGCTGGTTGCAACGGCACGGGTGATGGACCACGCGGGTTACTCGTGGACGATCTCGTCGTCCGGGTACGAGGCGACCAACTTCGGCATGCTCGCCGGCAATGCCGATTGGCAGCGGCGGATGACGATGAAGATCATCGATGCCGCGATCGCCTGCGCGGCGAAGATCGTCGTCGTGCCCGAATGCGGCCACGCCTACTCGGCACTGCGCTGGCAGGGCGCGAACATGCTCGGACGGGCGCTGCCGTTCCGGGTGCTGCACATCTCCGAGTTCCTCGCCGAGAATCTCGCGAACGGAAGAATCAGGGTGCGGCACGCGTCGGGATCGATGGCGTTCCACGATCCGTGCCAGGTCTCGCGCCGGGGCGGTGCGACCAAGGCGCCGCGCGACGTGCTGGCGGCGCTCGGCGTCGAGCTCCGGGAGACGAAGGATTCGGGCGCGCTCAACTTCTGCTGCGGCGGCGGAGGTGGCGTGATCGCGAACCACCGCGCGGACGAGATCCGCTACCAGGCGTTCGGCATCAAGATGGCGCAGCTCGACGCAACCGGCGCCGACGCGATGGTGACGAGCTGCAGCAATTGCCGGCAGAGCTTCGACGATGGCCAGGCCCATTTCGGCTGGGGGCGCGGCATGGGGAGCCTCCTCGAGCTCGTCGCCGATCACCTCGACGGCAACGCCGCCGGGGCCCGGCAAGGCGCAAGCGCCGGGGCTTGACACCCCGGCGTAATATATTCGACATTTCTAATATCCGGTCCCGGCCGGCCGCGGGAAGCCATCGCTTCCGCGCAGGCCGGCCGCTGCGATTCGTCAGCGCGTCCGGTCTACCGTCAGGAGGAAGAGCATGGAGTTCGACAAGGATCTCGACGCGCGCGGGCTCAACTGTCCGTTGCCGATTCTCCGCGCCAAGAAGGCGCTGGGCGACATGACGACCGGCCAGGTGCTGCGGATCGTCGCCACCGACCCCGGCTCGATCAAGGATTTCGAGGCGTTCTCCAAGCAGACCGGCAATGCGCTGGTCGAGCAGTCGACGTCCAACAAGGAATTCACCTTCTTCCTGCGGAAGAAGTAACGTGCCGACCGGGGCACCCCGGCGACGCGCGGTATTCATCGGACACGACGTCTACCGGCGTCCCGCGTACGGAAGGATGCATCCGCTCGCCATCCCGCGCGTCGAGACGGTGGTCGATCTCGCCCGCGCGCTCGA
>DASVWR010000066.1:0-12253 GCA_036393115.1 Casimicrobiaceae bacterium
CGGTCAACGAGAATTTCCTCTGGGGTCTCAGCCTGAACAACAATCCCACGGTCCAGGATCCGTGGAATTCGACGCCGGCCTGGCAGGTGCCGTTCGACCAGCGCAGTTCCGTCGCGCCGTCGCCAGGAGCGGTGACGATGCTCGACGGCGGGCTCGTCGACGCGGGCGTCGCGGGCCTCACCACGTACGCCTATCTGTACGACTCGCTCTATGTGGAGCTCGGCGGATACCACTCCGCGCCAGCCGCGGCCCAGATCGACAGCACCAGCACCAATGTCGTGCGCAACCTTGCGCCGTACTGGCGCATTGCCTACGAGCATCAATGGGGTCGCCACTCGTGGGAGATCGGAGCCTATGGCGTCGTCGCACGGCTCTATCCCGGCGGCGGGATCGCCCTTGCGGGTCCGACCAACAAGTACAGCGACTGGGCGCTCGACACTCAATATCAGTACATCGGCGACGACCACATACTGTCGGCGACGGCGACCTACATCGACGAGAAGCAGACGCTCGATGCGACCTACGGTGCGGGCGCGTCGAGCAACGCTTCCGACACGCTCAAGACCTTCCGGATCGGCGGAAGCTATCTCTACCAGCGGAAGTACGGCGCCGCGCTCGGATATTTCCGGACGACCGGGTCGTCGGATGCGCTGCTCTACCCAGCGGGTGCTCCGGTCGTCGGCTTCGCCAACGGGAGCCCGAACAGCAACGGCTGGACCGGAGAGCTCGACTGGCTTCCCTACCAAAACACCAAGCTCGCGCTGCAGTACACCGCGTACAGCAAGTTCAATGGCGGCAGCTCGAATTACGATGGAAACGGGAGGAGTGCGAGCGACAACAACACCTCGTACGTGCTGTTCTGGTTCAACTACTAGCGCCTCGCGCCGTCAGTCGCACGGCGCGATGGCAGTCAATGCACTGGGCGGATTACCGGAGCAACGACGATGAAACGGTTCTTTGCACTTGCAGCCGCCGCCGTCCTTACAGCAAGCGCGCACGGGGCGCTGGCGCAGCAGGGCGAGCAGAACGCGACCGAGCTCGCAACCGGAGTGTGCTCGGCGTGCCACGGAGCCCACGGCCAGAGCATCTCGTCCGTGTTTCCCAACCTCGCCGGCCAGCAGGCGGCCTACATCGTGCTGCAGCTCAACGCATTCCGCAGCCACGAGCGCGGCGATCCGAATGCCCGGGCCTACATGTGGGGGATGGCTTCACAGCTCTCCGACGCGACGATCAAGGGTCTAGCAGACTACTACGCGGCACAGAAGCCCGCGCCCGGAGAGGCCGGCGACAAGGCGCTGATGGCCGATGGGGCGAAGATCTACAACGACGGCGTCGAAGCGAACGGCGTGCCTGCCTGCGCGTCGTGTCACGGCAAGGATGCGCAAGGTAACGGCGCGTTCCCGCGGCTCGGCGGGCAGCATGCGGACTACCTGATCGCCCAGCTCGAAGGGTTTCAGTCCGGCACGCGCGCCAACGCTCCGATCATGGACAACGTCGCCCACAGCATGACCCACGAGCAGATTCGGGCGGCAGCGGTCTACGCTGCATCGAAATGATCCGGGCGTGAACACGCGAACGGCGATTCTGGCGATCGTGCTTGCCGCGCTTGTCGGGACGCCGGCCGCGCGAGCGTCCGAAGCCGACGACGCAGCGCTGCGAAAGGACGTCAAGACTCTGCTCGAGATGGTGCAGGACCTGCAGCGACGAGTGAGTGCGCTCGAAGCACGCACCGGCCAACCGGCACCGGGTGCCACGGTTGCACCGCCGGCCGTCCCGGCCGCTCCAGGCACCGCACACGCGGCGCCGCAGCCCGGCCGCGTCGCGCCGATCGCAGCGGCTCGGCCCGGGATGCAACCCGACTACGTGAGCCCCGAGGCGATGTTGAAGGCGAACTGGAATCAGATCGACAAGGGCATGGACGAGGCGGCGATCAAGGCGTTGATCGGCACGCCTTCGACGACCTTCCTGCTCGACGGAAGGCTGGTCTGGTACTACTACTATCCGGGCACCGGACGCGGATCGGTCTTCTTCACCGACGCGGGCCGGGTCTCGAGCTACCAGTCGCCATTCCCGGGATTCGGTTGGTAGGCTTCCCGTCGGATGGGTCGGTAGCCGCTGGAGCGGGCGGTACAATCGCTACCTGGCTTGGCGACCCGGTCTCATCGGCCAGGCGCGCGATCACGGCCATGGTCCAGCCCATCAATCTGAACGCACTTGCCGCGAGGCAGGTTGAGGCGACGCCCTTTGCGCTCTGGCGCCTCGGGTTTCGACCGTTCTATCTCGTCGCGAGCATCTTCGCTGCGCTGTCGGTGCCATTGTGGGTCGCGCAGTACGCAGGCTGGCTTCCGCGCGCGTACGTCGATGGACCGATGGGCCATGCGCACGAGATGATCTTCGGCTTCGCGCTGGCCGTCATTTCGGGGTTTCTTCTCACTGCCGTACGCAACTGGAGCGGCCGGCCGACGGCCACGGGAGCGCCGCTCGCCGCGATGGTCGCGCTGTGGCTCGCCGGGCGGCTCCTCGCCCTGACGCCATTCGCGCTGGCGACCGCCTTCGTCGATGCGCTGTTTCCGCTCGCGATCGCCGTCGGCATCGCGATCCCGCTCGTGAAGAGCGGCAATCGCCGCAACTATTTCTTTCCGCTGCTGCTCGTCGGCCTCGCGCTCTTCGAGATGCTCTTTCAATGGGCGCGCATCGGTCGCGGCGGCCCCGACGAGCGCTACGCCATTCAGGCCGCGCTCGACGTCGTGCTGATCGTGATGACGGTGATGGGTGGCAGGGTGATCCCGATGTTCACCAGCAACGGCGTTCCCGGATCGACGCCGCAGCGCCATCCCGCGATCGAGCGCCTGGCACCCGCGTGCGCTGTCGCGCTGCTCGTGGTCGACCTCGTCCCGTCGCCGACGGCGCTGCGCGTCGTCGTCCTGATCGCCGGCGCGATCGTGCTGGGTTTGCGCGTACTGCTGTGGCGACCGTGGCAGACGCTGCGGGCTCCGCTCGTCTGGGTGCTCCACGCCGGGTACCTGTGGATCCCTGTCTACTTCGCGCTCCGCGCCGCGGCCGAGCTGGGCGCGATTCCGCTGCCGATCGCGGCGCACGCGCTCACCGCGGGTGCGATCGGCATGCTGACGATGGGCATGATGACGCGCACTGCGCGCGGCCACAGCGGCAGGCCGCTCGTCGCGGATGGTTTCGAGACGGCGTCGTATCTGCTCATCGCCGCTGCCGCGCTGACGCGCGTCTTCGTCGCGCTCGTCGTTCCCGCGTTCTACCTCGATGCCATCATCGTTTCGGGATGCCTGTGGTCAGCCGCCTACGCGGTCTACGCGATTCGCTACTGGCCGGTGTTGACCCGGCCGCGCCTCGACGGCAAGCCGGGCTGACGGTGCCGCGGGCCGGCGCTCGCGAAGTCGCACTCGTCGCGGCCTACGTCGTCGCGTATGCGGCGCTCGATCGAGCGACCGATCTCTTTCCTGCGGTCGCGGCGCTCGGCATCACCCCGTGGAATCCTCCACCGGGGCTGAGCCTCGCGCTGCTGCTTCGTACAGGAACCCGGAACGGTCCGTGGCTGTTCGTCGCGGCGCTCGTGACCGAGATCGTTCTTCGCGGGCTGCACGGCGGCGTGGTTGTGATGCTGGTGGCCGCTGCATTGCCCGCCGTCGTCTACACCGGCACGGCGGCCGTTCTCGCGCGCAGGCTGCGCTTCGACCCGGACTTCGCGACCGTCCGCGATGGCGCCGTGTTCGTCGGCGCGGCGACCGCGGGCAGCGCCGTGATGGCGCTCGCGTACGTCGGCTGGTACGTGATCGCCGGGGTGCTTCCTCCCACCACCTACGTATTCAACGCACTGACCTACTGGATCGGCGACCTCATCGGCATCGTCGTGACGACGCCGCTGCTCCTCGTCGTGACCCGGCATCCGCGCCCGCGGCTCGCGCGACGCCCGGCCGAGGCCCTCGTGCAGATGGGGTCGATCGCCGCGATCCTGTGGATCGTGTTCGCATCGGGGTGGGCCGAGGAGCTGAAGCTCTTCTACGCGATCTTCCTTCCGCTCGTCTGGGTCGCGATGCGCCGCGGCATCGAGGGAACGGTGATCGCGACGGCGCTGATCCAGGTCGGCATGATGGTCGGGATGGATGTTGCCGGCTATCCGGCCGGTGCGGCGCTCGAGTTCCAGATGCTCCTGCTCACCGTGGCGCTGACCGGATCGATCCTTGGTCTCGCGGTCAGCGAGCGCCGGCAGGTCGAGCGGCGCCTGCGCGAGCGCGAAGCCGAGGTTGAGCGCGGCCTGCGCTTCGCCGGCGCAAGCGCGATGGCGTCGGCGCTCGCGCACGAGCTCAACCAGCCGCTCGCAGCGATCGGGAGCTACGCGCGGGCCTGCCAGCTGATGCTGTCCGACCAGGACTCCACGCAGGAGGCGTTGCGCGGCACGATGGAGAAGGTGGTGCGCGAAGTGACTCGCGCCGCCGAGGTGGTTCGCAACCTGCGCGAGTTCTTCGGTCCGGGCTCGAGCCGGCGCATGCCGGTCGCCGTCGCTCCGGTCATCGGCGCGGTGCTGGAATCCGCGCGCGAGCGCCTCGATCGCGCGCGCGTGCACGTGACCACGTCGAGCGCCCCCGGGCTGCCGCGAGTATCGGCGTCGGCCGCGCAGATCGAGATCGTGCTCCATAATCTCGTCTCGAACGCCATGGATGCCCTCGAGGCGATGCCCGTTGCAGATCGCAGGCTCGACATATCCGCCGCGCCGGACGGCTCCGAATTCGTCCGGATCAGCGTCACCGACAGCGGTCCCGGCGTCTCGATGCCCGGTGCCGAGAGCCTGTTCCAGCCATTCGCCACCAGCAAGCCCGAAGGCATGGGGCTCGGCCTCGCCATCAGCCGCTCGATCGTCGAAGGGCACGGCGGCCGGCTCTGGCACGAGCGTCGGGCGCGCGGGGCGAGCTTCGCCTTCACGCTTCCGGTGAGCCCACGATGATTGCTGCACGAGATGTCATCATCTACATCGTCGACGACGACGCCGCGGTGCGCGACTCGCTCGCGCTGCTGCTCGGGCTGCGCGGCTATGCGACGCAATCGTTTGCGACGGCGGAGGCATTTCTCGAAGCCGTCGATGCGCAGCACGCGGGTTGCGTGCTGCTCGATCTGCGCATGCCCGGCATGGACGGTCTTGCCGCACAGGCGCGCATGGCGGCACGCGGCATCGCGATGCCGATCATCGTGCTCACTGCGCATGGCGACGCCGCCAGCGCGCGCGCGAGCCTCAAGGCCGGGGCCTTCGATTTCCTCGAGAAGCCGGCGGACGAGGCGCTTCTGGTGAAGGCCATCGAGGGTGCGCTCGCCGCCGCCGCCGAAGCGCGTGCGAGCGCCGAGCGTCGCGAGGCGTTCCTCTGGCGTCTCGGGCGCCTGACGCCGCGCGAGCGCGAGATCTTCGACCACATCGTGCGCGGTCGCCACAATCGCGAGATCGCGGTCGATCTCGAGATCAGTCCGCGTACCGTCGAGGTGCACAAGGCGCGCCTGATGGATAAGCTCGGCGTCGACCGGATGGCCGAGATGTATCGAATGGCGATGGATCTCGGCCTGATGCCGGAGCCTCCCCGATAAGGGTATTACGCAGGGGCTGCCCTGATTTTCACACCCCTGGAGTGACGCTTATCCTCACCCAACCGGCGGTGCGGCAGCGCCGACCGGTCGCGGCTAGGGAGCCATCCCGTGCCGCGCATCCAGGTGGTTGTGAGGTGGGGGAGGGGGTCTGACGCCTTCGGGGACTCGAGATCCGTCCAGGATCCGGCCTCGGGGGCGTCAGCTTTTTCTTCGATTCGTCGCGCGTGCGCCACCGGCGCGTCACCGCGCCGCTCAGTGGATCAGCACCACCGGGATGTGCGCGACGTGGAGTACCCGCGTCGCGATCGAGCCGAGCGCCATGTTGGCGAGCGCCGACATCCCGCGCGTTCCCATGTAGATGAGGTCGGCGTGCGTCTCGCCAGCGACCGACACGATCGTCTCCGCCACCGGGCCGACGACCTTGCGCGCCTCGTATGCGATCCCGGCCGCGGTCAGCCGCTCGCGCGCGCGCTTCAGCATCGCTTCGCACTCGTCGTCGTAGTAGCGCTCGACGTCGGCCTTCCCGACCACGGTCCCCATGTGGGGGAGGGAAGGGATCGGCAGGTGCACGGCGACCAGGACGATGACTGGCCGCTCGCGAAACCAGTCGAGATGCGCGATCAGCGCGTCGGTCGCACGCAGCGCCGAATCCGAGCCGTCGACGGGATGGACGATGGTAACGATGGCGGTGCTCCCCCTATCCAGGTCCGGTTCCGGCCGCTTCGAGCGCAGCGACGCGCGCACGGAGCTCGACATCGGCAGCATGGCGCACCGTGCAATCGCGCCCCGTGGCGAACGCGCCGACGACGTTGCCACCGGCGTCGCGCACCAGCCCGAAGCCGAGATCGACATACAGCTTGTGGCCGTCCTTGTGCATCGAGCGCGTCGTCATCACGCGGTTCGTGTACTTGGTGTGACCCGACGCGAGCGCGGCATCGTAGCCTTTCCAGTGCGCGTCGCGCAGCCGCTCGGGAATGATCACGTCGAGGCTCGAGCCGAGCACTTCCGCTGCCGTGTAGCCGAACAGGAGCTCGGCACCGCGGTTCCACAACCGGATGCGCCCCTCGCGGTCGGCGAAGATCACTGCGTCGGCCGTGGTGGCGACGATCGCCGTGCAGATCTCGGCTTCGGTCAGGGCGCGGGTAGGTGCGCTCGCCGTGCCCGCCGGGGGTTCCACACTCGACATCATACCCATCTATGCTACGCCGTCGCCGCGGTGCTCGGTCGCGGCCATGCGGCGTCGAGGCGATCGATGAACGCGTCGAGCCCGGAGCGCGGCAGGTGGTTGATGCCTGCGGCGCCGCGGCGGCCACCGCCGGTCGGGAACGCGCGGCACAGGCGATCGGCGCCTTCGGGGTGCAGCACCGGTGCGCGCAGGCTCACCACGTAACCGTCTACTGCGTCCGGGGTCAGCACCGCGTGCGCGAGCTCGCGCTCCTCGGCTGCGAGTCGATTGGCGAGGATACCGCGCACGCGGCGGCTCCACGCGGCATCGGGAAGGACGAAGACGCGCGCGCCAGCAAGCGTCCGCGCCGGTGCGAGCGCCGCCGCACGGGCAAGGTCGTCGCGCCGGCTCGCATCGATCGCGTCGACGACGCCTGCCTCGCGCGCAAAGCGCAGCGGATCGGTCCATCCGCCGAGCGCGCGGTAGAGCTCGAGCGGCGGCACGATGAGATCGCTCTCGACGTCGCCGTACGCGTTGTAGGCGAGCGCCTCGCCGAGCGACTGCAGCGTGTCGATCGCGTCACCCGGTAGCGCCATCGACCCTGCGAGCTCGCGTGCGGCGTCGTCGAGCGCGTCGCCGAATGCCGCGACGACCGCCCACCCCCGCGCGCGCCCGCCGAGGTGCCGGTCGACGAGAATGCCGGTGCACACCGAAGGCGACGTATCGATCACCGCATGCAGCCGCGGATGGCCGGGGATGGTCCCGGCGTAGTGGTGATCGAAGTAGTCGACGCGCACGCCGCGCTCGAGCAGCGCGACGAGCGCCTCGCGATTGGTATCGAGCGAGACGTCGAGCACCGTGACGCTGTCGCCGCGCTGCGCGTCGACGCGCCGCACGAGATCGACGTCGCGCTTGACCCCGGTGACGAGCGTCGCCGCGCGCGGATCGACGAGCCGCAACTGGTGCAGCGAGCAGATGCCGTCGGCATCGCCGTTGAACGCGTCGAAGAAGGCCATGGCAGGCTCGCATCATAGCTGGCCCGGCTCGCGGCTGCCTCGCGCTCGCGTGCCCGGGGCACTAGAATCGCGCCATGAGCGGGCAAGGAGGCGCGTCTGCAGGCATCGCCGCGGACAAACGCTGGATCGAGGCGATCTATCGCGTGCGCGCGTCGCCGGCGTCGATCGAGGCGCGCGCCGAAGCCCTCGCTCTCGAGCAGAGCGTCGAGCTTCCCCTTGCGGCCGTCACCGATCGACGCGTACGCGACGAGGTCGTCGCTCGCGTGATCGGCATCCGGCGCCGGGAAGGCGAGCGCGCGGATCATGACACGGGTGACTTCGAGGTCACGCTCGCGATCGCGGCCGAGACCACCGGCTGTGAGGCGGGCCAGCTTCTCAACATGCTGTTCGGCAACAGCTCGCTGCACGACGACGTCGCGCTTGCCGACCTGCGCGTCCCCACGGAGTTCGCGCAGCGCTTCGGCGGCCCCGCGCAGGGCATCGGCGGGATCCGCGCGGCGACCGGGGTCGCGCACGGGCCGCTGACCTGCACGGCGCTGAAGCCGGTCGGCCTGCCGGCGACGGACCTCGCCGTGCTCGCCGGCGTGTTCGCGCGCTCCGGCATCGACGTCGTCAAGGACGATCACGGTCTCGCCGACCAGGCGAGCGCCACGTTCGCCGAGCGAGTTCCGCGCATTCAGCGCGCGATCGACGACGCCAATCGGGCCGCAGGGCGACGTTGCCTGTATGCGCCGTCGCTCTCGGGTGATCTTCGAACGATGCTTCGCCGCGCGGCGCTCGCGCGCGACTGCGGGGTGCGGATGTTCCTGCTCGCTCCGATGGTGAGCGGGGTCGCTTCGCTCGCGGTGCTCGCGCGGGAGCTCGGCGCGCCGATTCTTGCGCACCCGGCGCTCGCCGGTTGCGCGCGCATCGCAAGGCCGCTGCTTCTCGGCCGCCTGTTCCGGCTGTTCGGCGCCGATGCGACGATCTTCCCGCACGCCGGAGGTCGCTTCGGACTGCCGCTCGCCGAATGCGAGGCGATCACGGCGGCAGCGCGCGGCGACTGGCACGGCCTCGCACCCGCGCTGCCGGTTCCGGCCGGCGGCATCGACGTCGCGCGAGCGCGCGAGGTCTGCGGCGTCTACGGGGACGATGCGATGCTCCTCGTCGGCGGAAGCCTGCTCGCCGGGCCGGGCGAGCTCGAACAACGATGCCGCGCGTTCGTCGCGGCGGTGAAGGGACATTCGCGATGAGCGATGACGTGATCGCGCCGCTGCGGCGCTTCAGATCCCGGTCGGGCGGATTTCGATGGGAGGGCGTCGAGCTTCGCGACTACAAGGACGCGGGCGCGGCACCCTTTCGCGACGTCACCCGCCAGACGCTGTTCTCGCGCGCCGATCTCGCCGGGGAGCTGCGCTATTTCGAGGTCGCGTCCGGCGGCCATTCGACGCTCGAGCGCCATCGGCACGTGCACGCGGTGCTGATCCTTCAGGGACGCGGCACCGCGCTGGTCGGCGAAAAGGTATTTTCCGTCGAGCCGTTCGATCTCGTGACCGTCGCGCCGGTCACGTGGCACCAGTTCCGCGCGGCTGCGGAGAGCCCGCTCGGCTTCCTGTGCATGGTCGACGCGGCGCGCGATCGACCGGAGCTTCCCGATGCGGCGGAGCTCGCGCGCTTGCGCGCCCATCCTGCGCTCGCAGCGTTTCTGCGGTAGCATCGGCATCGGAACCACCGCGCATTGGCCGCGGGGCGCGAAGGAGATCGACATTGGCGACGGGCATTGCCGCCACGCGTGTACGGCTGAAGCGCGCGTACGAAGCACCTGCGGCAGGCGACGGCGCGCGAGTGCTGGTCGACCGTCTGTGGCCGCGCGGGGTGCGCAAGGGGGATGCGGCGCTCCATTCGTGGGCGAAGGATCTCGCACCGAGCGACGCGCTGCGCCGCTGGTTCGGCCACGATCCATCGCACTGGGATGAATTCCGGCGTCGCTATCGATCCGAGCTCGCGGGGCAGCGCAATGGCGTTGCCGTCCTGCGCGGCCTGGCGCGCCAGGGGACTCTCACGCTCGTCTACGGCGCGCGCGACACCGAGCACAACGAAGCGGTCGTGCTGCGTAACGTGATCCTCGGGCGCGCCGCGAAGCGATCGTGATCCGCAGGGAGCACGATGACTGAGGCAGTCCTCCCGCCGGCGGGGAACGTGGAGCGTGCGCTGCCGCGGGCGTGGCCGGTGCTGCTCGTCAGCACCTTTGCATTCGTCGTCTGCTTCGCCGTATGGATGATGCTCGGGGTGATCGGCATCCCGATCCGCAGGGAGCTCGGCCTCAACAACACCGAGTTCGGATTGCTGACGGCGACGCCGGTGCTGCTCGGCGCCGCGCTGCGGCTTCCGCTCGGCGTGTGGACCGATCGCTTCGGCGGGCGCATCGTGATGACCCTGCTGCTGCTCGTCGCCGCGGTTCCCGTTTACGCACTCTCCTACGCGACCGCGTACTGGCAGTTCCTCGCGATCGGCCTCGTGCTGGGCATCGTCGGGGCATCATTCGCGGTCGGCACGCCGTATTGCGCCCGCTTCTTCCCGAAATCGCGGCGTGGCTTCGCGATGGGCTTCTTCGGTGCCGGAACCTCGGGGGCGGCCCTCAACATGTTCGTCGCACCGCGCCTGCTGGAGACCTGGGGCTGGCAGGCGGTGCCGCGCGTCTACGGCATCGCGCTGGTCGCGACGGCGGTGCTGTTCTGGCTCGTGAGCGCTCCCGATCCGGGTGTCGGCCGGCGCGCGCCGTCGCTTCGCTCCGAGCTTGCCGTGCTGCGCGACTGGCGCGTGTGGAAGCTCTGCCAGTACTACTCGCTCACATTCGGCGGCTTCACCGCGCTCTCGCTGTGGATGACGTCGTATTACGTGCAGCAATACTCGATCGACGTCACCGTCGCGGGCACGCTCGCGATCGCCTTCGCGCTGCCGGCTGGCGTGCTGCGCGCGCTCGGGGGATGGCTCGCCGATCGCTTCGGCGCGCAGAGCGTCACCTGGTGGGTGCTGTGGGTCGCGTGGATCGCCCTGTTCCTGCTGTCCTACCCGCCGACGCAGCTTTCGATCGCGACGATCGACGGCCCGAAGACCTTCGCGCTCGGGTGGAGCATCGTCCCCTTCACGATTCTGATCTTCGTGCTCGGCGTGTCGCTCGCCTTCGGCATGGCGTCGACGTTCAAGTACATCGGCGACGAGTATCCGCACAACCTCGGCGTGGTGAGCGGGATCGTCGGCCTCTTCGGCGGCCTCGGCGGGTTCCTGCTTCCGATCCTGTGGGGCGCGACCCTCGACTTCACGCGGATCCGCTCGAGTTGCTTCATGTTCCTCTACGGGATCGTCTGGGTGTCGCTGATCCTGATCTACATTACCGAGGTGCGCCGCGTCGAGCTGGTGCAGCACCGGAGCGAGTCGACATGAGTCATTTCCTGGATCGCCTGACGTTTCTCGCCCGCGAGCGCGAGCCCTTTGCCGGAGGGCACGGCGAGACGCGCACCGAGGATCGCAAGTGGGAGGACGCGTATCGGTTGCGCTGGCAGCACGACAAGATCGTGCGCTCGACGCACGGGGTCAACTGCACCGGCGGGTGCAGCTGGAAGATCTACGTCAAGGGCGGCGTCGTCACCTGGGAGACGCAGCAGACCGATTACCCGCGTACGCGCCCGGGAATGCCGAACCACGAGCCGCGCGGCTGCTCGCGCGGGGCGTCGTACAGCTGGTACCTGTACAGCGCCAACCGGCTCAAGTATCCGATGGTGCGCGGGCGTCTCGTGCGCCTGTGGCGCGAGGCGCGGCGGTCGCAGGCCCCGGTCGAGGCCTGGGCGTCGATCGTCGAGAATCCCGATCACGCGCGTGAGTACAAGTCGATCCGCGGCCGCGGCGGATTCGTTCGCGTCACCTGGGACGAAGCGCTGGAGATCGTCGCGGCGGCGAACGTCTACACGATCCGCAAGTACGGCCCCGACCGCATCTGCGGCTTCTCGCCGATTCCGGCGATGTCGATGGTCTCGCATGCATCGGGAGCGCGCTACCTGTCGCTGATCGGCGGCTCGCTTCTGTCGTTCTACGACTGGTACTGCGACCTGCCGCCGTCGTCGCCGCAGGTGTGGGGCGAGCAGACCGACGTCCCCGAGTCGGCAGACTGGTACAACTCGCAGTACCTCGTAGCGTGGGGCTCGAACGTCCCGCAGACGCGCACCCCCGACGCGCACTTCTTCGTCGAGGCGCGCTACAACGGCACGCGCGTCGTGTCGATCACCCCCGATTACGCCGAAGTGGCCAAGTTCGGCGATCTCTGGCTCCACCCGAAGCAGGGTACCGATGCCGCGCTCGGCATGGCGATGGGGCACGTGATTCTGAAGGAGTACTACGTCGATCGCACGGTGCCGTACTTCGACGACTACGCGCGGCGTTTCACCGATCTGCCGCTGCTCGTGATGCTGGAGAAGCAGGGCGATCGCTGGAT
>DASVWR010000067.1:0-4751 GCA_036393115.1 Casimicrobiaceae bacterium
AGCTACGCACTCGAGGCCTGCAAGGAGGACGACAAGAAGGTCGCGGACGTGTTCACCAAGGCCGGTGACAAGGTCTACGACATGAACGAGCAGCAGTTCGAAGAATGGAAGGCGCTGGCCGAGAAGAGCGCGTGGAAAAGCTTCGCCGACTCGATGAAGGATGGCGCGAAGCTGATCGAGATGGCCAACGCGGTCCAGTGAGCGGGCGCCTGCGTCGCGCCACGCGGCAGCGGTCCGGTTCGATCGGCGGCTGAAGTGACCCGGGCTCCGTGACGATTCGTCGTCGCGGGGCCCGCCAGGAAATTCCGGAGGTTCCTCGTGCACGTTGCGTGGCGGGCATTCGCGCGCTTCGTCGGGCGCATCAACGCGTTCTTCGGCCTCGTCGGCGGTCTGCTGATCGTCGTCTCCTGTATCGCGATCAGCTACGAGGTGGTGTCGCGCTACTATTTCAAGGCGCCGCACACCTGGTCGCTCGAGTTCAACATCTTTCTCCTCGTCGCGGCCACCTTCCTCGCGGCGGGCTTCACGCAGATGCGGCGCGGCCACGTGGGCACCGAGGTGCTGGAGTCGGTGATGTCCGCGCGCTGGAACCGGCGCCGCATCCTGATCGGTGACATCCTGTCGCTGCTCCTCTGCGCGTTCATCGGCATCAAGGTGTGGCAGTACGCCTGGCAGGCGTGGAGCGAGGGCTGGACCACCGATTCGGTGTGGGCGCCGCACCTGTGGATTCCGTACGCGCTGATGGGCGCCGGACTCACGCTGATCACGGCGGAATACGTGGTGCAGGTCGTCGACGCGATCGCCGGCGGCAGCGCCGGACGGCGCGCGCGCGAATCGTGACGCCGCACGAGCTCGCGCTGCTGTTCGTCGCGGTGGCGCTGGTGCTGCTGCTGTCCGGCATGCCGGTCGCATTCGCGCTCGGCGTCGTATCGGTGACGTTCATGATCGGGTTCATGCCCGCGGCGAACATCAGCGATCTCGCCGAGATGCTCTACCACGGCATGAGCGACTTCACGCTGCTCGCGATCCCGCTGTTCCTGCTGATGGGCGACGCGATCGGGAAGACGCGAGCTGCCACCGATCTCTACGAGTCCGCCTACCGCTGGCTGTACCGGTTGCCGGGCGGACTCGGCATCGCCAACGTCGTCGGCTGCTCGATCTTCGCCGCGATGTGCGGATCGAGCACCGCGACCGCAGCCGCGATCGGCGCGATGGGCATCCCGGAGATGAGAAAGCGCGGCTACTCGGGCGGTCTCGCCGGAGGGCTGGTCGCCGCAGGCGGAACGCTAGGCATCCTGATCCCCCCGTCGATCACCTTCATCCTCTACGGCATCGTCGTCGAGCAGTCGATCGGCCAGCTGTTCATCGCGGGCATCGTTCCCGGCATCCTGCTTGCACTGCTGTTCGCGGTCTGGGTCGGCTACAAGGCCCATCGCGACAACCGATCCCGCCGGGGCGAGGCGGGCGCGATCGCGCGCGAGCACTTCACGCTCCGCGAGCGGATGGAGTCGCTGCCGCGCCTGCTGCCCTTCCTCGTGATCATCACCGTCGTGATGATCACTCTCTACGGCGGATTCGCGACGCCGTCGGAAGTCGCCGGCGTCGGCGCCTTCGCGACGATCGCGATGGTCGTGATCGTCTACCGCTGCTGGCGCTGGTCGGACGTGAAGCCGATCATCGTCGGCACCGCCGGCGAGTCGTGCATGCTGATGATGATCATCGCGATGTCGTTCCTGTTCACCTACGTGATGAGCTACCTGCACATCACGCAGGACATGACGCAGTGGCTCGTGTCGCTGCACATGTCGAAGTGGGAATACCTGTTCTGGATGGACCTGCTCGTCGTGCTGCTCGGCTTCTTCCTGCCGCCGGTCGCGATCATCCTGATGGTGACGCCGGTGATCATGCCGGGTCTGCTCGCCCACGGCTTCGATCCGATCTGGTTCGGCGTCAACATGACGATCCTGATGGAGACCGGGCTCATCCATCCGCCGGTCGGACTCAACCTGTTCGTGATCCAGGGCATCGCGCCCGACATCAGCTTGAAGGAGCTGGTGCTGGGCGTGCTCCCGTTCATCGTGATCATCCTGCTGTTCGTTGTCGTGCTGTCGATCTTTCCGCAGCTCGCGACGTGGCTGCCGCAGGCCTTCTTCAGGCACTGACAGCCCGGCAGCGTTAACGGGCCCTGGCGCGTCAGTCCTCGAGGCGGTGCAGCGCGGCGAGCGGACAGGAGAGGCCGATGCGCGCGCCGGGAGCGATGGCGAGCTCGCGGAGTTGCGCGAAAGTCGCCCAGGCGACGAGCGGAAAGCCAGCGTCGCAGCGCAGGCGCACGAACGGGCCCTGCTGTGCGACGTCGCGCACCGTCGCATCGAACGCGACGTCGCCCGGCGCGGCCACGCCACCCGGCGGCCCGAGCGCGAGATCGGCCGCGCGCAGGCTGAGTGCGACCTTGGTGCCGACCGCCGATGGGCGCCCGCGCAGCGGAGCGACGAGTGCCGGCGGCGTGCCCACCTCGATCGCGAGTCCAGCCCCGTTCGCGCGCACGACGCCATCGACGACGTTCTCGATGCCGACGAGGCGTGCGACGCGGGCATTGCGCGGCGCCGCGAACACCTCGCTCGCCGCGCCCGCCTGCACGACCGTCCCGCCGTCGACGATCGCGACGCGGTCGGCGAGCGCCTGTGCCTCGGCGTGGTCGTGCGTCACGTACAGTGCCGGAAGGCGTGCGTCGCGCAGAAACGCTGCGAGCTCGTCGCGGAGACTGTCGCGCATCAGTGCGTCGAGCGCCGAGAACGGCTCGTCGAAGAGGAAGAGCTCGGGATCGGTGGCGAGCGCCCGAGCGAGTGCCACGCGCTGCTTCTCGCCGCCGGACAGCGCGCCCGGCCTGCGGTCGGCGAGCGCCGAGAGGCCGAAGCGCTCGATCAATGCTCCGACGCTCCGCTCGCGCCCGGCGCCGCGTCCGCCGCCACCGCCCCAACCGGCGCCAGGACCCCGGTGCCCGCCACCGGCGCCAGCGCCGAACGCAATGTTCTGCGTCACCGTGAGGTGCGGAAACAGCGCGAAATTCTGAAATACGTAGGCGATGCGACGCGCCTCAGGGGCATGGCGCGTGACGTCACGACCGCCGATCTCGACGCGGCCACGAAGCGGTCGGTGAAAGCCTGCGACCGTTTCGAGGAGCACGCTCTTGCCGGCTCCGTTCGGCCCGAGCAGGACCAGCACCTCGCCGCGCGCGGCGGCAAGCGACACGTCGGAGATCGTGAACGCGCCGAGCTTCAGCGCGAGGCCGTTGACGGTGAGGCCGTCGGAGCTCACCGACCGAAGCCCCGGTGACCGGCGCGTCCGAACGCGAACTGGCGCAGCACGATGAACAGCAGCAGCACGATGACGAGGAACAGCACCGCCGCGCCGACGGCGTCACCGAGACCGAAGCGCAGGAACATGTCGTAGATCGTGATCGGCGCCGTCATCGGGTAGTAGGCAATCAGCGCCACGGCCGCGAACTCGCTGATCGCGCGCGCAAAGGTCAGCGTGACGCCGGCCATGATCCCGCGCCACGCAAGCGGGAGTGCGATGCGGACGAACACGCGCCCGGGGTGCGCACCGAGCGTGCGCGCCACCTTGACGAGGTGCGGATCGACGCCCTCCTCGAAGCCGATCCGTGCCGCGTTGACGAGGTACGGTAGGCTCACGAACAGCATCGCGACGACGATCCCGGCGAACGTCCCCCAGAAGCGCAGCCCGAGCCACGCCGCGGCGGGAGCGCCGAGCACGCCTTCGCGACCGAAGGCCAGCAAGAGTGCGATTCCGGCCACGGTGTGCGGCACGGTGAGCGGCAGGTCGACGAGCGCCTCGACGATGCCCTTGCCCGGAAACGTGCGCCCCGCAAGCACCCACGCGAGCGGCACCCCGACGAGCACGGCGGCGGCGGCGGTGACCGTGGCGGCTGCGAGGCTCAACTCGATCGCCGCGCGGACGTCCGGCAGCCTTGCCGCGCGCACGACCCCGGCGATCCCCGGCTCGCCGATCAGCGTGGCGAGCGGAACGACGACGAAGGCGAGCGCCAGGCTTCCGGCGAGCCAGAACACGAGGAACAGCGCAGAGCGGCGCATCACGTGCAGGCGCACACCGGCGCGCAGGCGTCACGGCGCCCGCACGGCTGCAAGCGGCTCGCCGCTACTTCTTCCAATCGCGCGTCAGTCCACGCAGCGCTTCGGGCATGCGATCGCGGTGCACGGCGTAGGCAGGCGACAGCGTACGAAAGCCGTTGCGCTCGGAGATCGCCCGGCCCTCGGCGCCGAGGACGAACGCGATGAATTGCGCTGCGGCGGCCGCGTGGGGCGCGTTGGTCGGGATCGTGACCGCATAGACGATCGGCTTCGCCGTCAGCGCGCCGTTCGTCGTGTGCACGACGGTCTTCGCATAGTCGGCCGCGTACCGCGGGTCGCTGAGATCGATCTCGCGCGGCAGCTTCAAGTACTCGAAGTGGTGCTGCAGCGCGTCCGAGCGGTAGATCGCGAGGTAGTCGATCTGGCCGATCTGCAGCGCCGAGACGAGGTCGGTCTCGGTGTCGCGGATGTTGGTCTGCGGGGCGTTCTTCAGGATCGCCTCGGCGAGGCCCGGCCGATGGTAATGCGCGGCCGCGAGATCGAGCATCTGCAGCGTCTGATAGCCCGACGGATCGGTGTCCGGATTGGAGCGGCCGATCTCGACGCCGGGCCGCGCGAGCACCTCGTACCAGTTGTCGGCGT
>DASVWR010000068.1:0-14704 GCA_036393115.1 Casimicrobiaceae bacterium
GGCCGAGCTCGATTTCGAGCAGCCAGAAACCGCCGAGGCCCAGCAGGATCGCGAGCGGCACGTGTGGGAACCAGTGACGTCCGCCGATGCGCTGGTGCAATTGCCTCGCGCGGCTGCGCAGGATCTGGGTCGGAGCAAGCAGCATGGTGGCGTTCGATGCGCGCTTCGTCGTCGGGAGACTGCCCGATAGTAGACTGCGGCGAGAAGCGATGCGACCACACGACCTTCCGCCGACCGTCCTGCGCCTGATGGCGGCGCGCGGCGCACGCAGCATCGGACAGGGTGCGCTCGTCGCGGCGTTCGCGCTCTACCTGCATGCGCTCGGCTGGTCCGCCCCGGAGATCGGTGCGACGCTCTCAGCGGCTCTTCTGGTCGGCGCAATACTGACGCTCGCCTTCGGGCCGCTCTCCGATCGGCGCGGCTACCGGCGCTTTCTGCTCGTCTACGAAGCATTGCAGGCTGCCGCCGCCCTCGCGGCGCTCGTCACCGCCTGGCCGCCGGTGCTCGTCGGTGCCGCAATCGTCGGCAGCTTCGGTCGCGGCGCGAACGGCAGCGCGGGGCCGTTCGGACCCCTCGAGCAGGCCTGGCTCGCGGAGGTGCTGCCCCCGCACCGGCGCGGCGCGGTGTTCAGTGCGAACGCCGCGATCGGCTTCGGCGGCATGGCGCTCGGGGCGCTCCTCGCCGGAGGGGTCGACCTGCTGGTCAGGCCGCTCGGCGGCGTGCTCGCCTACCGCCCGCTCTTCCTGCTCTCGCTCGCCGGCTCGGTCGCTGCGTTCGTGCTCGTCGCGGGGTTGCGCGAACCGTCGCGCGATCCGCCGGCACGGATCGCGGCGGGCCCGCGCGGCCGCCGCAGCGAGAATGCGATGCTGATACGGCTCGTCGTCGCCAACACGCTGAACGGGCTCGGCATCGGCATGATCGCGCCACTCATCGCCTACTGGTTCGCGTTGCGCTTTCAGCGCGGACCCGGCTCGATCGGCCCCGCGCTCGCCGCGAGCTTCGTGCTGGGCGCGATCGGGGCGGTGATTGCCGGGCAGATGGTCCGCCGCTACGGTCTCATTGGCCCCGTCGTCATCATGCGCGGCGTCGGGCTCGGGCTGCTGATCGCGCTCCCTCTCGTACCGGCGTTTCCGCTCGCGGCGGCGCTCTACGCGCTCCGCGCGGGATTCAATCAGGGCACCGCCGGTGTGCGCCAGGCGCTCGTCGTCGGTCTCACGCACGACCGCCGCGGCCTCGCCGCGAGCCTGCAGAACGTCTCGATTCAGATTCCCCGCGCGGTGGGCCCGCTCGTCGCCGGCTTCATGCTGAGCGCAGGGATGCTGCGCGCTCCGTTCTTCGTTGCGGCAGCGTTGCAGGCGAGCTACCTCGTGCTCTACGCGCGGTTCTTTCGGAACTATGCACGCGGTGGTGCTGCCTGACGAAGCTCCGCGTGCGAGTCAGCGGGCCAGCCCGGGAGATCGCCACTGCGGGAGCGAATCGTCATGCCCTGGACGTCGACCTGGTATCCGTCGTCAATGAAGAATCTGCCGTCGCCGGTGCGCGAGAAGGCGATCGAAATCGCCAATGCGCTGCTCGACGAGGGAACCGAAGAGGGCAAGACGATCCGGATCGCCATCGCCAAGGCATGGCAGTGGGCGCGTCGCCACGGCGGTCCGACCGAGCCTTGACGCCGATCAACCCCATGCCCGCGGACCGCCGCTAGGCTGCCAGAGAAGCGCCTTGCGCGCCTTCTCGTGTGAGGGGATCGATGACCGCCGGCGCCGTGCAGGGATTTCGCTCGACCGCCAGCGAGACGACGGCCATCGCGCGTTCGCCGCTGTCGGGCACTCGCTCCACCTTCGTCCCACGCGGCGGAATCGAGCTCGTCGCACTCGAGCCCGATCTCGCTGCGCAGGCGCGGCTCGTCCGCGAGCTCTGCGCGCCGGGCGTGCTCGGTCCCCACGGCGCGCGGGTGATCGAGACGCATATCTCGTTCGTTCTGCTGACGGGCAGCCACGCGTACAAGATCAAGAAGGCCGTCAGGCTGCCGTTCCTAGATTTCAGCAGTCTCGCCGCGCGCCACAGGTACTGCTGTGACGAACTGCGGCTCAATCGGCGACTGGCGCCCGGGATCTACCTCGACGTCGTGGCGATCGGCACGTCCGGTACAGGACCGCGCCTCGACGGACCGGGCCCCGCCGTCGAATACGCGGTCAGGATGCGGGAATTCGCCCAGGACGCGCTCCTGTCGAGCGTGCTCGCGCGCAACGAGCTCAAGGCTGCGCACGTCGATGCGCTTGCAGCCGAGGTCGCGGCGTTTCATCGCACAGCACCCGGTGCGGCCGGGACTTCCCCGCACGGGCTCCCCGAGCGCGTGCTGCGGCTGGCGCTCGATAACTTCGCGATCATCGGCCCGCACGCCGGGGAAGACCGCGCCACCGTCGCGGCGCTCGAGGGCTGGACGCGCGCCGAGCACGCGACGCGGCTCGACGCGCTCGCGCAGCGGCATGCGACCGGCGCGATCCGCGAATGTCACGGCGATCTCCATCTCGCCAATGTCGTGCTCGCCGACGGTGAGCCGACGATGTTCGACTGCATCGAGTTCAGCGAAGAGATGCGCTGGATCGACCCGATGTCGGAGATCGCGTTCACGGCGATGGACCTCGAGCACCGCGGCCGGCCCGACCTCGCGCACCGCTTCGTGTCGGCGTACCTCGAATCCTCCGGTGACTACGCCGGCTGCGCCATCCTGCGCTACTACCTCGTCTACCGGGCGATGGTGCGCGCCAAGGTGGCGTGCCTGCGCGCCGCACAGCTGCCTGCCGGTGACGACCGGACCGCGGCGCGCCGCGAGCTCGGCCAGTACCTGCGCCTCGCAACACGATATACGGCCGCTGCGCAGCGCACGCTCGCGGTGATGCACGGGCCGAGCGGATGCGGCAAGAGTACGCTCGCGCTCGCCCTGGTCGAGAGCACCGGCGCCATCCGCGTGCGCACCGACGCCGAGCGCAAGCGCCTCGCGGGCCTCGCGCGCAACGCGCACTCCGGTGCGGCGCTCGATGCCGGGCCCTACGCCGCGGACATGACGCGGCAAACCTACGAGCACGTCCTCTCCTGTGCGCAATCGATCATCGCCGGCGGCTTCATCGCGCTCGTCGACGGCGCGTTCCTGCAAAAGTGGCAGCGCGATCTAGCGCGCGAGCGCGCTGTCGCAGAGGGTGTGGCGTTCGTCGTCGTCGACTGCCGCGCCGCGCCGGCGGTGCTGCAGGCGCGCGTCGTTGCCCGCGCAACCGGCGGAGACGATATCTCGGAAGCCGGTACCGAGGTCCTCGCGCATCAACTGCAATCGGAGCAGCCCCTCGACGCGGACGAGTTGCGCTACACGATCGCATGCAGGACCGATGGCTCGAACTTCGGCGGGACGCCGACGGGCATCTGGCGCCGCGTGGTCGAGCGGATCACGATGCCCGCGCCGCCGCCCGCGCGTCCGGGCCCTGCGGCAGCCGTCGACGCGTCGCTCGCCGCGAAGGTGCAGCTCCTGTCGCATCCCGACACCTACGATGGGACGATGACCGTCGAGCCCGTCGAGACCCATGCGTCCTGGGTGTTCCTCACCGAGCACGAGGCCTGGAAGCTGAAGAAGCCGGTGTTCAATCGGTACGTCGATCTGCGCACGCCGGAAGGCCGCGAGCGCAACGGCATCGAGGAGCTGCGCGTCAATCGGCGTTTCACCGCCGACGTCTATCTCGGCGTGGTGCCGCTGCGGCGCGACGCCGCCGGTGCGTTGTGCGTCGACGGCGACGGCGATGCCGTCGACTGGCTCGTGCGCATGCGCCGCCTGCCCGCAGAACTGATGCTCGATCGGGTGATTGCCACGCGTCGCTTCAACCCCTGCAGCCTCGACGGCGTAGTCCGGCTGCTGGCTCGCGTCTACCGCGAAACGGGTCCGGTGACCGTTGCCGGCGACGACTACCGCCGCCACCTGCAGGACGCAATCGCCGAGCACGAGCGCGATCTCTTGCGCGCCGATGCACGCCTGGCGCAACCCATGGTGCGCGAGATCATCGACTGGCAGCGTGCGTTCGTGCGCGACACCGCCTGGCTCGTCGATCGCGTACGAGCCTTCCGCATCGTCGAGGGTCACGGCGACCTGAGGCCCGAGCACATCTGCCTCGAACGCGACCCGAAGATCATCGACTCGCTCGAGTTCGCGCGCGCACTGCGGGTCGTCGACGCCGCGGACGAGCTCGGCTTTCTCGCGCTCGAATGCGAGCGTCTGGGTGCGCCGGAGGCGCGCGAGGTCATCTTCGAGACGTACGGCGAGCTCACCGGCGACCACCCGCCCGCCGCCCTCGTCGACTTCTATCAGAGCATGCGCGCGTGCACGCGGGCGATGCTGGCGGTGCGCCACCTGGGTGACGACTCGGTCCGCGACGAGGACCGCTGGCGCGCACGCGCGCGGCGCTACCTCGAGCTCGCATTGCTGCATGCCGGAATCGATCCATCGGGTCACCACAAGGACGCCCACCCATGAAACGCAGACAAGCAGCGAAGCGACTGCATCGCCCGCACGCGAAGGCAAGTCACGCGACGCGCCGGCCGTCCCATCCTGCGATCCTAGCCGCGGACCCGGCTCCCGCGGCAGAGCAGCCGTTCACCGAAGGCGCCGGTGATGCTCTCGACGCGGACCTGCGGCATCGGCTGATCAGCGAAACGGCGTTCCACCACCTCGAGGACCGCGGGTTCGCCGAGGGCAGCGAGCTCGAGGACTGGAGCGACGCCGAGGCCGAGGTCGACCACACGCTGATCGAGCCTTCGCGCGGCGGCGGCTGAGCACGCTCGGCGGAGCACGGCGCGCACGGGCATGCCGGTCGCGAACCTCGCCGTTGCGGCGGCCTTCGACGAGATCGCCGATCGGCTCGAGATCCAGGGCGCGAATCCGTTTCGCATTCGCGCCTACCGCAATGCGGCGCGTACGCTGCAGGAGCTCCCCGACGACGTCGCGACGCGCGTTGCGCGCGGTCTGCCGCTTGCCGGGCTTCCCGGCATCGGCACGGATCTCGCCGCGAAGATCGCCGAGATCGTGCACACGGGGAGCTGCGAGCTGCTGCGCACGCTGCGCCACGACATGCCGCCGGCGATCACCGAACTCCTGCAGGTGCCGGGGCTCGGTCCGAAGCGGGTGAAGCTGCTCTGGCAGGAGCTCGGCGTGCACACGCCCGAGCAGCTCTTGCGCGCCGCGCGCGACGGGCGCATACGCGCCGTCCATGGCTTCGGCGAGGCCACCGAGCGGCGCATCGAGAGCGCGATCGCCGCGCACCTCGCCAAGGAGCGGCGCATCAAGCTCGCCACGGCGGCCGAGCACGCGCAGGCGCTCGTGGAGTACCTGCGCGGCGAGCCCGCCGTGCGGCGCGCGATCGTCGCCGGCAGCTTTCGGCGCATGCGCGAGACGGTCGGCGACCTCGACATCGTCGTCGCCGGAAGCGCCGGGCGGCGCATCGTCGACCGCTTCGCGCGCTACGCCGAAGTCGAGCAGACGACGGCGCGCGGAGCGACGCGCGCGAGCGTGCGTCTGCGCGGCGGGCTGCAGGTCGATCTGCGCGTCGTGCCGGTGGCGAGCTTCGGCGCGGCACTCGTCTACTTCACCGGGTCGAAGGCGCATAACATCGCGCTGCGCCGGCTCGCGCAGGAACGCGGACTGAAGATCAACGAATACGGCGTCTATCGCGGCGAGCGACAGATCGCCGGAGCTACCGAGGAATCGGTCTACCGGGCGGTCGGGCTGCCGCTGATCCCTCCCGAGCTGCGCGAGGATCGCGGCGAGATCGCCGCTGCGGCTGCGGGCACGCTGCCGCGGCTCGTCGAGTTCACCGATCTCGAAGGCGATCTCCACGCCCACACGAGCCTCACCGACGGGCGCGACACGCTCGACGACATGGTCGCGGCCGCACGGGCGCTCGGCTGGCACTACGTCGCGATCACCGAGCACTCGCGCCGGCAGACGATGTCTCACGGCCTCGACGCGGCCGGCGTCGCGCGCCAGGCGGGCGCCATCGCGCGCGTCAATGCGGATGCGCAGGGCCTTCGCGTGCTGCACGGCATCGAGGTCGACATCCTGGAAGATGGCTCGCTCGATCTCGCCGACGACGTGCTGGCGCGCCTCGACGTGGTCGTCGCCGCTGTCCACTCGCGCTTCGAGCTCTCCCGCGCGAGGCAGACCGAGCGGATCCTGCGCGCGCTCGATAACCGGTGGGTCGCCATCCTCGCCCACCCGACCGGCCGCCTCATCGGCGAGCGCGAGCCGTACGACGTCGACATGCAGGCGATCGTGCGCAAGGCGAAGGCGCGGGGTGTCCACCTCGAGCTCAACGCGCACCCCGAGCGCCTCGATCTCACCGACCTGCATTGCCGGATATGCCGCGACGAGGGCGTGCTCGTCGCGGTCAGCTCGGACGCGCACAGCACGCGCGACTTTGGCAACCTGCGCCTCGGCATCGGCCAGGCGCGGCGCGGCTGGCTCGAACCTGCGAACGTGCTCAACACCCGGCCCGTCGCCGAGCTCTACCCGCTGCTCCGCAGTGCGGGGGAAAAGGCGTCTACGTTCCGTGCAGCATCTCGTCGGGTGCTTCCGCACCCGGACGGCTGATGCGTTTCGGCCGCTCGACGATGACGCAGTCGGTGGTGAGGATGAGGCTCGCGATCGACGCCGCATTCTGCAGTCCGAGCCGCGTCACCTTGGTCGGATCGATGACGCCCATCGCGACCATATCGCCGTACTCCCCGGTGGCGACGTTGTAGCCGAACGCGCCGTCGCCTTCGACGACGCGCTCGACGATCACCGCCGGCTCGAGCCCGGCATTGGCGACGATCCGGCGCAGCGGCTCTTCGACGGCGCGGCGCACGATCCTGATGCCGGCCTGCTGCCCCATCGATGCCGGATGCCGATCGTCGAGCGCACGGCGCGCACGCAGCAGCGCGACGCCTCCGCCGGGGCCGATGCCTTCCGCCACCGCCGCGCGTGTCGCGTGCACCGCGTCCTCGACGCGCGACTTCTTCTCCTTGAGCTCGGTCTCGGTCGACGCCCCGACCTTGACGAGCGCGATGCCCCCGGAAAGGCGCGCCGCGCGCTCCTCGAGCTGGGTGCGCTCGTACTCGCTCTTCGCCTCCGCGATCGCGTTGCGGATCTGCTCGAGCCGCGCCCGTACGCGCTCGGGGGCGCCCGCGCTGCCGATCAGCGTCGTGTCGTCCTTGTCGATCTCGATGCGCCGTGCGCGGCCGAGCTCGGCGAGCGTCGCCTTGTCGAGCGCCAGGCCCGTCTCGTCGGAGATGACGGTCGCGCCGGTGAGGACCGCGAGGTCTCCCAGCATCGCCTTGCGCCGGTCGCCGAAGCCCGGGGCCTTGACGGCGCAGGTCTTCAGGATGCCGCGCAGCGCATTCACCACCAGCGTCGCCAGCGCGTCGCCGCTGACATCCTCGGCGATCACCAGGAGCGGTCGGTTCTCGCGTGAGACCTGCTCGAGGATCGGCAGGAGCACGCGAATGTTGGTGATCGGCTTGTCGTGGATGAGAACGCAGGCGTCTTCGAGAACCACACGCTGCTTCTCGGCATCGTTGATGAAATACGGGGACAGGAAGCCGCGGTCGAACTGCATGCCTTCGACGACCTCGAGCTCGTTGGTCGTGCCGCGACCGTCCTCGGTTTTGATGACGCCGTTCTCGCCGACCCGCTCCATCGCCTGCGCGATCATCGCGCCGATCGCTGCGTCGGCGTTCGCCGAGATCGTGCCGACCTGGGCGATCGCCTGGCTGCCCGAGCAGGGACGGGAGTTGCGCTTCAACTCTTCGATCAGCGCGCCGACGGCCGCCTCGATGCCGCGCTTAAGATCCATCGGGTCGACGCCGGCGGCGACGTACTTCATCCCCTCCTCGACGATCGCCTGCGCGAGCACGGTGGCCGTGGTCGTGCCGTCGCCCGCGGTCTCCGAGGTCTTCGCCGCCACTTCGCGGGCGAGCTGCGCGCCGAGGTTCTCGAACGGGTCCTCGAGCTCGACCTCCTTCGCGACGACGACGCCTGAATTGATGACCAGCGGCGCGCCCCAGGAGCGTTGCAGCATCACTAGGCGTCCGCGCGGGCCGAGCGTGACCTCGACCGCGCTCGCCAGCGTCGCGAGCCCCCGGCAGACGCGCTCGCGCGCGTCGTGATGGAAGCGCAGGATCTTCGTTGTCATCGACGTTCCCTTTCACGCGCCGAAGGCGACGACCGCGCTCCCGGTGCAGCCGCTGCACCGAGCGCGGCGATCACTTCGTCGTCGGAAACCTGCGTGAAATCGTGATAGGCCTGCCCGACGGCGTAGAACCACTCCGGCGTTTCGAGGCACAGCACTTCGTCGGCATACGGGCGCACCCGCTCCAGCGCCTCGGGGGCCGCAACCGGGATCGCGCAGATCAGCCAGCGCGGCGCACGCGCACGCATCGCATGCAGCGCCGCGATCATCGTCGCTCCGGTCGCGAGACCGTCGTCGACGACGATGACGTTGCGATCCTTCGCATCGATCGGCGCGCGCTCCGGCGTGTAGCGCGCACGCCGCTCGCGCAGGATCGCGAGCTCGTCACCCTTCTCGCGCTCGATGTAGTCCGGCGTCGCGCCGACGCGCTCGCCGTGCGGCGCGAGCCAGGTCCATCCGCGCTCGTCGACCGCCCCGATGGCGAGCTCGGGGTTCCAGCGGGCGTGGAGCTTGCGCACCAGCACCACGTCGAGGTCCCCGTCGAGCCGGTGCGCGATCACCGCACCCATCGGAACCGCTCCGCGCGGGATCGCGACGACGAGCGGCCTCGATCCGCGCCATTGCGCGAGCGCTTCGGCCAGACGTTCGGCGGCCTCGATCCGGTTCCGATAGACCATGCGCACCCCCGACGATCGGATCGAATCTACGCGAACGGCGGGGCCGCTCGTTGACCGCGATCAACCCGTGAGCAGCCGTCCTCTCCGATGATTCGCTGGTGCGGCGCCTGCCGGCGCCCAATCGGTCGACTCGAGGGCTCGCCCATGTGCATCGGCAACTACTGCAACCCGAATGTCGTCTGCGCCGGGCGCGACGCGACGGTGCTCGAGGCGGCGCATCTGATGCGCCACAACCACGTCGGCGACGTCGTCATCGCCGACGAAGTCGACGGCGGCAGGCGCCCGATCGGCATCGTCACCGATCGCGATATCGTCGTCGAGGTACTTTCCCCCGGGCTCGACGCCGCGACGATCAGGCTCGGCGACCTGCAAACCCGTCCGCTGGTCACGGCGCGCGAGCGATCGAGTTACGCCGAGGTCGTGCGCGCGATGGTGCAGCACGGCGTGCGCAGAATGCCGGTGACCGACGACGCGGGGCTCCTGGTCGGCATCGTCACGCTCGACGATCTCCTGCATCAGCTTGCGCTGCCGCTCGCCGAGCTTTCGAGCATCTCGATGCGCGAACGCGCGCAGGAGTTTGTGGTCCGACGTTAAGCGGGTGGAGGTTCCCATGCTCTCGATCATGCTGATCGTATTCGCAGGCGCAGCCGTCATCACGATGACCGCGTTGCGCGTCGCGGCGCATCGGCCGACCCGTGCGGTCGTCGCACGGCAGAGCGATGACGAGCTCGACGCGCGCGCGCGCCGCAGCGGTCTGTAGGCGCCGCCGCGGCTTGCCGCGTCCCGCCGCCGCACTGCCGCAGTGACCGGGCTCGCCGGCCGCGCGCCGGAGGCTGAGCCGCGCGCCGTCGCCGAGCGTCTGCTCGGGATCATCGCATCGATGCTGCGCGAGCTGCGGCCGGCCGCGGCAGCGCCGCACGTGCGCCTCGACGATGCGATCGACCGCGAGCTCGGTCTCGATAGCCTGTCGCGAATGGAGCTCGGGCTGCGCATCGAGCGCGCATTCGACCTGCACCTTCCGGGCGAGATTGCGCTCAGCGCCCGCACGCCGCGCGATCTCGTCGACGCGATCGCCGCGGCCCGACGCGCGCCGGCGCCACCGGCAATCATCGTCGAAGCGCCGGCTCGACTCGACATCGTCGGAGCCCCCACCGAAGCCGCGACCCTCGTCAGCGCGATGGCCTGGCATGTCGAACGACATCCCGAGCGCGAGCATCTGACCCTCGTCGACGGCGAAGTGCCGCTTGCCGCGCGAACCTACGGTGCGCTCTGGCAGGAAGCGCAGGAGGTTGCGCGTGGGCTCGCCGCCCGCGGCATCGCGCCCGGTGACAAGGTGGCGCTGATGCTGCCGACGGGGATCGCGTTCTTCCAAGCCTTCCTCGGGGCCATGCTCGCCGGCGCGATCCCCGTCCCGTTGTATCCGCCGACACGCCGATCGGATATCGAAGCGCACGTGCGTGGGCGCGCGGCGATCCTCGCCAATGCCGATGCGCGGCTGCTGATCACCGTGCGCGAGGCGATGCTCGTCGGCGCGATCGTACGGGTGCAGCTGCCGCGGCTCGGCGCAGTCCTCGGCGTCGATGCGCTCTACGGCGATCCGCATCCCGTCTTGGCGCGCGCGCCATCCGCCGGCGACACGGCGATGCTGCAGTACACGTCGGGCAGCACCGGCGACCCAAAGGGCGTCGTCCTGACGCATGCCAATTTGCTCGCCAACATCCGCGCGATGGGTGCTGCTGCCGGGGTGAGCTCGGCCGATCGGTTCGCGAGCTGGCTGCCGCTGTATCACGACATGGGCTTGATCGGCGCGTGGCTCGGCTCGCTCTACTATGCGGTTCCGCTCACGCTGATGCCGCCGCAAAGCTTCCTCGCGCGCCCGTCACGCTGGCTGCAGACGATCCATCGCTTTCGCGCGACGATCTCGGCCGGCCCGAACTTCGCGTACGAGATCGCGGCGTCGAAGATCCGCGACGCGGATCTCGCCGGCATCGACCTTTCCTGCTGGCGCCTCGCATTCAACGGTGCCGAGCCGGTGCGTGCGGCGACGCTCGAGCGTTTCGCGGCCCGCTTCGCGCGCTACGGCTTCGATCGCCGCGCGCTCACCCCGGTGTACGGCCTCGCCGAATCGGCGGTCGGCCTCGCGTTCCCGCCGCTCAAGCGCGGCCCGCGCATCGACCGCATCGACGCCGTCGCGCTCGCCCGCGATGGCGCCGCGCGACCCGCGGGCGCCGACTGCGCCTCGGCGCAGGAGGTCGTCGCCTGCGGCCTGCCGCTGTCGGGCCACGCGATCCGGATCGTCGACGAGCTCGGCCGCGAGACGGCGCCGCGCAGCGAGGGTCGGATCGAGTTCCGCGGACCTTCGGCCACCGCGGGGTATCACCGCAACGAAGCGGCAACGGCGTCGCTCTTTCGCGGCGACTGGCTCGATACCGGCGATCTCGGCTACATCGCCGACGGCGAGCTCTTCGTCACCAGCCGCGCGAAGGACGTCATCAAGCGCGGCGGCCACAACATCCATCCCTACGACCTCGAAGCCGCCATCGGCGACCTCGACGGTGTGCGCAAAGGGTGCGTCGCGGCATTCGGCACGCCCGATCCCGCGGCCGGCTCCGAACGTGTCGTCGTCGTGGTGGAGACGCACGCGACCGATCCGGCCGTGCGCCGTGCGCTGCAAGAGCGCATCGCGCGCGTCGCCAGCGCCTGGCTCGACGGCCCGCCCGAGGAGATCGTGCTGGTGCCGCCGCGCACGGTGCTGAAGACGTCGAGCGGCAAGATCCGCCGGTCGGCGTGCCGCGACCTGTACGAGAGGGGGCTCCTGGCGGCGCCGCGGCCGGCGGTGTGGCTGCAGATCACGCGGCTCCTCGCCACGTCGGCAGGCGCAGCGGCACGGCGCAGCCTGCGCGCGACGCTCCGGGTCGCCTACGGCGTCTACGCCCTCGCAGTATTCGGCCTGGTCGCCGCGGGCGGTCTCGCGCTCCTTGCCGTCGTGCCGGCCGCGGCGGCGCGTGCGCGGCTTGCCCGCGTCGGGGCGCGCCTCCTCCTCGCGCTTTCCGGCATTCGCGTCGACGTCGATCGCGACGACGTCGGCGAATCGCCTCGGCACGCGATCTACGCCGTCAACCACGCGAGCTACGTCGACGCGATCGTGCTGACGGCGGTGTTGCCGGCAGGCGTTCGCTTTGCCGCGAAGCGCGAGTTCGCGCGCGCGCCGCTGATGGCCTTCGTGCTGCGCCGGCTCGGCGCCTGCTTCGTCGAGCGTGTCGACGCGTCCCGCGGCATCGAGGACACGGCCGAAGTCGCGCGGACCGTGGCGGCGGGGTCGTCGATCGTGTTCTTTCCCGAAGGGACGTTCACCCGCGCGCCGGGTCTCGCGGCGTTTCGCCTCGGCGCCTTCAGCGTCGCAGCCGCCACCGGCGCCGAAATCGTTCCGACCGTGCTCCAGGGTACCCGCTCGGTGCTGCGCGACGGAGCGCGGCTCCCCGAACGCCACCTGGTCCGGGTCGCGTTCGCGCCCGCCGAGCGCCCGGCCGGCAGCGACTGGTCCGCCGCCGTGGAGCTCCGCGAGCGCGCGCGCGCAGCGATCCTCTCGCGCTGCGGCGAGCCCGACCTCGCCGCGTGAGCAGCGCGCGATGGCGGCGTTGACCGCCGTCAACGCCGATGCGAGGCTCGCTTCCTATGATCGCTGCGCGAAAGACCCCCGACGGGTACGCCCTGGACGCCGACATCGCCGTAGCGCCTGACGCCGCCGCTGCGGGCCTCACCAGCGACGAGGCGCGCGCGCGTCTTGCGCGCTGCGGCCCGAACGTCATCCCGCCCCGCGGCCGCCGCGCTGCGGCGATCGAATTCCTGCTGCACTTCCGCAATCCGCTGGTGCTGCTGCTCGTCGCATCGAGCGTCGTTCTCGGCTGGACCGGCGATGTGGCGAGCATGACGATCATCCTCGCGATCGTCATCGCCAGCGTGACTCTCGATTTCGCGCAAGAGCATCGGGCGCAGCGCGCGCTCGCACGCCTGCAGGCGACGATCGCGGCGACCGCGGTCGTGCTGCGCGATCGGCGTCGCGGCGCCGTCCCCGTCGCGGACATCGTGCCGGGCGACATCGTGCTGCTGCAGGCGGGAGACATCGTGCCTGCCGACGGTCGTCTCGTCGTCGCCGACCGGCTCTTCGTCAACGAGGCCGCGCTCACCGGTGAATCGTATCCGGTCGAGAAGACCGCCGCCGCGGCGACCGCGGACGGCGGCGCGCTTCGCATGGGCAGTGCGGTCACGAGCGGCACCGCCACGCTGGAGGTCGAGGTCACCGGCCCCGCGACGGCGCTCGGCGCCGTGGCGCGCGAGCTGGCGGCGCCCGAGCCCGAGTATCCGCTCGAGCGCGGCCTGCGCCGCTTCGGCATGATGATCCTGCGCCTGACCTTGTTCCTGGTGCTCTTCGTCCTGCTCGTCAACGCGCTCTTCCACCGGCCATGGCTCGAGTCGTTCGTGTTCGCCGTGGCACTCGCGGTGGGCCTGACACCCGAGCTTCTGCCGATGATCGTCTCGGTGACGCTTGCGCGCGGCGCGCTGCGCCTTGCCGCGCACCACGTCATCGTCAAGCGCCCCGCGGCGATCTATGCGCTCGGCAGCATCGACATCCTGTGCAGCGACAAGACCGGGACGCTCACCGAAGCCGCGATCCGCGTCGCCGCGGTCGACGACGGCACGCTCGGGCCTCCGCGACGGGTGCTCGAGCTTGCCGCCGTCAACAGCGCGCTCGCCACCGGCGTGCGCAGCCCGCTCGACGACGCGATCCTCGCCGAGACAGGCGTCCCCGGCGGATACCGCAAGGTCGACGAGGCTCCATTCGATTTCGAGCGCAGGCTCGTGTCGGTGCTCGTCGTCGACCCAGGCGGCGAGCGGAGCCTGATCGTGAAGGGCGCGCCCGAGCACGTGATCGCGGCGTGCGCCGCGGCCACCGCGCGCGACGGCACGGTGACGCCGCTCGACGAGGCTGCGCGGCACGATCTCGCCGCGCGTTACGAAGCACTCGGCCGCCAGGGATTGCGCGTCCTCGCCGTGGCGATGCGAACGTTCGCGAACGCCAGGGCGCACGTCGAGCCGGAGGACGAAGCCGAGCTCGTTCTTCTCGGCTTCGTGAGCTTCGCCGACCCCCCGCGCCACGACGCCGCCGCGGCGGTCGCGGCTCTCGCCCGCGCGCGCGTTGCCGTGAAGATCCTGACCGGCGATGACCCGCGCGTCGCACAGCATCTGTGCGGCGAGATCGGCCTCGCGGTCGCGGGCACGCTGACCGGCCCCGCGATCGACGCGCTGTCGGACGAGGCGCTCGCCGCCGCCGCATCGGGCACGACGCTCTTCTGTCGCATCTCCCCGACGCAGAAGACGCGCGTCATCAAGGCGCTGCGCGCGCGCGGCCACGTCGTCGGCTTCATCGGCGACGGCATCAACGATGCACCCGCGCTGCACGCCGCCGACGTCGGCATCTCGGTGCAGGGAGCGACCGGCATCGCGCGCGAGGCGGCCGACGTGATTCTCACGCGCGGGCGCCTCGGCGTCGTGCGCGACGGCGTCATCGAAGGACGCCGCACGTACGGCAACATCATGAAGTACCTGATGATGGCGACGAGCTCGAACTTCGGCAACATGCTGAGCATGGCGGCAGCGACGCTCGTCCTCCCGTTCCTGCCGATGCTGCCGGTTCAGATCCTGCTCAACAACCTGCTCTACGACCTCTCCGAGACCGCGATTCCGTTCGACCGCGTCGACGAGGGCGAGCTGCGCCGGCCGCACCTGTGGGACGTGCGCGAGATCCGGCGCTTCATGCTGGTC
>DASVWR010000069.1:0-24934 GCA_036393115.1 Casimicrobiaceae bacterium
ACCGAGCACATGGTCGAGCTGGTGCGCCGGCTCCACGTCGAGCGCGGGCTGTCGATCCTGTTCATCGAGCACGACATGAGCATCGTGTTCGGCATCGCGCAGCGGATCATGGTCCTCGACCAGGGGCGCTTCCTCGCCGAGGGAACGCCCGCGGAGATCTCGGCCAACGAGAAGGTGCGCGCGGCGTACCTCGGCGAGCCCGCATGATCCGCCGAGCGGTCGCGGTGCGACGTGCGTGCGGCGCCCGGAGTCATCGATGAACAACGTACTCGAAGCGAAGGGTGTCGAAGCCTTCTACGGCAAGAGCCACATCCTGCACGGCGTGTCGCTGACCCTCGCCGAGCGCGAGATCGTCACGGTGCTCGGCCGCAACGGTGCCGGCAAGACCACGACGATGCGCGCGCTGATGGGGCTCACCCCGGCGCGCGGCGGCAGCGTGACGATGCTCGGCAACGACGTCACGCGCTGGCCCGCCTACCGCATCGCACGCCTCGGCGTCGGCTACGTTCCGGAGGGGCGCAAGATCTTCGGGCATCTCACCGTGCTCGAGAATTTGATGGTGTCCGAGGCGCGGCCGGGGAAGTGGAACCTCGACCGCGTGTTCGAGCTGTTCCCGCGGCTCGGCGAGCGCAAGGGGCAGCTCGGGCGCCAGCTCTCGGGCGGCGAGCAGGAGATGCTCGCGATCGCGCGACCGCTATTGCTCAATCCGCGGATCATGCTGCTCGACGAGCCGTCGCAGGGCCTCGCGCCGCTGATCGTCCAGGAAGTGATGCAGGTCGTGCGCACGATGCGCGACGAAGGGCTTTCGGTACTGCTGGTCGAGCAGAACGTTCCGCTCTCGCTCGGCGTCGCCGATCGTGCCTACATCCTCGACGACGGCAAGGTCGTCTACTCGGGCACCGCCGACGAGCTCGCCGCGAACAACGAGCTCGTCGAGCGGCTCGCAGGAGCGACCGCGCAGCACTGACGCGTCAGGTTGCCGTCGCGCGCACGCATTCGGCGACGAGCTCGGGCCCGCGATAGATGAGTCCGGTATAGAGCTGCACCAGCGTCGCGCCCGCGGCGATGCGATCGCGCGCGTCGCTGCCGCTCATGATGCCGCCGACCCCGATGATCGGCACCGCGCCGTCGAGCGCCTTCGCGAGCACCCGCAGCACCGCGAGGGCGCGCGCCGCGAGAGGAGCTCCCGATAATCCCCCGGCTTCGGACGCGTGCCGCATTCCCTCGACGCCGTCGCGGGCGATCGTCGTGTTGGTGGCGATCACCGCGTCGATGCGCATGCGGACGACGAGCGCCGCGATCGCACGCAGCGCCTCGTCATCGAGATCCGGAGCCACCTTGAGCGCGAGCGGAAGGTGCCGGCCCAGCTCGTCGGCCAGCCGGTCGCGCTCGGCGACGATGCGCTGCAGGAGCGCCGCGAGCGCGTCCGCGGCCTGCAGATCGCGCAGGCCGCGTGTGTTCGGCGACGACACGTTGATCGTCACGTACGCTGCGCAGCCGGCGACGGCGCGCAGGCACGCGACGTAGTCGTCGGCGGCGCGCTCGTTCGGCGTATCGAAGTTGCGTCCGATGTTGACGCCGAGGATTCCGCGCCAGGACGAGCGCCCGACGTTCGCGACGAAGGCATCGACGCCGCCGTTGTTGAAGCCGAGGCGGTTCACCAGTGCCTGCGCGTCGGTGAGGCGGAAGAGGCGCGGGCGCGGGTTGCCGGGTTGCGGGCGCGGCGTCACCGTTCCGGCTTCGAGGAAGCCGAAGCCGAGCGTCGCGAGTCCGTCGAGATGTGCGGCATTCTTGTCGAGGCCTGCCGCCAGGCCGACGCGATTGGGGAAGGAGAGGCCCATCGCTTCGACCGGAGCGGCTGGGAGCCGCGGTGCCGCGATGCGCGCGATGCCGACTCGCGCGGCCGCGTCGAGACCGGCGAGCGCCACGTCGTGCGCCAGCTCCGGATCGGCAGCGAACAAGAGCGGCCGGAACAGCGGATAGAGGCGGTGGAGCGACACGAGAAGCAAGCGCCTTGACGGGGACCTGCAGCGCGATTCGCGCGGCGCGCGATGATACCATCGGTCGCGAATGCTTCGACGCACGCCGCCGTACGTTCCCGACTGACGCCGCGTGACGCCGTGCTCCGTCCATCGTGATCGTAAAGCATCGCCGCCGCCTTCTAGCGCGATCGCTCGCGCTCTTCGCCGCACTCGGCGGACCGTGGTCGCTCCCGCGCGCGGCACTCGCGCGCCAGCGCCACGCCCACGCGCGCACCGGCCCCGGGCGCTACGGTAGCCGCGTCGACGTGCGGCATTTCATCGACGAGCTGGTTGCCGCCGACGGCTTCTCGCGCGCGAAGCTCGTTCGCTCGTTCCGCGAGGCGCGCTTTCGCCCGACGATCATCGAGGCGATGGACCGGCCGCTCGTCGCACCGCCCAAATGGTACGAGTACGCACCGCGGTTCCTGAACGCTGGACGGATCGGCGTCGGCGTCGAGTTCTGGCGTGCGAACGAGGCAACGCTCGCGCGCGCCGAGGACGAATTCGGCGTGCCCGCCGAGATCGTCGTCGCGATTCTCGGCATCGAGACCTACTGGGGACGCAATACCGGCGGCTACCGGGTACTCGACGCGCTGTCGACGCTCGGTTTCGACTATCCGCGGCGCGCCTCGTACTTCCGCGGCCAGTTGCGCGAGTTCCTGCTGTTCGCGCGTGAGCAGGAGCTGCCGGCGCCGGCGCCGATGGGCTCGTACGCGGGGGCGATGGGGCTGCCGCAGTTCATGCCGGGCAACGTGCGGCGTTACGCGCTCGACTACGACGGCGACGGGAAGATCGATCTCTGGCAGAGCGCCGCGGATTCGATCGGCAGCGTCGCCAACTACCTCGCGCGCCACGACTGGCTGCGCGGCCAGCCGGTGTGGTCGCGCGCGATCGTCGCGGAATCCGCGCGCGGCGCCATCATGGCGCGTCTCGACGGCGGCATCAGCGAGCGGCGCCCGCTCGAGGCGTGGAACGCGGACGGCGTCGGAGCCGACCGCATGCCGGTGCCGATGACGCCGCAGCCGGTCGGAGTGCTGATGCTCGAGGAAGACCCGGTCTCTGCCGCGACTGCTGTGACCGATGCGGGCGGGGCGGCCGCGGCGGCACTTCGCGCGGCCGATGCCGCAATTCCCGCCACCGAGCCGGCGAGCCTCTGGATCGTGTTTCCGAACTTCTACGCGATCACGCGCTACAACCGCAGTCGCCTCTACGCCGCGGCGGTGACGCGGCTCGCGGAGGAACTCCGCGCGGCTCAGGAAGCGCTGCCGCGCCGGGGAAGCTGACCGAGCGCGCGCGCTTTCTCGACGAGTAGGCGCGTCGACGCGTCCGCCGCGGCGATCGCCGACGCATCGCCGGCGAGCGCTGCGTCGATCGGGCCGGCGAGCGCCTTGCCGATCTCGACGCCCCACTGGTCGAACGGGTTGATCCCGTACATCACGGCTTCGACGAACGTGCGGTGCTCGTAGAGCGCGAGCAGCGCGCCGAGAGTGAACGCGTCGATTCGCGGCAGCAGCAGCATCGTCGACGCGCGATTGCCGGGACAGCGGCGCGCGGCGATGGCGGCTTCGAGGCGCGAGCCTTCGAGGCCGTGGCCGGCGAGCTCGCGCCGCAACGATTCGGCGTCGCGACCGCGCATCAGCGCCTCCGCCTGTGCGAGCGCGTTCGCGACGAGCACGCGCTGCCGGGTGGCCGTGGAGCAGCGCGCATCGCCGGCCGCGGACCAGCGCGCGTCGTCGACGCCGGCGGCAGTGGCCAACGCGACCGGCACGACGAATTCGACCGGAACCTCGTGGCTGCCCTGGTGCAGCCACTGAAACCAGGCGTGCTGGCTGTCGGTGCCGACGTCGCCCCAGACCGCCGGGGCGGTGGGACCATCGAGCGTCGCACCGTCGCGTGCGACGCTCTTGCCGTTGCTCTCGAGCTCGAGTTGCTGCAGCCACGCGGGCAGCCGCGCGAGTGCGCGTGCATAAGGGACGACGACGCGCTGCGCGTGGCCGAGCCAGCACGCGTTCCACCATCCGGCGAGCCCGAGCACGACGGGAAGGTTGCGTGCGAGCGGCGTCGAGCGGAAATGCACGTCCATCGCGTGCGCACCGTCGAGAAGCTGCGCGAACGTGGGCCAGCCGAGCCTCGCTGCGACGGTAATCCCGACCGCCGACCACAGCGAATAGCGTCCACCGACACCTTCCGGAATCTGCAGGATCGCGTCGTCGGGAACACCGAAGTCCCGCGCCGCAGCGGGATGGGCTGTGACCGCGACGAAGTGCATCGACGCGCCGTCGCCGACGGTTCGATCGCGCTCGAGCCAAACGCGCGCGGCGCGCGCGTTGGCGAGCGTCTCCTCCGTCGTGAACGATTTCGACGTGACGACGAACAGAACCTCCGCCGGATCGAGGCCCGCCACGCCGCGGGCGAGCTCCGCCGGATCGACGTTGGCGACGAAGCGCACCGAAGGCACGTTGGGCTCGTCGTGACGGGTTGCCTGCGCGATCGGGTCGAGCGCGTCGCAGGCGAGCTGCGGCCCGAGATGCGAGCCGCCGATGCCGAGGTTGACGACGTGCCTGAGCGGGCGTCCCGTGGCGCCGCGCCGCGAGGCGCTGCGAATCGCGCGCGAGAGCGCCTCCATCCGCACGCGCGTCTCGTCGATCGACGGCATGACGTCGACACCGTCGACGACGACCGCTTCGGCAGCCGGTGCGCGCAGCGCCGGGTGGAGTGCGGGACGCTGCTCCGAAAGGTTGACCTTCTCGCCGGCGAAGAGCGCCGCAATCCAGTGCTCGAGATTGCGCTCGCGCGCGCTGTCGACGAGCGTCGCGAGCGCCGCGGCGTCGACGTGCAGCTTCGAGAGGTCGGCGTACCAGTCCTGCCATCCGAACGCGAGCGCTGCGGCACGTCCGGGATCGGCCTCGAACAACCGCGCGAGTGGCACCCGGCGCAATCGCCGCGCGTGCTCGCGCAGCGAACCGGACTGAGGCATGTCGGGACCGGACATCGGGCGCTCGGCGGGATCGCACATGGGGCGCTGGGCGGGGAGCCAATGCTAGCATTGCCGCTGCAGGGCTTTCGGGCGGTTGCGACGATGACTTCGGAAACGGCTGCCGCCGAGCCACCGGACGCGGCGGCGGACAAGGATGTGCCGCTGCGCGAGGACACGCGGCTGCTCGGCCGCGTGCTGGGCGACGTGCTGCGCGAGCACGCCGGACCCGAGGCGTTCGAGCGCATCGAGGCGATCCGGCGCACCGCGATCCGCTTCCGCCGCGCCGAAGCCGATGGCGGCGACGAAGCCGCGGCGGGCTCGGCGCGCGCCGAGCTCGTCGCGCTCTTGAACCCGTTGCCGATCGGCGCGGCGCTCGACGTGGTGCGCGCGTTCAGCTACTTCTCGCACCTCGCCAACCTCGCCGAGGATGTGCACCAGAACCGGCGCCGGCGCATCCACGCGATGGCCGGATCGCCGGCGCGGCCGGGCGACCTCGCATCGGCGCTCGCGGTGCTGCGCGAAGCGGGCCTCGGCGTCGATGCGATCCGCGGCTGGTTCGACGGGGCGCTCGTGAGCCCGGTACTGACCGCGCACCCGACCGAGGTGCAGCGCCGCAGCATCCTCGACGCCGAGCGCGAGATCGCGCGCATTCTCGCGTCGCGCGATCGCGCCGACACGACTCCCGAGGAGCTGGTCGAAGCGCAGACGCAGCTCGAGGCGCTGATCCTCGGCTTGTGGCAGACGGCGATGCTTCGCCTCACGCGTCTGCGCGTGCGCGACGAGGTGGACAACGGACTCGCGTATTACCGCTACACGTTCCTCGCCGAGGTGCCGCGCCTGTACGCGTCGCTCGAGCGGCTGCTCGATACGGGCGACGGCGCACGCTGGCGCGCGCCCGCCTTCCTGCGCATGGGCTCGTGGATCGGCGGCGACCGTGACGGCAACCCCTACGTCGACGTCGACACGCTCGGCTACGCGATGCGCGCGCAGTCGTCCGTCGCGACATCGCACTACCTCTCCGAGATTCACCGACTCGGCAGCGAGCTGTCGCTGTCGACGCGCCTCGTGCGCCCGTCGGAGGCGTTGCTCGAGCTCGCGGCAAGCGCCCATGACACCAATCCCCATCGCAGCGACGAGCCCTACCGGCAGGCGCTGATTGGCGTCTACGCGAGGCTCGCGGCGACGGCGCGCGAGCTCGCCGGCATCGACGCGCAACCGCCGCCGCAGGTCGCGGCCACCGCGTACGCGACGCCGAAGGAGCTTGGCGCCGATCTCGATGTCATCGCGGACTCGCTTGCCGGTCACGGCGCCGAGGCGCTCGCTGCGCAGCGTCTCGACCCGCTGCGGCGCGCGCTCGACGTGTTCGGCTTTCATCTCGCGACGGTCGATCTGCGCCAGAACAGCGACGTGCACGAGGCAGTCGTCGGCGAGCTCTTCGCGCGGGCCGGCGAAACGGCCGACTACGCGACGCTCGGCGAGGCCGATCGCGTCGCCTTGCTCGTGCGCGAGCTCGGCACCCCGCGGCTCCTGCACGCGCCGTGGGCGCGCTACTCCGAGCGCACCGCGGGCGAGCTCGCGATCCTTGCGGCCGCGGCGGACTTTCGCGCGCGTTACGGGTCCGAGGCGATCGCGAATTACGTGATCTCGAAATGCCAGTCGGTCTCCGACATCCTCGAAGTCGCGGTGCTCCTGAAGGAAGTCGGCCTCGCGCTGCCCGGTGCGCTGCAAGTGAACGTCGTGCCGCTGTTCGAGACGATCGACGATCTCGCGCATTGCGCCGACGTGATGCGCGCCGCGTTCGCGATCCCCGCCTACCGCGCGCTCATCGCGAGCGCGGGCGACCTGCAGGAGGTGATGCTCGGCTACTCCGACAGCAACAAGGACGGCGGCTACGTGACGTCGAACTGGGCGCTCTACCGCGCGGAGCGCGCGCTCGTCGCAGCGTTCGGCGAGCATCGCGTGCGGTTGCGGCTCTTCCATGGCCGCGGCGGCACCGTCGGTCGTGGTGGCGGGCCGAGCCACGAAGCGATCCTCGCGCAGGCTCCCGGAAGCGTCGCCGGCGGACTGCGCCTGACCGAGCAGGGCGAGATCATCGCGAGCAAGTATTCGGATCCGGCGCTCGGCCGGCGCAATCTCGAGTCGCTCGTCGCCGCCGCGCTCGAGGCGGGCCTGCGCGACACCGAGCGCCTCGGCGAGCGGGCCGGCGCGTACTACGATGCGATGGAGCAACTCTCGGCGCACGCGCACGCCGCGTACCGCGAGCTCGTCTACGGCACGCCCGGCTTCGTCGACTACTTCCGCGCATCGACACCGATCGCCGAGATCGCGCTCCTCAATCTCGGCAGCCGTCCGGCATCGCGCACCGCGTCGAACCGGATCGAGGACCTGCGTGCGATTCCCTGGGTCTTCAGCTGGAGCCAGTGCCGCCTGATGCTGCCGGGCTGGTACGGCTTCGGCGCCGCGGTAGACGCGTGGCAGGACGGAGGAACGGAGCGTGCGGGACTGCTCGCCGAGATGCAACGGCGCTGGCCGTTCTTTCGCGCGATGCTCTCGAACATGGCCATGGTGCTCGCGAAGACCGACCTCGCCATCGCGTCGCGCTACGCCGACCTCGTTTCCGATCCGGCGCTGCGCGATCGCGTGTTCCCGCGCATCGTCGCCGAGCACGCGCGGACGCTCTCGCACTATCTCGCGATCACCGGAGAGAAGTCGCTGCTCGAAGAGAACCCGACGCTCGCGCGCAGCATTCGCAACCGCTTCCCGTATCTAGATCCGCTCAATCACCTGCAAGTCGAGCTCTTGCGCCGCTACCGCGCGGGCGAGACCGATCGGCGTACCCGGAGCGCGATCCACCTGACGATCAACGGTCTTGCCGCGGGGCTGCGCAACAGCGGTTGACGAAAGGTGCACGGTATAATCCGCGCCGCGGCACAGGACGATGCGCATTCTCCTTTCCAACGACGACGGCTACTTTGCGCCCGGGCTCGAACATCTGGCTGCGGTGCTCGCACCGCGCGCCGAAGTCACCGTGGTCGCGCCGGAGCGCGATCGCAGCGGCGCCTCGAACTCGCTGACGCTCGATCGACCGCTGTCGGTACGGCGCGCGCCGAACGGCTTCCTGTTCGTCAACGGCACGCCGACCGACTGCGTGCACCTCGCGGTGACCGGGCTGCTCGACGATCTTCCGGACATGGTGATCTCGGGGATCAACCTCGGCGCCAACATGGGCGACGACACGATCTACTCCGGCACCGTCGCGGCGGCGACCGAAGGATTTCTGCTCGGCGTGCCTTCGGTGGCGATCTCGCTCGCGTCGAAGACCGCTGCGCATTTCGAGACGGCAGCGGCCGTTGCGCTCGAAATTCTCGATCGCCACCAGGAACGCTCGGCGGGCCCGTGGCTCCTCAACGTCAACGTTCCCGACGTGCCGCAGGAGAAGCTGAACGGGTATCGGATCACGCGTCTCGGCAGGCGCCACAAGGCCGAGGACGTCGTGCGCATGCAGACGCCGCGCGGTGAGACGGTCTACTGGGTCGGCGCAGCGGGGCCGGCGGCGGATTCGGCAGAGGGCACCGATTTTCACGCCGTGCAGAACAATTACGTTTCGGTGACGCCGTTGCAGATCGATCTCACGAACCGGGACCAGATGGCCGGCGTCGCGGCGTGGCTCGATCGGCGCCCGGCATGAGCGGGGACAGACCGGGGGACAGACTGGCGATGGGAGGAGCCGGCATCGGCAATCGCGGAGGCACGAGCGGCATCGGCATGACGTCGGATCGGACGCGCGCGCGGATGATCGAGCGCCTGCGCGCCGAAGGCATCCGCGACGAAGTGGTGCTGGCGGCGATGAACGCGGTGCCGCGTCACATCTTCGTCGAGGAGGCACTGGCGATCCGGGCGTACGACAACGAGCCGCTGCCGATCGGGCACGGCCAGACGATCTCGCAGCCGTGGGTCGTCGCGCGGATGAGCGAGCTCGCGCGCAACGGCCGCGAGCTCGGCAGCGTGCTCGAAATTGGAACCGGCTGCGGCTACCAGACTGCGGTCCTCGCGAAGCTCGCCGGAACCGTGTACACGGTCGAGCGCATCGGCGCGCTCGTCAACAAGGCGCGACGCCACCTTCAGGCGCTGAAGATCCGCAACGTGCGGCTCGCTCACGCCGACGGGAGCGTCGAGCTCGACGAGAAGCTCGCGGTCGATGCGATCATCGTCACCGCAGGGACGGCGCACGTGCCGACGCCGCTGCTGAAATGTCTCGCGCCGGGCGGCCGCATGGTGCTGCCGCTCGCCGGCGGTGACACCGACGATCCCCGCACGCAGCGACTGACGGTGATCGAGGTCGGATCGACGGGGATACGCGAGCAGACTTTCGATGCCGTTCGCTTCGTGCCGCTCCTCTCCGGTCTCGCCTGAACCTTTGCCGGGTGCGCCAGTCGCTTCAACCATGATCCCGCATCTTCTCGCCGGCCGGACGGCGCGAGCCGTCCGCAGCGCAGCAATGCTGATTGCCGCTGCAGCGATCGTCGCCGGCTGCGCGACGCCGAATCCCGCACCCGTCGAGGAGCGTCCTGCGGTGAAGCGCGCGGGTGCGCCATCGCCCGGTGCAGCGTCGCAGGCCGGTGGGCGTGCCGCGACCTATACCGTCAAGCGCGGCGACACGCTTTATCTGATCGCACTCGACCACGGCCTCGACTACCGCGAGCTCGCGGCGTGGAATCACATCGCGAACGTCGATCGCATCTACGTCGGCGAAGTGCTGCAACTCGCCGCGCCGGGCCAGACAGGTGCGGCATCGGGTTCGACCGCCGCGGCGGCGGCCGCTGCAGGATCGGCGCAGGTCGGGCCGACCCCCGTGCCCGGCAACGCGCCGACGGCACCCGGCGTCACCGTGACGCCGCTTCGCGTCGAGCCGCCGATCGTTTCCTCGGCGGTGCCGCCCGCGGGCGTCGCGCCCGGGCCTGCCGGCGCCTCGCTGCCGACCGGTGCTGCGCCGCCGACCGGCACCGCAGTCGTGCCACCGGGACCGACAGCATCGGCAACACCGGTCGCTCCGGGAAGCCTCGAGACCGAGCCCAGGGCCGTCAAGCTCCCGTATTCGGACCGCGCGGTGAGGGAGCTCAATCTCGCCGCAAGCTCCGTCCCCGCACCTTCGCAGGGCGCTGCGCCGACCGGTTCCGGCGCGGCCGCCGCAGCGAGCGGTGACGTCGCGACGCCGTCGGCAGCACCCGGTGGACCTTCAGCGGCGTCGCCGGGAGCACCAGCGAATCCGAAAGTCGCCACGGCGGCGCCGTCGCTGGGTTCGCCGGCACCGCCGCCCGGCAGCGCTACCGCTGCCGACGATCAACTCGGCTGGGTGTGGCCCGCGAAGGGCAAGGTGATCGGACAGTTCTCGGACTCGGCGAACCTCAAGGGGATCGATATCGCGGGCACGATGGGTGAGCCCGTCTATGCGAGCGCCGCCGGCAAAGTCGTCTACGCGGGCTCGGGACTGCGCGGTTACGGCAAGCTCATCATCATCAAGCACAATGCGACCTACCTGTCGGCCTACGCGCACAACAGTGCGCTGCTCGTGAAGGAAGGACAGCAGGTCGCGCGCGGGCAGGAGATCGCGCAGATGGGCAACACCGACGCCGACAAGGTGATGCTGCACTTCGAGATCCGGCGGTACGGGAAGCCGATGGATCCGGAGAAGTTCCTGCCGCCTGCGTAGCCGCGCGCTCGTTGCGACTGCCGCGCTCTGGCGCGGTGGCGCGCACCGCACTCGACGTCCGCAATCGCCTGCCTGCGGGTGCCCGGTGCGGCCTCGCCAGGTGTGCGACTGCCGGCGTGCATACGGGTGTGCTGGGCTCCCCGCGCCACCCGCGACGGCAGGCGCTCCCACTCGCGCGGTCGCGCGCCGCCCGCCCGATCGCGGCATGTCGCACCGAGCGCGACGGAGTTGCCGAGCGGATGCGTCGCAGCCTTCTTCCGTGTCGCGTGCTCTGCAGCCGCAATCCGCGGGAATTGCGATCGGCGCTATCGCGCCCCGTGTCGGTATGCGGTCGGGGCGTCGCGCCTCGCGGGGTGTTCAGGAATGCGAGTGGAGGCGACTGCCGTGGTGGGTGGCGCGCCGAGCGAGCCCGAACGCATCACCAATCACCAGCCTGGTCGAGCGATGGCGCGCCGGGTCCCCACCCGGCAGGCGTTTGCCGAGTCCGAGCATTCCTGAACACCCCGCAAGGCGCGATGGCGCCGATCGCACAGGCGGCGAGGCGCGATGGCGCCGACCGTGCTAGCGGCGAGTCGCGGTGGCGGATCAGGCTTGCGACGCGTGCGCCGCGGCGCGCAGCGCCGCCGCGGACGGCAGCACGTCGATCGCGCGCGCGAGCGTCGCGATGAGCGCGGATCGCTCGTCGTCCGACACCCGGCCGAAGCGCAGCATCGCGTACGCATTGCCGATCGCACCGAACGCGATCGCGAACTGCGGCCAGCGATGCGCGGCGCGCGACGCATAGGCGATCGGGCCTTCCCAGGCCGGCCGCGGAAGCCCGGCGCGCGCGAGGCGCCGGCATAGCGCGCTCCACAGCCGCGCCGTGCGCTCGCCGCGTCTGCGCCGCGCGGCGAACGCGGCGAACACCGCGCCGGCCCATATCAGCACGACGGCGGTCGCGGCTGCCGCAGCCTGCCACGGCGGAAACCGGTCGAGTCCCCAGTCGCGCCAAAGCGCGCGCTGACGATCGTGATCGAATTCGATCACGTTGCGCCGCCAGTGGTAATTGATCGCATCGAGCGCGAGCTGCACGCCGTTGATCCAGCCGGTGTCGCCGCGCGCGAACAGCGGCACCGGGTCGGTCGCGGGGACCGAACCGAACAGGCCGCGCTCGATGCGCGACGGGGCGACGACGGCGGTCGGATCGAAGCGCTGCCACTGGCCGTCGACGACGGCTTCGGCCCATGCGTGCGCGTCGGACTGGCGCACGATCATGTAGCCGCCGCGTGGATTGATCTCGCCACCCTGGTAGCCGGTGACGACCCGTGCCGGAATCCCCGCTGCACGCAGCAGCACGACGAACGCGCTGGCGAAGTGCTCGCAGAAGCCGCGGCGCGTATCGAACAGGAACGCGTCGACCGGATGCTCTTCGAGCAGCGGCGGCTGCAGCGTGTAATGGAACGGCTGATCGCGAAACCAGCGCAGCACGGCGGCAATGTAGTCGCGATCTCCCGGATGCTCGCTTCGCAGCACCTGCGCGAATGCGACGGCTCTCGGGTTTCCCGGAGGCATCCGCGCATCGATGCGCAGGTCGTCGGCAGACGCGACCGCGTGGCGGTCACCGAGGATCGATTCCTGCACGTAACGCAGCGGTCGGGTCACCGGCGTGCGTGCGATGAGTTGCAGGTCGCGCGCGAGGCCGGCGACGGCGCCCGCAGCGACGGGTGTCGCGTCGCCACTGTCGGCCACCGGCAACGATGACGGCAGGTCGAGCGCGAACAGCCACCGGTGGTCGTCGGGCTCGAGCGTCACCGTGTAGCGGATCCTGCGCTCGCCGCGCGCGAGATTCCCGCCCGGACGGGGAGGGAGCGCACGCCACTCGCGGCCATTGAAGAGCGACATCACCGGCCCCCGCCAGTAGCGGTCCTGCGGACGCGGCGGCGACCCGTCGAAGCTCACTCGAAATGCGACCGCGTCGGACAGCGATAGCTCGCTGATCGAGCCCGGCGCCATGCGGTCGGAGAGCCCCGTCTGGGCAGCGTGATCGGCGGGAAGTCCCCACAGCGGCGTCGCGAGTCGCGGGAAGACGAGGAACAGGCCGGCGGCGATCGGCAGTCCTTGCGCGATCAGCGCGGTGCTTCGAATCCACCGCTTGCGCGTCGAGATCTCTGCGGCGTCCGGTGCGCGCGCCGCCAGCGCTTCGAGGGCGACCCCCGCCGCGACGACGGCCGGCAGCATCGCGACTCCGCCGAGCATCGACTGCGAATAGAAGAACGGAGTGACCGCCAGGAACATCGCGAGGCACGCGAGCAGCGTTCCGTCGCGCGGGGTCCTGATCTCGAGGAACTTGATCCCGGCGAGCACGAACAGGAACGCGACACACGGGTCGCGCCCGGCAAAGTAGCCGTAGGACTTGCGCAGCGCCAGCGCGATCGCTATCGCGAACAGCGCGAGCGCCCAGGACGGAATGCGCGCGGGGCGCGCACGTGCGAGCCGCTCGTCGCGGCGCAGGAGCGCGAAGCGCAGTGCGACGAGGAACAGGCCGAACGCGGCAACCCAGATCGGCAGGTGCACGACGAGCGGCAACTGCGCCAACACGAGAAACACGCCGAGCGCGCGGATCTGCGTCGCCGTGAGCTGGCGTGCGGGTGCCGGCATCACCGCGTACCCGGATCGAACAGCGCCAGCGCGGTCAGCGCTTCACGCAGGTGCTCGCGCGAGAGCGCGGGCGGAAGGCGCTGCCCGGGCAGTGTGAGCGCGAACGGCCGCGCCGCGCGCTCGCAGGCAAGCACCCACGCGGTCAGCCGCGACAGGCGCATATCGCCGGTCAGCGCCGACGGAAGCGATGCATACGCGAGCTCGACCGTGCCGTGTCCGCCGCTTCCTTCGAATGCCTTGCTGAACCATCCTGCACCGCGGGCGACCGCCTTCCACGCGACGCGTTGCAGTGGATCGCCCGGCCGATATTCGCGCAGGCCGGCAAGGTCCGAATCCGCACTCGACCCCGTCGCGCGCTCGCCGGGACCCTCGGCTCCGGCGGGAGGCGGAGGTGCGTTGAGCTCAGGCGTCGGAAACGCGACGCCGGCAAGCGGAAAGTGGACGTAAGCGAAGCCGCGCCACAAGCCGAGCGGCTGGTCCGATGACACGGTGATGCGTCCGAGCGCGACGTGGCCGCGCGCCGTCGTCGCCACCTGCAGCACGACCGCCTGCGTCGTCCCAGGGACGAGCGAGGCCGTCGCGACGGCACCCGCGGCACGCACTTCGATCGCGCGCCGCGCCACCGCACCGGAGGCGAGCGCGAGCGAGAACGCGAGCGATTCTCCGGCAAAGGCCTCGCCGGCGGCGAGCGGCTTGATCTCGAGCCCGGCGAGGTTGCGAAACGTGTGCAGCAGCCCGGCCGCGACGAGTCCCCCGAGGAAGAACGTCAGCGCGAGCCCGAGCGACAGCGCGTAGTTGAGCGACGTCAGGAGCATCAGCACGAGCGTCGCGATGACTGCCATGCCGCGGCGGGTCGGCAGGATGTAGATCCGCGAATGCCGCAGGACGACCGGCGCGCGATCGGCGGGTGACGAGCGGAATGCCCGCTGGCGCAGCCGTGCCGCCCACGGGATAGCCGCGGCAGTCACGGTGCAGCCACGGCAGTCACGGCCCCCGCCGCGACGGTCACGGCAGCGGGACCGCCCGCAGCAATGCCTGGGCGAGGGCCGCTCCGGCGCGCGCACCTCCGGCGAGCCGGTGTCCGGCGACGGGGGCAAAGACCGCCTGCAGGTCCTCGGGCACCACCATCGGCCGCCCCTCGATCAGCGCATGGGCGCGCGCTGCGGCGAGGAGCATCAATCCGGCGCGCGGGCTCAGGCCCCGCCGCGCGATGCCGTCGGTGCGTTCGCTGCGCGCGCCCGCGGCATGCCCGCGCGACGCAGCGAGGAGCGCCTGCACGTAGTCGAGCAGCGCCGGTGCCGCGTGAATCGACGCGGCTTCGCGCTGCCACTCGCGCAGCGTCGGCGCGTCGGCTTGCGGGGCGACGCTCTCGAGCCGCGGACGCCGATCGCCGCCGGCGAGGAGGTCGCGTTCGGCGGCGGCGTCCGGATAGCCGAGCTCGATCGCCAGCATGAAGCGGTCGAGCTGCGACTCTGGCAGCGGATACGCGCCGATCTGCTCGACCGGGTTTTGCGTAGCGATCACGAAGAACGGGTCGGGAAGCGGGCGCGTTTCGCCGTCCTGCGAAACCTGGCGCTCCTCCATCGCCTCGAGCAGCGCGCTCTGCGTCTTCGGCGGCGCGCGGTTGATCTCGTCGGCGAGCACGACCGAATGAAAGATCGGTCCCGGATGGAAGCGGAATGTCTGCGCTTGCGTGTCGAAGATCGACACGCCGAGCATGTCCGCCGGCAGCAGATCGCTCGTGAACTGGATGCGCGCGTACTGGAGGCCCAACGCGGCGGCGAGCGCCTGCGCGAGCGTCGACTTGCCGACGCCCGGAATGTCCTCGATCAACAGGTGTCCGCGGGCGATCAGGCAGGCGAGTGCCAGGCGGATCGGCTCGTGCTTGCCGACGACGACCTGCGCGACCTGCTGCAGGACGGCAGCGAGTCGGCGCGAAGTCGGCAGGTTCTGCGATGCGGAGCGGACGGTCATCGGGCACTCGCGGTGTCGGGGAAGCGAAGTATCGACTGTAGCGCGGCGCCCGGCGCGTCGTCACGCCGGATCGTCGGCGGTACACTGACGCCGGTACCGACCGCTATCGGCGTCGCACACGGGTAGAACCCCCCCTTGACCACCGCCTACATCACCCACCCGTCGTGCCTCGAGCACGAGATGGGGTCCGGCCATCCGGAATGCCCCGAGCGCCTGACCGCCATCAGCGACCGGCTGATCGCATCGGGTCTCGATGCGCTCGTCGTGCGCCACACGGCGGAGCGGGCAGGCGACGAAGCGCTCGCCCGCGTGCACCACCGCGACTACATCGCCGCGATCGCCCGCGCTGCCCCGACGCACGGGCATGCGTGGCTCGACCCCGATACCGCGCTCAACCCCCATTCGCTGACAGCGGCGCGGCATGCCGCGGGCGCCGTCGTGCAGGCGGTCGACCTCGTCATGGCCGGAGAATGCCGCAACGCGTTCTGCGCGGTGCGCCCGCCGGGCCATCACGCCGAGCGTGCGCGTGCGATGGGCTTCTGCGTGTTCAACAGCGTCGCCGTCGGCGCGGCGCACGCGCTCGAAGCGCACGGTCTCGAGCGCGTCGCCATCGTCGATTTCGACGTCCACCACGGCAACGGCACCGAGGACATCTTCTCGGGCGACCCGCGCGTGCTGATGGTGTCGACGTTCCAGTATCCGCTTTACCCGTACTCGGGCATCGACAATCCCGCGCCGAACATGGTGAATGTTCCGTTGTCGCCGGGCAGCGGCGGGCGAGAATTGCGCGACGCGGTGCAGGAGCGCTGGCTGCCGGCGCTCGAAGCGCACCGCCCGCAGATGATCCTGTTCTCGGCCGGATTCGATGCGCATCACGAAGACCCGCTCGCAAACCTCGCGTTCACCGAGGACGATTTCGCGTGGGTGACGCGCGAAATGATCGCGGTGGCCAAGCGCTTCGGGCACGGGCGGATCGTCTCGTCGCTCGAAGGAGGGTACGCGCTGTCGGCCCTCGGACGCAGCGCGGTGGCGCACCTGCGCGAGCTGGTGACCGCCTGATCGCTGCGTCGAGTGCCGCGCCCGGCGCGGCCGCGATCTCGGTGCGCGGACTCGTCAAGCGCTACGCACGCGTCGAGGCGGTCGCCGGGATCAGCTTCGACGTTCGCGCCGGCACGACCACGGCGCTCCTCGGCGGCAACGGCGCCGGCAAGACGACGACGCTGTCGATCCTTCTCGGCGTGCTGCTGCCCACTGCGGGCGCGATCGAGGTGCTGGGCTGCGACATGCCGCGCGAGCGCCACCGTGTGCTGCCGCGGCTCAATTTCACGTCGCCGTACGTCGATCTGCCGAAGCGCCTCACCGTGCGCGAGAACCTTTCCGTCTTCGCCGACCTCTACGGCGTTGCGCGGCCGTCGCGGCGCATCGACGAGCTCGCCGCCGAGTTCGACCTCGGCGCGGTGCTGCGACGCCCCTACGGCGAGCTGTCGGCGGGTCAGCGCACGCGCGTCTCGCTCGCCAAGGCGCTGCTCAACCGCCCGGATCTGCTGCTTCTCGACGAGCCGACGGCGTCGCTCGACCCCGACGTCGGCGACCGCATGCGCAGCTACCTCGAGCGCTATCAGCGCGACAGCGGCTGCACGATGCTGCTCGCGTCGCACAACATGGGCGAGGTCGAGCGGATGTGCAGCGACGTGATCATGCTGCGCGCCGGGCGCATCGTCGATCAGGGCGCACCGGTCGAGCTGATCGCGCGCTACGGGCGCGACACGATGGAGGAAGTGTTCCTCGACATCGCGCGCGGCGCCGGCGAGCCGACCCTGGGACTGCACGCGGAAGGAATGCTGCCGTGACGCCGGATCGCCGCGGCGCACCGCGAGACACGGCGCTCGTTGCATCGCTCAGGCGCATTCGCGCAATCTGCCGGCGTCACGCCTATCTGCTGCTGCGAAGCTGGCCGAGGCTCGTCTCGATGGCGTATTACCCGACCGTCACGATGATCCTGTGGGCGTTCGTGACGCTCTATCTCGCGCCGACCAACAGCTTCCTGAAGAGCGCCCCGGGCTTCTTCATCGGCGCGGTGCTGCTCTGGGACGTGCTGTTCCGCGGCCAGCTCGGTGTCTCGCTCACGTTCGTCGAGGAGATCTACTCGCGCAACCTCGGCAATCTCTTCGTGAGCCCGCTGCGGCTGCACGAGCTCGTCCTCGGGCAGCTTGCGCTCTCCGTGCTGCGTACGCTGATCGGCGTCGGCGGCGCGTGCCTGTTCGCCTGGCTTCTGTTCCGCTACTCGATCTTCTCGATGGGGCTGCCGCTCGTCGCCTTCTTCACCGGGCTCCTCGTGTTCGGCTGGGCGATCGGGCTCGCGGTGTCGGCGATGCTGCTTCGCTACGGCCTCGGCGCCGAGGAGCTCGCGTGGGCGGCGATCTTCCTGATCGCCCCGGTGTCGGGCGTCTACTACCCGATCGCCGTGCTGCCGCCGCCGATGCAGGCGATCGCCCATGCAATACCCGCTGCGCACGTGTTCGAGGGCATGCGCGGCGTGCTTCTGCACGGCATCTTCGATCCGACGCTCCTCTACCGGGCGCTCGCGCTCGACGCGCTCTATCTCGCGCTCGGCGTCGCGCTGTTCGCAGCGGCGGTGCGCGGAGCGCGCCGGCGCGGCACGCTGCTGCAGATGGGCGAGTGACGCGGCGCGCGTCACTCGCCCAGGTTCCTTAGCGCGAGGCAGCCGGAGCCGCGACCTGGAACGTCGCGTGGCACGCGACGCAGCCGTCGAGGATCGAGGTCAACCCGGCGAGCGTCTGCTGGCTCGTAGCGCCGCTGGCGGCATTGTCGGCGAGGCGGTCGAATCCGCCGTGAACGCCGAAGGCGAGCCGCTTGAAGTCGAGCGGCAGCTTGGCGAGCATCGTTACCGGGGCGTTGTGCGCGGCGGCGGTGCCCATCCCGCGCGCGGCTTCCGCGACCTCGCGCTGATCGCCGCGGGCGAGCCCGTCGCTGATGCGCTGCAGGCCGGCGACGAACCCGCGCATCTCGCGGAGCATCAGCGCTCGCTCGCCGGGTGTAAGTTCGACGACGACACGCCCATCCTGCGCGGGCAGCGTCGAGCCCACGACGACGAACTTGACGATCAGTGCGACGAGCGCGATCGCGAGGATCGCGTTGACGACGAGGCTTGCGCGGAAGCGTCCGTGTGCGGTCATTGGCCTCTCCCGGTCTCGATCGCGAGCGCCGCGATCGCACGGCGGCCTTCCGCGACCAGGATGTTGAACGTGCGGCACGCGGCGTGCGTGTCCATCGACTCGACTCCGACGCGCGCATCGATCAGCGTCTTCAGGAGGCGCGGGTGCGGAAAGCGCTGCACGGACCCGGTACCGAGCAGAACGATCTCGGGCGACGATTCGAGGAGCCGCGCAAAGTCATTGGCGGTGAGCGCATCGAAGCCGGCCGGGGCCCATCCGGTGACGACGCGATCGGGCGTCAGGATCACGCCCGACCGATATTCGTCGACGCCGACCCGCACCCAGCCGTCACCGAATCCGGTGACCACATGGGCGTTCGGAGTCTGCAGATGGAACTTCACGTGGAGCGAGCCCGGTTTTCGAGTAGAATTTCCATTCTACCCATCTACGTCGCTCGGACGGTTCCGGGCGCTCACGCCAGGGGTACGCATGTCCTCTCCACCGCAGACGCACTTCGCTCGCATCGAGCGGCTCCCTCCGTATGTGTTCAACATCACCTCCGAGCTCAAGATGGCCGCGCGCCGTCGCGGCGAGGACATCATCGACTTCGGCATGGGCAACCCCGACGGGCCGACTCCGCCGCACATCGTCGGCAAGCTGGTCGAAACGGTGCAGCGCGACAACACCCACGGCTACTCGGTGTCGAAGGGCATCCCGCGCCTGCGCCGCGCGATCTGCCACTGGTACGATCGCCGCTGGGGCATCGAGTTCGATCCCGAGACCGAGGCGATCGTCACGATCGGGTCGAAGGAGGGCATCGCCCACCTGGCGCTCGCCACACTCGGGCGCGGCGATACGGTCCTCGTGCCCAATCCGAGCTATCCGATTCACATCTATGGACCGGTGATCGCCGGCGCCGACATCAGGCAGGTGCGGTTGACGCCCGACGTCGACTTCTTCGCCGAGCTCGAGCAGACGATCAAGCTCTCGGTGCCGAAGCCGAAGATGCTGATCGTGAACTTTCCGGCCAATCCGACCGCGCAGTGCGTCGACCTGCCGTTCTTCGAGAAGCTGATCGCGCTCGCGAAGGAGCACGGCATCTGGGTCGTGCACGATCTCGCCTACGCCGACATCTGCTTCGACGGCTGGCGCGCCCCATCGATCATGCAGGTGCCCGGGGCACGCGACGTCGCCGTCGAGTTCTTCACGATGTCGAAGAGCTACAACATGGCTGGCTGGCGGATCGGCTTCATGGTGGGAAACCGCGACCTCGTCTACGCGCTCGCGCGGATCAAGGGCTATCACGACTACGGAACGTTCACGCCGATCCAGGTCGCGGCGATCGCCGCGCTCGAAGGGCCGCAGGAGTGCGTCGCGGGAATCACCGCGCGCTACCAGAGCCGCCGCGACGTGCTCGTCAAGGGCCTCCACGAGGCAGGGTGGATGGTCGACGTACCAAAGGCGTCGATGTACGTGTGGGCGCGCATTCCGGAGGCTTATGCGAAAGAAGGTTCGCTCGAGTTTTCGAAGCGCCTCATCGAGCGGGCCAAGGTGTCGGTATCCCCCGGCATCGGCTTCGGCGAGTTCGGCGACGGGCACGTGCGCTTCGCGATGATCGAGAACGAGGCGCGCACGCGCCAGGCGATACGCGGCATCAAGCAGATGTTCCGGGAGGACGGCCTCCTGTGAAGCCGCTGCAGGTCGGTTTGCTCGGCTTCGGCGTCGTCGGCCGCGGGACGTGGGAGGTCCTGCGCCGCAACGAGGAGGAGATCGCGCGGCGTGCCGGTCGGCCGATCCGCATCACCGCGATCGCCACGCGCAGTCCGGACCGGGCCCGCGACGCGCTCGCCGGGGCCAACGGCGTGCGGCTCACCGCCGACGCGTTGGCCGTGGTGCGCAATCGCGACATCGACATCGTCTGCGAGCTGATCGGCGGCATCGAGCCCGCGCGCAGCCTCATCCTCGAAGCGATCGCACTCGGCAAGCACGTCGTGACCGCCAACAAGGCGCTGCTCGCGCACCACGGCACCGAGATCTTCGCCGCCGCGCACGCGAAGGGCGTGATGGTCGCCTTCGAAGCGGCGGTTGCCGGCGGCGTGCCGATCGTCAAGGCGCTGCGCGAGGGGCTCACGGCCAATCGCATCGAGTGGATCGCCGGCATCATCAACGGTACCGCCAACTTCATCCTGTCGCGGATGCGCGAGACCGGGGCGTCGTTCGAGACCGTGCTCGCCGAGGCGCAGGTGCTGGGCTACGCCGAGTCCGATCCCGCCTACGACGTCGAGGGCATCGACTCCGCCCACAAGCTCGCGATCATGTCGGCGATCGCCTTCGGCGTGCCGATGCAGTTCGACAAGGCGTACGCCGAGGGCATCGCGAAGCTCACGCGCGAGGACCTGCGCTATGCCGAGGAGCTCGGCTACCGGATCAAGCTGCTCGGTATCACGCGCCGCGCACGCGCTGGCATCGAGCTTCGCGTCCATCCGACGCTGATCCCGACGAAGCGGCTGATCGCCAACGTCGAGGGGGCGATGAACGCGGTGCTCGTCAAGGGCGATGCCGTCGGGTCGACGCTCTACTACGGCGCCGGCGCCGGCGCCGAGCCGACCGCGAGTGCCGTGATCGCCGATCTCGTCGACGTGACGCGCATGCACACGGCCGATCCCGAGCACCGCGTGCCGCACCTCGCGTTCCAGCCGGACCAGTTGACCGACCTGCCGTTCCTGCCGATGGGCGAGGTCGAGACGAGCTACTACCTGCGCATGCGCGTCGACGACCGCCCCGGCGTGCTCGCGGACATCACGCGCATCCTCGCCGATCGCAACATCTCGATCGACGCGATGATCCAGAAGGAGCCCCCGGAAGGCGAGGACGAGACCGATATCATCCTGCTCACGCACAAATCGATCGAGCGCGACGTCGACGACGCGATCCGGCGCATCGAGGCGCTGTCGACGGTGCGCGGGAAGGTCATCCGCATCCGGCTCGAGGACCTCGGTTGAATTACGTCAGCACGCGCGGCGCGTGGCAGTCGGAACCACAGCCGTTTCGTGCGATCCTCCTCGAAGGGCTGGCGCCCGACGGGGGACTTGCGGTCCCGGAGCGCTACCCGCGCTTCGACGCCACCGAGCTCGATGCGCTGCGCGGCCTCGCCTATCCGGCGCTCGCCACCGCCGTGCTCGCGCGCTTCATCGGCGACATTCCGCGCGACGCGCTCGCGCGCATCGTCGGGGCCTCCTACACGCGCGCGGTCTTCGGCAGCGACGACGTCACGCCGCTCGTACCCCTCGAGCCCGATCTCTCGCTGCTGCGGCTCTCGAACGGCCCGACGCTCGCGTTCAAGGACATCGCGCTGCAGCTCCTCGGCTGGCTGTTCGAGCACGTGCTCGCCGGCGAGCGGCGCGTGATCAACATTCTCGGCGCGACGTCGGGCGACACCGGGAGCTCGGCCGAGCACGCGATGCGCGGCAGGCGCGGCATCGCCGTATTCATGCTGTCGCCGCACGGCCGGATGAGCGCCTTCCAGCAGGCGCAGATGTATGCGCTCGACGACCCGGCGATCCACAACCTCGCCGTCGACGGCACCTTCGACGACTGCCAGGACCTCGTCAAGACGATCTCCACGGACGCGTCGTTTCGGCGCCGCTACGCGCTCGGCGCCGTCAACTCGATCAACTGGGCACGCATCGCCGCGCAGGTCGTCTACTACTTCAAGGGGTGGTTCGCCGCGAGCGACGTTGCCGCAGCGGGTGCGCCGATCAGTTTCGCGGTGCCGTCGGGCAACTTCGGGAACGTGCTCGCCGGGCACGTCGCGAAGGCGATGGGACTGCCGATCGCGCGCCTCATCGTCGCGACCAACGAGAACGACGTGCTGGACGAGTTCTTCTGGAGCGGCCGCTATCGCCCTCGCGGAGCCGCCGAGACGCGCGCGACGTCGTCCCCGTCGATGGATATCTCGAAGGCGTCGAACTTCGAGCGCTACGTCTTCGACATGGTCGACCGCGACTCCGGCCGCCTTCGTGCGCTCTGGCACGAGCTCGCCAGCGAAGGCAGCTTCACGCTCGCCGGTACTGCATCGTGGCGGCATGTGCGCGAGTCAGGCTTCGTCTCCGGGCGCAGCACGCACGCCGATCGCATCGCGACCATTCGCGACGTACACGTGCGTGACCGCGTGCTGATCGACCCGCATACGGCCGACGGCGTCAAGGTCGCGCGCGAGTCGCGCGAGCCCGGCGAGCACGTCGTCTGCCTCGAGACCGCGCTGCCCGCCAAGTTCGCCGCCACGATCCGCGAGGCGGTCGGCTTCGACCCGCCGCGGCCCGCCGCGTGGGAAGGCATCGAATCGCGGCCTCAGCGCTTCACGGTGCTCGGCAATGATCGCGCGGCGATCGCCGACTACGTCGCGCGACACGCGCTGTCGCCGGGCGACGCGGACCGGTGATGGTGCAGGCGATCTCCGATCTAGGGCGCAACCTTGCGGCGGGGTTGAAGCTCGCACTGTTCCTTCCCGTGGCGAAGGGCTCGTTCCGGCTGTCGCCGGGACAGCTCGTGCTGGTCGCGATCGTGTCGGCGGCGATCGACATCGATGCCGACTGGGTGCGCGCTGCGCAGGACGCACATTTCTCGATGCTCGGCCTGCACGGCGAGGTCTATTCGCTTGGTCTTCTCGTGCTGTCGAGCGCAATCATCGCCGCCTGGCGGCGCGAAGCAGCGCTCGCGCTGGCGCTGCCGGTCGTGGTGCTCGCCGCCTTTCCGTTGATCCAGGTCGCCAACGTGCTGCCCGATCTGCCGCAGACGAATCCGGCGATTAACGAAACGACGCGGCGCTGGTTCGATTACGCGCTCGACGCATGGACGGTGCTCCTGTGCACGCGAAGCGTGTACGTCTGCCTCGAGCCGTCCGCTGTGACGCCTGAGATGCGCAGGCGCGTGGGCGCCCTGGCCGGTGGCCTCTTGATCGTGCTGCCGATCTGGTTCGCGCCGCTCGCCGGCCCGCTCGACTCGTGGTGGTCCGATCGTCCGCGGGCGAGCGAACGCGAGGGTTTCATCAGCCCGGCTTCCGAGCCCGCGCTCGCCGCGCAGCAGCTTCTGCTCGATCAGGCCCTCGATGGTCTCGACGACGAGCAGCCCGGCGTGACCGACCTCTACTTCGTCGGTTTCGCGCCCGACTCGCGGCGGATTGGATTCGTGGCCGATGTCGAATCGGCCGCGCAGGTGATGAACCAGCGTTGGAATGCGCGCGGGCGCTCGGTCGTGCTGATCAACAGCCCGTCGACGATCGCCCAGCATCCGTTCGCGACGGTCACCAACCTCCGCGAGACGCTCGAGGAGATCGGCGGCATCATCGATCCCGACGAGGACATCGTGATGGTCTATCTCACCGGCGCCGCGGCGAGCGACGGAACGCTCGCTGCCGTCAACCCGCCGCTCGAGCTCGTGCCGCTGACCCCCGACGGCCTGCGCAATCTCCTCGACAGCGCGGGGATCCGCTGGCGCGTCGTCGTCGTTTCTTCCTGCCACTCGGGAGCGTGGCTCGATGCGCTGAAGGACGACGAGACCGCGGTGATCGCATCGAGTGCCACCGGCGTGCGCGACATCGGTTGCGCGGGCGAGATCCGTCCGGGCGCGTTCGGCACCGCGTTCTTCGGCGACGGCATGAGCCACACCGACGACCTCGCGAAGGCGTTCTCGATCGCACGCGACGTCCTGGCACGCAAGGGCGCCGCGGCGCCGGTGCTTTGGCTCGGTCCGGCGATCGCCGAGCGCCTGAAAGCGTTCCGCGAAGGGAAGGGCGGCCGGGTGGTGGCTGACCGCTGATTTCCTGCTATACTTATCGGTCAATCGCGGGGTGGAGCAGTCTGGCAGCTCGTCGGGCTCATAACCCGAAGGTCGAAGGTTCAAATCCTTCCCCCGCAACCAGTCTTAGAAACATCGGCCCCGGCTGCGCAAAGCAGTACGGGGCCGATGTCCATCTGGGCATAGACTCTGCCGTCACGTTCCTCGACGACGATGTCGCCGAGTTTCCTCGACAGCACGTCGCGCGCAACCGACACGTCGGCGGCGAGCGCCTGCTTGAGGTCCGCGGCCATGACCTTGATTCGTGTGCGAATCGCGCTGCTGTCGTAGAGACCCAGCGCGGGCGATCGCAGGGACGCTGCATTCAACCGGGCAAGCTCTTCCTCCGCAGCGGTCAGCCGCTCCCGCAGCCCCGACGACAAGCCCATCTGCGCGATCGCGTCGACCAAACGTCCGATCTCCGCGTTCAGCTCGTTGACGCGGGCGGTGCGCGCCGCAGCGACGTCGTGGGCCTGGTCGTGCAGGGTACCGAGTAACGAGCGCACGCGCTGCTCGATCTTCGCCATCGCTTCCGGATTGAGCACGTGCCTTTGCAGCGCGGCGACGAGCAGAGTGTCCGTCTCGGGGCGGGGTGCGAACGTTC
>DASVWR010000070.1:0-8912 GCA_036393115.1 Casimicrobiaceae bacterium
TTCCCGGTTCGTTCAGGTTTCGCCATAAGGGTTCCGCATGCAGAGCAATGTCCTCTTGAAGCCGCGCATCATCGACGTGCAGAGCATGTCGCCGTTCCACGCCAAGGTCGTGATGGAGCCGTTCGAGCGCGGGTACGGGCATACGCTGGGCAACGCGTTGCGACGGGTACTGCTGTCGTCGATGCCCGGCTACGCCCCGACCGAGGTCAGGATCACCGGCGTGCTGCACGAATACTCGGCCCTCGACGGCGTGCAGGAAGACGTCGTCGACGTGCTCCTCAATCTGAAGGGCGTCGTGCTGAAGCTGCACAACCGTGACCACGTGATGCTCAAGCTGTCGAAGAGCGGCGAAGGCGCGGTGACGGCCGCCGACATCGAGCCCAACCACGACGTCGAGATCATCAATCCCGAGCACGTGATCGCGCATCTCACGGCCGGGGGCAAGATCGAGATGGAGATCAAGGTCGAGAAGGGTCGCGGCTATCAGCCGGCGACCGCGCGCGTCAAGCCGGAAGGCGGCCGGACCATCGGCAGCATCCTCCTCGACGCGTCATTCTCGCCGGTGCGGCGCGTGAGCTACGCGGTCGAGTCGGCCCGCGTCGAGCAGCGCACCGACCTCGACAAGCTGGTGCTCGACATCGAGACCAACGGCGTCGTCGAGCCGGAGCAGGCGGTTCGCTATGCGGCGGGCGTGCTGGTCGACCAGCTCTCGGTATTCGCCGATCTCAAGGGGACCGATCAGCCGGCATCCGAGCGCGCGTCGCCGCAGGTCGACCCGGTGCTGCTGCGCCCGGTCGACGACCTCGAGCTCACCGTGCGTTCGGCGAACTGCCTCAAGGCCGAGAACATCTATTACATCGGCGACCTAATCCAGCGCACCGAGACCGAGCTTCTGAAGACGCCGAACCTCGGCCGCAAATCGCTGAACGAGATCAAGGAGGTGCTGGCCTCGCGTGGTCTCTCGCTCGGCATGAAGCTCGAGAACTGGCCGCCGGCCGGCCTGGATAGACCGTAAGAAGCAAAGTCAGGAAAGAACTATGCGCCATCGACATGGATTGCGAAAGCTGAATCGCACGAGTTCGCATCGCCTCGCGATGCTGCGCAACATGACCAATTCGCTGCTCACGCACGAGGCGATCCGCACGACGCTGCCCAAGGCCAGGGAGCTGCGCCGCGTCGCGGAGCCGCTGATCACGCTCGGCAAGACGCCGACGCTCGCCAACCGAAGGCTTGCATTCGCGCGTCTGCGCGACCGCAGCGTGGTGACCAAGCTGTTCGACGATCTCGGGCCGCGCTACAAGGCACGTCCCGGCGGCTACCTGCGCATCCTGAAGTTCGGCTTCCGCCAGGGCGATTCGGCGCCGATGGCGCTGGTCGAGCTCGTCGACCGCCCGCAGGCAGCGGAAGAGGAAGCCGCGCAGGCCGGCTGACACGCGGAGCGGGATGCGTGTAGCATCCGGCTCCATGTCCGAGCGGGTACTGGTCACCGGGGGCGCCGGCTTCGTCGGCTCTCACATCGTCGTCGAGCTGGCCAGGAACGGCTACAAGCCGGTCGTCCTCGACAGCTTCGCCAACAGCACGCCGGCGATCCGCTCGCGCCTCGAAGCGGTCGCGGGCACGGCGGTGCCGTTCGTGCGCTGCGACACGCGTGACACCACCGCGCTGCGCGCCGCGTTCCACGACTACCCGATTGCCGCCGTCGTGCATTGTGCGGGGCTGAAGAGCGTCCCGGAGTCCGAGGCGCGCCCGCTCGCTTACTACGACGTCAACGTCGGCGGCACCTTGTCGCTGGTCGAGGTCATGGGCGAAGCCGGCGTCGCGACGCTGGTATTCGCGTCGTCGGCGAGCGTGTACGGCGACGAGGCCGGCGCCGCCGAGGAAGCTCCGACCGTGGCGCGCAGCGTGCACGGGCGCACGCGGCTCACCGTCGAAGTGTTCCTGCGGGACCTTGCCGCCGCCAACGCCAACTGGCGAATCGCGATCCTGCGCGGGTTCAACTCGGCCGGCGCGCATCCCTCCGGAATGATGGGCGAGGCGCCGCGCGGAGGCGCTTCGCACCTCGTCACGCGGCTCGCGCGCGTGGCGGCCGGAGAATCCCCCGAGCTCATGATCTGCGGCGACGACTGGGACACGCCCGACGGCACCGCGCAGCGCGATTACGTGCACGTCGTCGACGTTGCGGAAGGATTTCATCGTGCGCTGAAGCATCTCGCTGCCCATGCCGGCGTCGCCACGTTCAACCTCGGCAGCGGCGTCCCGAGCTCGGTGCTGCAGGTGATCGCCGCATTCGAGCGCGCCTGCGGGCGCTCGATCGCGCGCGTGGTCGGTCCGGTGCGTCGCGGCGACGTTGCGACGAGCTTCGCGGCGACCGCGCGCGCCGCGTCGGTGCTCGACTGGCGCGCGACACGCGACCTCGAAGCGATCTGCGCCGATGCCTGGCGCTGGCAGAAGAACGGCGGGCACTACTGACGCGATTGGCGTCCGTTGCCCGATGCTCCCGCCCTTCGATCTGCTGCTGCGGCGCGTGCGCCTCGCCACGATGAAGAGCGACGGCGCGCCCGCGCCGCGCGCGACCGGCATCGATCGCCGCTACGGCGCGATCGTCGACGCCGCACTCGGGATCGCCGGCGAATCGATCGCCTGGATCGGCCGCGAGCGCGACCTTCCGCGCGATGCGCGCGCCCGGCGCGAGCTCGATTGCGGCGAGCGCTGGGCGACGCCGGGCCTCGTCGACTGCCACACGCATCTCGTCTACGCGGGCAACCGTGCGCGCGACTTCGAGCGCCGGCTCGCCGGCGAAAGCTATGCGGCGATCGCCGCCGGCGGAGGCGGTATCGCGACGACGGTCGCGGCGACGCGCGCGGCGCCGCGCGAACGCCTCGCGGCCGAAAGTGCGCCGCGCCTCGCGGCGCTCGCCGCATCGGGTGCTACGACCGTCGAGATCAAGTCCGGCTACGGCCTCGACACGGCGAACGAGCTGAAGCAGCTCGAAGTCGCGCGCTCGCTCGCGTCGGCTGCCGGCGTGGGGCTCGTGACGACGCTCCTCGCCGCGCACGCGCTCCCGCCCGAATACGCCGGCCGAGCCGACGACTATGTCGATTACGTCTGCCGCGAGATGATCCCGGCCGTCGCGCACCGCGGCCTCGCCGATGCCGTCGACGCGTACTGCGAGACGATCGGCTTCACGCCGGCGCAGACGCGCCGCGTGTTCGCGGCGGCCAAGGCGCACGGGTTGCCGGTGAAGCTCCACGCCGACCAGCTTTCCGATGGCGATGGCGCCGCGCTCGCCGCCGAGGCGGGCGCGCTGTCGGCCGACCACCTCGAATACACGTCCGAAGCGGGCGTCGCGGCACTCGCGCGCGCCGGCACCGTGGCGGTGCTCCTTCCAGGCGCCTGGTACACGCTCCGCGAGAGCCGGCGCCCGCCGGTCGCCGCGCTGCGCGATCGTGCGGTTTCGATCGCCGTCGCCACCGATTGCAACCCGGGAACGTCGCCTGCGACCTCGCTGCCGCTGATGATGAACATGGCATGCACGCTGTTCGACCTCGCGCCGGCCGAGGCGCTCGCCGGCGTCACCCGCTGCGCTGCGCGTGCGCTCGGCCTTGCCGATCGTGGCGTGCTCGCCGAAGGCCTGCGCGCCGACATCGCACTGTGGGATATCGACGAGCCGGCCGAGCTCGCGTGGACGATCGGCGCGACGCCCTGCCACGCGGTCGTTCGCGGCGGAAGGCTCGATCCCGAGCCGTTCACTGCATCGACGGGCTCCGAGGCACGGACGTGATCCTCGTCTACGTCGCCCGCCAGCGCTTCGACGCGTACCTCGTCGCGGATCGCCTGAACCAGGCGGGCATCCGCGCGCACGTCTTCAACGAGCACATGTCGAGCATCGTCGGCGACGTTCCTCCCGACGTCGCGCAACCACAGGTGTGGCTCGCCGACGATGCTGACGCGCCGCGCGCGCGCGCGCTGCTGCAGGAGATGGAACGCGACGCGCAGCGCACCACGCCGCGCTGGTGCCGCGCCTGCGGCGAGTCGTCGCCGGGCAGCTTCGATCTGTGCTGGAACTGCGGGACCGCGCTTACCTGATCGACGCGGTCTGCGCGGACCCCGCCTGCGCGCGGGCGAGCGCCGAGCCGTAGCTCAGGTAATAGCCGCCGTAGTAGATCGCGAAGAAGAAGGCCAGCGCACCGGCGAACGCCGTAGCGTGCGCCGCGGCGGTCGCGAGCGGCCGTCCGCGCGCGCCGAAGCGCATCCCGACCGGGTTGTTCCCGAAGATCAGCATCACCATCACGACGATGATCAGCAGGTGCCCGACCGCGTCGACGGTGCCGAACGGAACGATCGCCGACACGAACATCGTGAGCAGCACCAGCGCCGCGGCACGCGCCGAGAGGAGGCCGGTGATCAGGAGCCACGCCGCGAAGAATTCGACGAATCCGGCCGCCACCATGTAGAACTCGGGGTTGAATCCGAACGTCATGCCGGGCCGCTGCGCGAGCAGCATGAAGCTCCATTCGGGAAACGCCCATTTCTCGATCGACGCCCACAGCAGCGTCACGCCGGCGCTGATGCGCAGGATGTCGTGGGCGAGCGCGTTGTGCCGGCCGTCGTACCAGCCGTCGATGATCAGGTAGACCGCGATGCCGACGAAGATCGGATAGTCGAGCATGTGGTAGAGCCCGTAGCCGGCGACCCCGTAGAAGTACAGGAACACGAGTCCGAGCCCGGCGAGCGGCGCGGTTCGCCGCGTCAGCGTGCAGAACGCGAGCGCCAGCTGCAGCCAGCAGATCCACGCACGCGGGGTATGCAGCTCCGGGGTGAGGATCATGACGTTGCCGGCGCAGCCGAAAGCGAACGCAGCGACGAGGAACACCGCGACGCCGAGGCGCAGTCCGAGCGGGAACCACGGCGCCGCCCGTGCGGAAAGCTCACGCATCTGCCGTTGCGCGGCGAAGTCCCGGTCGCAAAGCCAGCGATCGGCGGCGGCGACGACGAATATCAGCGCGAGCACCGCGAGCCCGACGCCGACGAAATAGCCGCTCGTCACGACGCGTCCGATCGGGCGCGGTGGCGCAAGCAGGTTGTACTTCACAAACCACTTGACGTGCGCTTCGGCGACGGCGGGAGCCGCTGTAGCCGCAATGCACACGAGCGCGCGCCACCACTGCCCGATGCGCACCGGTGGCGTAGCGTCGGGCTGCGTCGCCGAGACGAAGCCACGCGATGAATGCCGCTTCATCGTCCTGTCCCTCAAAGGATCCGCCCTCGCAGCCTGACCGCTCCGGCCAGTCGGGATTCGTCGTCCCGGCAGCTCGAGGACCCGCGTGCGCGATTCGTGTTCGACTTCGACTCGCGGAAATATTGTTTATGACAATCCGAACAGCCGCGTCAAGGGTTCACGTGAACAGCGCGCGTGAACACGTTGTATTCAGGCAACTGCAGGAGGAAACGCGACCGCCGGTCCGGCGGTTTCGTAGGCCACAGCCATCTGGCATATCGCTTGCAGAGATGTCACGACGGCCAATCCGCCGGCATCCAGGACCCGACCCGATTGCAGGCGCCCCTTCGACCATGACTTCCCGCACCCTTGCCGCACTCGCCACCGCCATCGTCATCGCGGCGACCGGCGGATTCGCGATCGCCGCGGATCCGGGCGAGCCGCTGCGCCCGCTTCCCGAGCACGTCGAGCTCGACCAGCGCACTGTGGACCTCGGCAGTCTGCTGTTCGTCGACAAGCGGCTGTCCGCCGACGACACGATCGCCTGCGCGTCGTGCCACGACTTCGCGCATGGAGGAGCCGACCCGCGGCCACGCTCAGTCGGCGTTCACGGCGCACTGAGCGGGGTCAACGCGCCGTCGGTGTTCAACAGCGGCCTCAATTTCCGCGAGCTCTGGAGCGGCGCCGCTCCTTCGCTCGAAGCGTTCGTCACGGGCGTCGTACAGAACCCGAAGGTGTTCGGCTCCACGTGGAGCGACGTCGTCGCGAAGATCTCGCGCGACCCTGATCTTTCGGTGCGCTTCGCCGCGCTCTATCGCGACGGGGTCACGCGCAGCAACATCGTCGATGCGATCGCGACCTACGTGCGCTCGCTCGAAACGCCGTCGCGCTTCGATCGCTACCTGCGCGGCGACAAGAACGCGATCACCGCCGACGAGGCGCGCGGTTACGAGCGTTTCAAGAGCTACGGCTGCATAGCGTGCCATCAGGGCGTCAACGTCGGCGGCAACATGTATCAGAAGTTCGGCGTGATGGGCAATTACTTCGCCGACAGCGGTCACGACAACGCCGCCGACCAGGGCCGCTACGCCGTGACCGGGCGCGACAGCGACCGCCACGTGTTCAAGGTGCCGAGCCTGCGCAACGTCGCGCTGACGGCGCCGTACTTCCACGACGGCTCCGCGCCGACGCTCGAAGCAGCAGCCGACGTGATGTTCCGCTATCAGCTCGGGCGCACCGCGCCGCCCGCCGACAAGGCGTTGATCGTCGAGTTCCTGAAGACCCTCACCGGCGAGAAGCAACCGGCACTCGCGAAGGCGGTACCCGAGGCCCCTGCGCCGAATGCGGTCGCATCGGCCTCCGAGTCGGCCGGGAGGGGCGCGCAATGAACGCTCGCATCGTGAAGCTCGTTCCCGGCGTGGTCGCCGCGCTGGTCCTGATCGGCGTGCTGGCTGGCCTCTACGTCAAGTCGCGCTCGGTCGACGTCGAGAGGAAGAACCGTGTCGAGGGCTACCTGCGCCAGTTGAAGCAGGTCGATGCCGAATGGAACGTCGACGTACTGAAGTCGCGGATGGGCATCAATGCCAACTACGATCCGCTGGTGAGCCCGCTGCCGATCCTGAACGGACTGCGCGGCAAGCTGGCGAAGGAACTCGACGGCGTGAGGGCGGCCGACGTCGCCCCCGCACTCGGCGCCGTGGACGCGGCGATCGGACGCAAGACCGATCTCATCGAGCGCTTCAAGTCGGAGAACGCGATTCTGCGGAACTCGCTCCGCTATGCGCCGACCGCGGTCTCCGAGCTCGACGCCCAGATCGACGCCGCGCGCAAGGCCCGTCCCGCGCAGGCCGGACACCTGATGGCGCTGCGCGGTCAGGCCGACGCGATGCTGACCGGGATTCTCCGCTACAACCTTTTCCCCGACCAGTCGACCGCGGACACGCTGCGCGCCGGGCTCGCGAGCCTCGACCCGATGGCGGCGGACACCGGTGACGACGTCGCCGGCTCGGTCACGAATTTCACCCGCCACGCGAACGTCATCCTCGCGCAGCGCGCGCTCGAGGATCGCGTGCTCGGCGACATTCTCGCCACGCCGATCGACGCCGACGTCGATCGCCTCGGCACCGCCTTCAACCGCGACTTCACGACTTCGCTCGAGGAGAGCAACCGCTATCGCCACCTGCTCCTCGGCTACGCGAGCCTCCTCCTCGCGCTCCTCGCCTACGCCGGCTACCGGCTGGTGCGGAGCTTCCGCGTGATCGCCCGCGTCAACCACGAGCTGAAGGACGCCAACGAGTCGCTCGAGCGGCGCGTGCAGGAGCGCACCGAGGCGCTCTCGCAGGCGCTCGACGACCTCAAGGAATCCGAGTCGCAGCTCGTGCAGAACGAGAAGATGGCCTCCCTCGGGCAGATGGTCGCCGGCGTCGCCCACGAGATCAACACGCCGCTCGCCTACGTGCGGAGCAGCCTCGAGACCGTGCAGTCGCACTTCGACGGCATCCTGCGCGACTTCGTCGGTGCGATGACGCGTCTCGTCGACCTGATGCGCAGCGCGGAGACGCCGGAAGCCGAGATCTCGGATCAATTCGAGACCGCCGTGGCGATGCGCGACCGCATCAACGAATACCCGATTGCAGACGAGATCGCGAGCCTCCTCGAGGATGGCGTGCACGGGGTCGACGAGATCAGCGGCATCGTCGTCAATCTGAAGGACTTCAGCCGGCGCGATCGCAGCCAGGTGACGCGCTGCACGATCGAGGACTGCCTCGCGAGCACGCTGCAGATCGCGAAGCCGGTGCTCGCCGGGCGTCGCGTGCGCAGGCTGTTCGCCGCCACCGCGGCGATCCAGTGTGCGCCGTCGCAGATCAACCAGATCTTCCTCAACCTGATCACCAATGCCGCGCAGGCGACCGACGAGCACGGGGTGATCACGCTGGTCACGCGCATGGCCGACCCGCAGCACGTCGTCGTCGAGGTGATGGACAACGGCGCCGGGATCGACGACGACGTGCTGCCGAAGATCTTCGATCCGTTCTTCACGACGAAGGCGGTGGGGAAGGGAACCGGCCTCGGGCTGTCGATCGTCTACAAGATCGTCGAGCAGCACGGCGGGACCATCCGCGTGCACTCGCGCCCCGGCGTCGGGACCAAGTTCACCGTCGCGTTCCCCGTCGATACGGGGGACTCTGCGACGCTCGATTCGCAACCCGTTCCCGAAATCGACATCGCCGCCTGACGGCGGCGCCCAGGAAAACCGGCATCGGCAGGAAACCGTCATGAGCACACCCGAAATAATTCCCCGCGCAAGCGGAGAGCCCCGCACCGCGTCCCGCCCGGCGACGCGGTTGCGTCCGGTTGCGATGAGAGCCGTACCACGACCCGATGGCGGCGCGAATCCTGCGCGCACCGCCGGCGAGCGCCCGAAGATCCTGTTCCTCGACGACGAGGAGCGGATCGTCAATGCGCTCGCCGCGCTGTTCCGCTACAAGTACCAGGTGTTCACCGCGACGCGCGGCTCGCAGGCGCTCGCCATCATGCGTCAGTACCACGTGCACGTCGTCGTCAGCGACCAGCGGATGCCGGAGATGACCGGCGTCGAGTTCCTGCGCCAGGCGAAGGCGGTGTCGCCCGACACGGTGCGCATCCTGCTCACCGGCTTCTCCGACCTGCCGGCGATCATCGATTCGGTCAACGA
>DASVWR010000071.1:0-5735 GCA_036393115.1 Casimicrobiaceae bacterium
GGCGACGGCGTCGACGCGAGCGACGGCTTGACCGCGGCAGCGTGCGCTTCGACGAGGTGCGACATGAACTCGTCGCGCTCGCCCGGCTCCCACTGCGCCGCCGGGACGTTCGCGTTCATGCGCTTCAAGAGCGACGGCAACAATGCGACGAGGTGCCGGCGGTCCTCGGTCGCCTTCTTCGGCTGCACGCTCCACACGAGGTCCTCGAGCGTTGCGACGCACGCGGACCACGCGTCGCTGTCCTGCCCCTCGCGCAGATAGGCGTTCTCGAGCGCCTGCTGCCAGTGCCGGCGCAGGAATTCGGCGAGAAACTGCGGAATCGGATAGCTCTCGATGCGGCGCTCGACCTCGGCGCGCGCAATCGCCGCCGCGAGGTCGCGCCGATCGCTCTCGTTGATCGCCTCGGTCGACGGCGCGAACGTCGCCTCGGCCGCCTGCTCCTCGGCGGAGAGGAAGGCCTCGAGCTCGCCGCGGAGCTGGTCGAAGATCGCGAGATCCTCGGCGAAGCCATCGATGATGCGATGGACGATCCGGTCGATGGTTCGATACAGGGGATCGTCCTGGCCCATCTCGGGCGCCCAGCCGAGGCCCGCTGCGGCGAGCGCGTTGACGAGCAGGCGCGCCGGGTGCGACTTCTTCGCGAAGAACGCGCCGTCGAGCATCGCGACCTTGAGCACCGGGATCTGCAATCGTGCAAGCAGTGCCTTGATGCCGTCCGGCAGGTCGCGCGTCTCGAACACGAAGTCGAACAGCATCGCTACCATCTCGATGGTCATCGCCTCGAGCTGGTTCGCGCGCTGGCCGAGCGGCGATTCCTGCAGGTCGCGCAGGACGTTGTGCGTGCCGATCGGGATGCCGGCGAAGGTGATTGTCTGGCCTTCGATGTCGAATCCGGTCTGGCCGGCCTGCAGCCGCGTCAGCCCTTCGTGCAGCGCAGTGCTCGCGAGGATCGGCGGCCCCGGGATGTAGCCCGACGGCGTCGGCGGCATCGGCGGCAGCACCATTGCCGCCGGCGGCGGCGGCGCCGGATGCCGCGCGAGCGGGGAGCTGCCGTGCGAGGCGATCTGGCGGAACATCGCCATGATGTCCATCTCGGACGCCGGTGGCGCAGCCGCCTCGGCGGGCTTCGCCGCACGGCGCTGCGGCGGTGCGCGATCGGCCCGGCGGCGACCGCTGCGTGGCGGCACGATGTGCAGGTTCGCGAGATGCCGATTGACGTCGGCGTAGATCGCGCCGATCTCGGCGAGCGGCGCGAGATTCAGCTCCTTCAGGATCTGGAACTTGACCTTCGATTCGACCTCGAGACCGTCGACGGCGCGCGCGTAGGCATCGATCACCGTTGCGGGACCGAGCGGATTGTCGTGCGCTTCGAGGTCGGGCCTCGCGAGCAGGTGACCGATGCCGCGATTCAGCGTGACGAGCTCGTCATGGCAGATGTTCTCGACGCTGCGCACGATGTTGCCGACGATCACCGATTGATTGAGCGTCGTGAGATCGACAAGCGACAGCTCGTCGGCGTCGAGCTTCGAGAAGTCGGCCCTCGAGCCCGGCTCGCTCGTGATGCGCGCCTCGATGCCGGAACGCAGGAACTTCTCGAACGCCGCCATCAGCGCCGGGCGTTCGACCTTCAGCGTCTGCCGCGCTTCGAGGAACAGCTGCTGCTCGTCGCGCACATACGACTTGCCGGCTCGCTCGAGCAGCATGTCGCCGACGCGATCCTGCAGCGATGTGAACGTGAGCAGCAGCCGGTGGACGGCGAGGTCCCGGCAATCGGACAGGATCCGCGCGAATTCCCTGGGAATCTGGCGGCGTGCGGGCACCGCGCTGGTCGTCGCGCTCACGGTTGCCAGGGCGGCTGCGGAATGGGCATCGGGGCGGAGGCGAACCCAGCCGGGTCGGGAAGTTGGCGCGTGTGCGAGCGTATCGACTCTAGCATGGGCCCTGCTCCGTGCCAATGCTGACCACCGCAAATCAGCGGGAAAGCGCTGCCCAGGCCCGCTCGATTCGCTTGAATGACACAGGCACCGGCGTACGCAGCTCCTGGGCGAACAGCGACACCCGCAGCTCCTCGATCATCCAGCGGAACGCCTCGAGCTCGCGGGAGACGCCCGGCCCGCGACGCTCGGCCGCAGCGCGCTCGACGTAACGCGCCCACCAGAGCGCGATCGCACCCGCGTGTCGCGCGTCGCGCTCCGGATGCGCGCGCGCGCGCTGCAGCCTGCGCGTCAGCGCCTGCAGGTAGCGCGGCAGGTGCGCGAGCCGCTCCCACGGCGTCGCCGCCAGGAACCCGGGGTACACGAGGGCATCGCGCTGCGCGCGCGCCTCGGCGGCGAGCGAGCGCTGGGCGGACGCCTGCGCGTCGATCTCTCTTGTGACTGCCTGGTACTCCGCCGCCACCGCGGCGACCACCGCCCGCGCCGCGTCGACGACCGCCGGCAGCCGCGCGCGGGCACGCGCGACCTGCGCCGTGAATGCGGCGGCGTCACGCGGCAGCGGATCGTCGCCGACGAAGGCGCGATCGGTGACGGCCGCGGCAAGGTCCTCGTCGAGCCGCTCGGCAGACATGGCGCCGCGAAGCTTCAGCGCCTGCCCGCCCCAGCCGGGTGGTGCAGCGAGGCGCTGGCGGAGCGCCGGACCGATCGCGATCGCGACGAGCCGCGCGACGCCGCGCCGCGACAGCGCAAGCGCGGTGTCCGGATCGTCCTGCAGCGTCAGCGCGACGGAGTTGCCTTCGTCGACGATCGCCGGCCAGGCGACGACACGGCCGCCCGGCGTATCGATCGCGAGCGACTCGGGCAGCGTGCCGAAATCCCACGCGACGAGCCCGCTCCGCTCGAAGGAGGGTGTCGACGCCGCCAGCGAGAGACGCAGCGTCTCGGCGAGGCGCGCGCGAAGCGCATCGAGGTCGCGATCGGAGTCGAGCTCGGCGCCGTCGGCGTCGACGACCTCGACGTTCATCCGCCACTCGGCGGGAACCGCGGCCGCGTCGAAGCATGCCGCGGGCGGCGTCTCGCCGAATCGCCGGCCGAGAAACGCGCGCAGCGCCTCGATCACCGGCACGTCGCGGCCGGGCTCGTCGACGAGGAACGCCGTCACCGTCGCGGCGATCGGCACGACACGCTGCCGCCACGCCTTGGGGAGCGATTTCAGGTGATGACTCACTTTGTCGCGGATCATGCCGGGGACGAGCCAGTCGAGTGCGGCGGCGTCGACCTGGTTGAGCAGCGCGAGCGGCACGATCACAGTGACGCCGTCGCGCGGATCGCCGGGGGCGAACCGGTAACGAAGCGCAAGATCGCTGCCGCCGATGCGCAGTGTCGCGGGATAGAGCTCCTCGGTCACCTGTGTCGCCGCGTGTCGCATCAGCTCGTCGCGCCCGAACACGAGGCAGTCGGGATCGGCCGCCTCGGCGCGCCTGCGCCAGTGCTCGAAGCCCGCGCGCGTCGAGATGCCGTCGGGAACGCGCGCGGTATAGAGCGCAGCGAGCGCCGCGTCGTCGACGAGTACGTCCTGCCGGCGCGCCTTGTGCTCGAGCGCGACCACCTCGTCGATTGCCGCGCGATTGCGGGCGAGGAACGGCGCATCGACGCCGAGCTCACCGCCGACGAGCGCCTCGCGCACGAACACCTCGCGCGCCTCTACCGGATCGATCGCACCGAACGAAACGAGCCGCCGCGCACACAGCGTGAGGCCGTAGAGCCTGACGCGCTCGCTCGCCACCACCTCGCCGCGGGCGCGGTCCCACCGTGGCTCGAAGTAGTCGCGCTCGGCGCGCACCCCAGCCTCGGCCTCGATCCACGCGGGCTCGACCTGCGCGGCACAGCGCGCGTAGAGCCGCGAAGTCTGCGTGAGCTCCGCGGCGAGCACCCAGCGGGGAGACTTCTTCGCGATGCCGGAGCCCGGATGCAGATGGAACGCGATCCCGCGCGCGCCGTCGTACTGGCCGGCCGCGGCGCCCGGCTCCGTCGCCTTCGTCCCGATGTTGCCGAGCAGGCCGGCGAGGAGCGCGCGGTGCAGCATCTCGTAACGCGCCGCATCGATCTTCGCCGGCAACGCCGGATCGAAGCGCCATCCGGCCTCGGTCAGCGCCTGCCGAAGCTGCGCATGCACGTCGCGCCATTCGCACAGGCGCAGGAACGACACGAAATGCGCGCGGCACGCTTCGACGCGGCGCCGGTGCGACTGGCGCTCGTTAAGCGCACCGTCGAAGAATTCCCACAGCGCGATCAGCGACAGGAAATCGGATCGCGCGTCGCGAAAGCGAAGCTGCGCCTGATCGGCCGCCTGTGCGCGCTCGTGTGGTCGCTCACGCGGGTCCGGCACCGCGAGGGCACTCGCCACGACGAGCGCCTCGGGGAGGCATCCGCGCTCGCGTGCCGCCTGGACGATGCGTGCGATGCGCGGGTCGAGCGGCAGCCGCGCGAGCTCGCTTCCTGCCGGCGTCAGGCGACCCTCGGTGTCGAGCGCGCCGAGCTCCTGCAGCAGCCGGCGGCCGTCGGCGATCGCGCGCGCCAGCGGCGGATCGATGAACGGAAACGCGGCTGCGTCGCCGAGATCGAGCGCGGCCATCCGCAGCATCACCCCGGCGAGCGAGCTCCTCAGGATCTCGGGGTCGGTGTGGGCCGGGCGCGCGGCGTAGTCGTCCTCGGCATAGAGGCGCACACAGACGCCGGGCCCGAGCCGGCCGCAGCGTCCAGCGCGCTGATCGGCCGACGCGCGCGCCACCTTCTCGATCGCGAGCTGCGTCGTCCGGTTGCGCGGCGAGTAGCGCTTGATGCGCGCGAGCCCGCTGTCGATCACGAAGCGGATGCCCGGCACGGTGAGCGAGGTTTCGGCGACGTTGGTGGCGAGCACGATGCGCCGGCCGCGCGAGGGCGCGAAGATGCGCTGCTGCGCGTCGAACGCGAGTCGCGCGTAGAGCGGAAGTACCTCGAACGACGCGCTCCACGGCTTCGCGGCAAACGCCGCGCGCAGCACGTCGGCGGTCTCGCGGATCTCGCGCTCGCCGGGGAGAAACGCGAGGATGTCACCGGGCCCGTCGCGCCACAGCTCGTCGGCGGCCGCGGCGATCGCGTCCTCGAGCGCCTCCTCGTCGTCGGGCTCCGCAACAGCGCCAGCGAGCGGGCGGTAGCGGATCTCGACCGGGTGGCCACGACCGGAGACGCGGATCACCGGCGCCGGTCCGGCCGCTGCCGCGAAGTGGCGCGCAAAGCGCTCGGTGTCGAGCGTGGCGGAAGTGATGACGACGCGCAGGTCGGGGCGACGCTGCACGAGCCCGCGCAGGTAGCCCAAGAGGAAGTCGATGTTGAGGCTGCGCTCGTGCGCCTCGTCGATGATGATCGTGTCGTAGCGACGGAGATCGCGGTCGCGCTCGGTCTCCGCGAGCAGGATGCCGTCGGTCATCAGCGTCACGTAGCCTTCGGGGCGCACGCGCTCGGCAAAGCGGACGCGAAAACCCACCGCGCCGCCCAGTTCCGTGTGAAGCTCGTGGGCGAGGCGCGTGGCGACCGAGCGCGCAGCGATACGGCGCGGCTGCGTGTGCGCGATCTGACCGCGCTCGCCGCGTCCGGCGAGAAGGCAGATCTTCGGGAGCTGCGTCGTCTTGCCCGATCCGGTCTCGCCGGCGACGATCACCACCGGATGCGCGTGGATCGCCGCGGCGATCTCGTCCGCGCGCGTGGAGATCGGGAGCTCCGGCGGAAACTCGGCCGCGGGCTTCGCGGCGACCCGCGCGC
>DASVWR010000072.1:0-6797 GCA_036393115.1 Casimicrobiaceae bacterium
GAAGAGAAGACCAACTGGTATTACGAGCAGCTCCGCAAGCACGGCATGAACATCCTGAAGCCGCCCGCCGAGCTCACCGCGGGCCTGCGCAAGGTCGGCAACGAGATGCTCGCTGCGTGGCTCAAGAAGGCGGGAAGCGAGGGACGCGCGATCATCGCGAGCTACCGCCAGCTCCAGTAGCAAAGGCGCGGCCGGCTCGCGGCAAGTGCCCGGATCGCGGCGCCGGGCCGTGGCTGCGCGGGACCATCGCGTGCGCGGAGCTCTCGATCGCCTCTACGACGCCGCAGCGTGGCTCGCGGCGCTGTTCCTGATCGGCACGCTCGCGATGGTGCTGATGGGCATCGTCGGGCGCCCGATCAACTGGTACGTTCCCGGCACCGACGCCTACGCCGGCTATTGCATGGCGGCGAGCGGGTTCCTCGCACTCGCGCACACGCTGAAGAGGAACGAGCATATTCGCGTCTCGCTCGTACTCGAGCACACGTCGGGCAGGGTCCGGCACGTGCTCGAGCTGTGGGCGCTCGCAGTGGCCACACTCCTCGCCGGCGCGTTCGCGTACTACAGTGCCCGGCTCGCGTTCCAGTCGTGGCAGTTCAACGACGTCTCGACCGGAACCGACGCGACGCCGCTGTGGATCCCGGAACTCGGGATGGCCGTCGGAACGGTCGTGCTGTTCGTCGCCTTCGTCGACGAGCTCGTGCTCGAGTGGCGCGGCGCGCGCACGCGCGAGACACCCGCCGAGGCGCTGCACAATGAGTGACGGCACGCGTCCGGCGCACGGCCTGCGGAGAGCGCCATCGACGCGCTGATCATGACGCTGCTCGTCGTCGCGCTGTTCGTGCTCCTCGGCAGCGGCGTGTGGATCGGGCTCGCGCTCGCCGGCGTTGCGTGGATCGGCATGGAGCTCTTTTCGAGCCGGCCCGCCGGCGACGCGATGGCGGTGACGATCTGGGGCACGACGTCGTCGTGGACGCTGACGGCGCTGCCGCTCTTCGTCTGGATGGGCGAGATTCTGTTCAGGACGCGGCTCTCCGAGGACATGTTCCGCGGGCTTGCCCCGTGGCTCGAGCGCATTCCGGGGCGCCTTCTCCACACCAACATCATCGGCTGCACGATCTTCGCCGCGGTATCGGGCTCGTCCGCAGCGACCTGCGCGACGATCGGCAAGATGACGCTGCCCGAGCTCGAGAGCCGCGGCTACCCCGACGGCATGACGATCGGCACGCTCGCCGGCGCCGGCACGCTGGGCCTGCTGATCCCGCCGTCGATCATCATGATCGTCTACGGCGTGACGGCTAACGTGTCGATCGCGAAGCTCTTCATCGCCGGCGTCATTCCGGGAATCTTGCTGGCGGTGCTGTTCTCGGGCTACATCGTGCTCTGGTCGCTCACGCATCCGGGACGCATTCCGGCTGCCGTCGAGCGCACCAGCTTCGGGCAGAAGCTCGCCGCGTCGCGCCACCTGATCCCGGTCGTATTGCTGATCGTCGCCGTGCTCGGCTCGATCTACACCGGCGTCGCGACGGCGACCGAGGCGGCGGCCTTCGGCGTCGTCGGCGCGCTCGTCATTGCGGGCATTCAGCGCTCGCTCACCTGGACCACGTTCCGCGACAGCCTGCTCGGCGCGACGCGGCTCTACTGCATGATCGCGCTGATCCTCGCCGGCGCGTCGTTCCTCACCCTGTCGATGGGCTACATCGGCCTGCCGACCGACCTCGCGCAGTGGATCGGCACGCTCGGCCTGTCGCCGTTCGCGCTGATCGTCGCGCTCGCGCTCTTCTACATCGTGCTCGGTTGCTTCCTCGACGGTATCTCGATGGTGGTGCTGACGATGGGCGTCGTGCTGCCGACGGTCGAGAAGGCGGGCATCGATCTCCTCTGGTTCGGCATCTTCGTCGTGCTGGTGGTCGAGATGGCGCAGATCACGCCGCCGGTGGGATTCAACCTGTTCGTGCTGCAGGGGATGACCGGGAGGCAGATCACCTGGATCGCGACGCACGCGCTGCCGATGTTCTTCCTGATGTGCGTCGCGGTGCTCGCGATCTGGTTCTTCCCGCAGCTCGTGACGGTGCTTCCGGGACGGATGAAGCTGTGAGTGCCGGCGCGGACGCTGCCGCGCTGATCGACGCGTTCTGCGACCAGCTCTGGCTGCAGGACGGGCTCGCGCAGGCGTCGCTCGCGAGTTACCGCCGCGACCTCGTTGGCTGGGTCGCGTGGCTCGACACGCACGCGGTGGCGCCGCTCGGAGCGACGCGCGCCGACGTCGAGCAGTGGCTCGCCGAGCAGTTCCGCCTGCGTGCCAGGGCGACTTCGATCGCGCGCCGGTTGTCGTCACTGCGCCGCTTCTACCGCTTCCAGGCCGAGCGCGGCGCGATCGCCGACGATCCGACGCTGCGGGTGCAGGCGCCGAAACGCCCGCGGCGGCTGCCGAAGTCGATCTCCGAGGCGCAGGTCGAGGCGCTGCTCGCTGCACCCGACGTCACGACCGACCTTGGACTGCGCGACCGCGCGATGCTGGAGACACTCTACGCGACGGGGCTGCGCGTCTCCGAGCTCACCGGCCTGCGCCTCGCGCAGTTGTCGGTCGAAGCGGGCGTCGTGCGCGTCACCGGCAAAGGCAGCAAGGAGCGCCTGGTGCCGATCGGCGACGAGGCCGTCGCGTGGGTCGCGCGCTACCTCACCGAGGTGCGCCCGGCGCTGGCGGGCGGCGCGACGCGCGAGGAGATCTTCCTCACGCGACGCCGCGGGCCGCTCACGCGGCAGGCGTTCTGGCTGCTGATCAAGCGCTACGCCGCCCGCGCCGGCATCGCCGCGGAGGCACTGTCACCGCACGTGCTGCGCCACGCGTTCGCAACCCACCTCGTCAATCACGGTGCCGATCTTCGCGTCGTGCAGCTCCTGCTCGGCCACGCCGACATCACGACGACGACCATCTATACGCACGTCGCGCGCGAGCGGCTGAAGCAGCTCCACCGGCAGCATCATCCGCGCGGATAGACGGGGTACCCAACTTAGCGGCGATAGCGCCTGAGCTCCGCCTCGAGCTCCTCGACTCGCTGCACGTAGCGCAGGAGCACCGCGAGGCTGTGCACGTCGTCGAGCGCGTACTCGTCGCGCAGGCGACGCGCGGTGCGCGCGATGGTCAGTGAATGGCGGCTGAACACGAAGCTCGCCCCTTCGCGACGCGACGCGTGCAGGGCGCCGCACTCGACGAGCTCGCGCAATTCGAACTCGGTCAGCCCGGATCGCGCGGAGAGCTCGGTGACCGAGACGACCGCGGTCTCCTCGATCTCGATCGCATCGAAGGCATCGGGAACCATCACTTGCCCTCCAGGTGGGCGCGCGGATCGAACGCCGAGCTCTCGGCGAGCTGCCGGTAGAGCGCGCGCTGCTTGTCGTCGACGACCGTCGGGACGGCGATCTGCGCGTGCGCGTAGAGATGGCCCGACCTGCCGTCGGCGCGCGTCATGCCGCGCCCTGCGAGGCGCAGCGTCTGGCCGCTTCGCGTGCCGGCCGGCACCTTGAGGGCGACACGTCCGGCAGGTGTCGGAATCTCGACGCTCGCGCCGAGCACGGCCTCCCACGGCGCCAGTGGAAGATCGACGTGCAGATCGAGCCCGTCCATCCGGTAGAGCGGGTCCGCGGCAACGACGATGTCGAGAAAGAGGTCTCCCGGCGGCCCGCCGTTGATGCCCGGCGCGCCCTTCCCCGGCACGCGCAGCGTCTGCCCGTCGACGACGCCCTTCGGAATGCGCGTCTTGATCTGCCGCGTCGCGCGCCGAAAGCCTCCGCCTTCGTCGGGCTCGATCACGCCGAGATCGAGCTCGACCTCGGCGCCGTGGTAGGCCTGCTCGAATGAGAGCGCGACGCGCGCCTCGTAGTCCTGCCCCGGCAGCGGCCCCTCGCGCGCTCGCCTGTGCCCGCGCGCGCCACCGGCGAGGCTCGCGAAGAGGTCGGCGAGATCGATGTCGTCGAACGCAGGCTCGCCCGAACCGTAGGTCCGCTGCCAGTCCGGCGGCGGGCGGAAATCCTCACCGCTCGCATGACGACCGAGCTCGTCGTAGGCAGCGCGCTTCTCCGCATCCCGCAGCGTCTCGTAGGCTTCGGACACTTCCTTGAACTTCTCCTCGGCGTCCTTCTCCTTCGAGACGTCGGGGTGGTACTTACGCGCGAGCTTGCGATACGCTGCCTTGATCTCGTCGGCGTTGGCGCTGCGTGCAACGCCGAGGATCGCGTAGTAGTCCTTGTACTTCATCGCTTCGTGTACGTCATCGCTTCTTGCAGGTCATCGCTTCTTCGCAGGCGCCGGGGCCGCTTCGGCCGCTGCGCGTCGCTCGATCGACACGCCGATCTCGCGCACGCCGGGAACCGCCCCCAGCTTGGCGACACGCAGCGACACCGACGCGGCGCGGAATGCGCCGAGAATCGACTGCGCGAGCGCCTCGGTGAAGCGCTCGAGCAGCCGGTGCGGATGATCCGCGGCGAAGGCCTTGACGTGGGCGACGACCTCGGCGTAATCGATCGCGTCGGCGAGCTCGCCCGTCTCGAACGCGCGCAGCGACGCGAGCCCGAGATCGACGTCGATGCGCAGCGTTTGCGCGAGCTGCTGCTCCCACGCATAGACGCCGACGCGAGTCTCGACGCGCAGGTCGTGGATGAAGATCGTGTCCATCGCCCGATGCTAAGATCGTCCTGACCTCGCTTCACCGCGAACGAGCGGGGAAACGCGCGGAACAGGACGCCAAATCTTACCGGACGCGAGGATCGCGTGGCTGCCACGTTGCTCATGATCGCCGGAGCCTATCTCCTGGGCTCGGTGTCGTTCGCCGTGGTGGTGAGCCGCCTCCTCGACCTTCCGGATCCGCACACCTACGGCTCGCGCAGTCCCGGCGCGACCAACGTGCTGCGCACCGGCCGCAAGGGGGCTGCCGCGCTGACCCTCGCCGGTGACGCGCTGAAGGGATTCGTCGCCGTCGCGATCGTCGCCTGGCTCGCACCGCGAACGGGCGCCGCGTCGTGGACGCCAGCGGCCGCTGGAGTGGCGGTGTTCGCCGGCCACCTCTTTCCGGTCTTCCACCGCTTCGCAGGGGGCAAGGGTGTCGCGACGGCGGCCGGCGTCGTATTCGCGTGGCACTGGCCGCTCGGCGTCGCGCTCGCCGTGATCTGGCTCCTCGTCGCGCTGGGCTTTCGCATCAGCTCGCTCGCCGCGCTCACGACCGCGCTGCTGCTTCCGCTCGGCATGTTCTACGTCGCGGGGCCCGAAGCTGGGCAATCGTGGGCGAGCCTTGCAATCGCGCTGCTGCTCTTCTGGCGCCACCGCGCGAACATTCGCCGACTGCTCGCCGGAAGCGAGCCGCAGATCGGCCGTTAAGGACGCTCTGCGCGCACGCTGTCGGGCTCGCGAAGTGCGGCGAGCTCCCAGCGCGGCTCGACCGAAAACGCTCGATCGACCGACGCGTCGGCGGCACGCAGCGCGCCTGCGAGTGCGATCATCGCGCCGTTGTCGGTGCAGTAACGCGGATCGGGAAAATGCACGTCGATGCCGCGGCGTCCGGCATCGCGAAAGAGTCGCTCGCGCAGCCTGTGGTTCGCGCCGACGCCGCCGGCGACGACGAGCGTGCGCTGGCCGGTCGCGTCGAGCGCGGCCATCGCCTTGGCGGCGAGCACGTCCACGGCCGCGTCCTCGAACCCGCGTGCGACGTCGGCCCGCGTCCGCGGGTCCAGCGCGCCCGGCTCGAACGAGCCGGCGGCGTCGCGCGCGAAGAGCGCCACCGCCGTCTTGAGGCCGGAGAAGCTGAAGTCGAGATCGCCCGAATCGATCATCGGGCGCGGCAGCCTGACGGCACCCGGTCGCCCGGTCTGCGCGAGTGCGGCGAGCGCAGGCCCGCCCGGATAGCCGAGCCCGAGGAGCTTCGCCGTCTTGTCGAAGGCCTCGCCGGCAGCGTCGTCCTGCGTCTCGCCGAGAAGCCGATAGCGCCCGACTCCCGACACCTCGAAGAGCTGCGTATGGCCGCCCGAGACCAGCAGCGCAACGAACGGGAAGCGCGGCGCGGGCTCGCCCAGGAGCGGCGACAGGAGATGCCCTTCGAGGTGGTGGATGCCGATCGCCGGCGTGCCGAGCGCGAGCGCGAGTGCGCTCGCGAAGCTCGCGCCGACTAGAAGTGCGCCGGCGAGCCCGGGCCCACGCGTGTAGGCGACGAGATCGACGTCACCGAGTGCGCAAGCGGCGCGTGCGAGCACTTCGTCGAGGAGGGGAACGAGGCGCCGTACGTGATCGCGCGACGCGAGCTCGGGCACGACGCCGCCATACGCTGCGTGCATCGCGACCTGCGAATGCAGCGCGTCGGCGACGAGGCCGCGCTCGCTGTCGTAGATCGCGACACCGGTTTCGTCGCAGGAAGTCTCGATACCGAGCACGCGCATGTTCCGGACGATTATATCGGCCGCCTGCGGTGGCCCCCGCCCGCGCGGCTCGCCGTCGCCGCGAATCCACCGCGGTTTGCCTGTCGGCCGGCACTCGGCTATACTTAACGGCTCTCCGCGGCTCCTTTAGCCGCATGTCCGGAAAGGTTTCGCATTCCATGACGAGCGTACGCGTACGCGAAAACGAGCCCTTCGAAGCCGCCCTGCGACGCTTCAAGCGCACGATCGAGAAGACCGGCCTGCTGACCGAGCTGCGGGCGCGCGAGTTCTACGAAAAGCCGACCTCCGAGCGCAAGCGCAAGAAGGCCGCCGCGATCAAGCGCCACTACAAGCGTCTGCGCAGCCAGCAATTGCCGCCCAAGCTGTACTGACGC
>DASVWR010000073.1:0-6657 GCA_036393115.1 Casimicrobiaceae bacterium
AAGCTGACGCCGCACGGACAGGTGCCGGAGAATCACAGCGACCTCGTCAACCAGGCGCTCGCGATGCTGCAGAAGGGCCAGTCGGCGCAGGCCTGACTGCGCATCCCCCGGATCTGATCGCACCACGGGCCGGCCGCGAACTCGCGGCCGGTCGCGCTTTCGCGGCCGCGTTGCTGCGCGCTCTTCGTGCGACAATCCGGCCCGCGAACCCGCTCGCTCCGCGCTCGATTTCCCGCTTGGACCATCCCACCCTGCTGGTCACGCTGATTCTCGGCGTCGTCGAAGGCCTGACCGAATTTCTCCCGGTGTCGTCGACCGGGCATCTGATCGTCGCCGGCTCGCTGCTCGGCTACACCGGCGAGCAGGCGAAGGTGTTCGAGATCGTCATCCAGGCAGGCGCCATCCTCGCCGTGTGCTGGGAGTTTCGCGCACGCATCGGCTTCGCGCTCGGCGGGCTCCTTTCCAACCGCGATGCGCAGCGCTTCGCGCTCAACGTCGCCATTGCGTTCATTCCCGCTGCAGTGCTCGGGCTCCTGTTCGTGAAGGCGATCCAGGCGCACCTCTTCGCGCCTCTGCCGGTGGCCGCCGCGTTCATCATCGGCGCGTTCGTGATCATCTGGGCCGAGCGGCTGCAGCGGCAGCGGCCGGCGACCGTGCGCATTGCCTCGGTCGACGCGATGCGCTGGACCGATGCGCTCAAGGTTGGCATCGCGCAGGCGTTCTCGCTCATTCCCGGAACCTCGCGCTCAGGCGCGACGATCATCGGCGGCATGCTGTTCGGCCTGTCGCGCCAGGCGGCGACCGAGTTCTCGTTCTTCCTCGCGATCCCGACGTTGTTCGCCGCCTGCGGCTACGAGTTCTTCAGGAATCGTGCACTGCTGTCCGCGCAGGACCTGCGCGGGCTCGGCGTCGGCTTCGCCGCGGCCTTCGTCAGCGCGTTCCTCTGTGTACGCTGGCTGATTCGCTACGTCAGTCATCACGACTTCAGGCCGTTCGCCTGGTACCGGATCGCCTTCGGCGTCGTGATCCTCGTCACCGCATGGGCCGGGATCGTGCGCTGGGACTGACCCGCGGCACCGAGCCCGGTGCGAGCGCGGCGCCGCACGTGCACTCGGCTGCGCATCCGACCGAGCATCCGGGCACCGATGCGTGGCTCGGCCCGCTCCTCGCGATCTTCGGCGTCCTCGGCTTCTCGTTCAAGGCGATCCTCATCAAGCTCGCCTACACGTGGGCGAGCGTCGACCCTGTGGCGCTGCTCACGCTGCGCATGCTCTACTCGGCGCCGTTCTTCGCGGCACTCGCATGGTGGGCGGGGCGCGGCGCGAATGTGCAGCCGATGCGGGCGCGCGACTGGCGCCATCTCGCGGCGCTCGGCTTCGTCGGCTACTACATCGCGAGCCTGCTCGACTTCGTCGGCCTGCAGTACGTCACCGCGTCGCTCGAGCGGCTGGTGCTGTTCCTCTATCCGACGATCGTCGTCGTGCTCTCGGCGATGTTCCTCCATCGACCGATCACGCGGCGCGCCGTCGTCGCGCTCGTTCTGTCGTATGCCGGCATCGCGCTCGCGGTGCGGCACGACATCCGCCTTTCCGGAGATCCTCTGGCGATCGCGGTCGGCAGCGGACTCATCTTCGTAAGCGCGGTCACCTACGCGATCTACCTCGTCGGAGCGGGGCCGGTGATCGCGCGGCTCGGCTCGGCGCGCTTCATCGCGTGGGCGATGCTGCTGTCGACGATCTACATCTGCGTCCACTTTGCGCTGACGCGCCAGCTTGCCGCACTCGCGGTACCGCTACGCATTCAGATGCTGTGCATCGCGATGGCCATCTTCAGCACCGTGCTCCCGACCTGGATGATGGCGGAGGCGGTGCACCGGATGGGTGCCGGGCCCGCATCGCTGGTCGGCTCGCTCGGCCCGGTGTTCACGCTGGGGCTCGGAGCAATGATGCTCGGTGAGCGCATCAGCGGAGCGCAGCTCGCGGGTGTTGTGCTCGTTCTGATCGGTGTCGTCATGGTCTCGCGGCGTCCAGCGCGCTGAGCGCTTATACTGAACGTCTCTGCTTCATCGGAGAATCGCAATGCCACCCGACACCATCGAACGCTCGACTCCCGCGCTGCGCGACCCCGCGCTGCTGCGCCACCAATGCTACGTCGACGGCAAGTGGATCGACGCCGCCGACCGAGCCACGCTGCAGGTCGACGACCCCGCCAACGGCCTGCCGATCGGAACCATCCCGCGCTTTCGCGGCACCGAAACCAGACAGGCGATCGAAGCCGCGAGCCGCGCTTTCCCCGCATGGCGCGCGAAGACGGCACGCGAGCGCTCGGCCGTGCTGCGCAAGTGGCTCGACCTGATGCATGCGAACATGGACGATCTCGCGCTGATCCTCACCACCGAGCAGGGGAAGCCGCTCGCGGAAGCGCGCGGCGAGCTTGCGAGCGGCGCCGGCTACACCGAGTGGTTCGCCGAGGAGGCGAAGCGCGTCTACGGCGACGTGATCCCGACGATCGCCAACGATCGCAGAATCGTCGTCATCAAGGAGCCGGTCGGCGTCTGCGCGGCGATCACGCCGTGGAACTTTCCGAGCTCGATGATCACCCGCAAGGTCTCGCCGGCACTCGCCGCAGGCTGTACCGTCGTGATCAAGCCCGCGGAGATCACGCCCTACTCGGCGTTGGCACTTGCCGAGCTCGCACACCGTGCGGGCTTCCCTCCCGGCGTGATCAACGTCATCACCGGCGAGCCGGCCGAGATCGGCGCGGAGATGTGCGCCAACCCGCTCGTGCGCAAGCTGTCGTTCACCGGCTCGACCGAAATCGGTCGTATCCTGATGCGACAGGTCGCCCCGACGATCAAGAAGCTCTCGCTCGAGCTCGGAGGTAATGCTCCGTTCATCGTCTTCGACGACGCCGATCTCGAGGCTGCGGCCGACGGAGCGATGCAGTCGAAATACCGTAACTCCGGGCAGACCTGCATCTGCGCGAACCGGTTCTTCGTTCACGACCAGGTCTACGACGCGTTCGCCGCGAGCCTCGCGAAGCGCGTCGCCGGCATCAAGGTCGGGCGCGGCACCGAGACCGGAGTCACGTCGGGACCGCTCATCAACGACGAAGCCGTCGCCAAGGTCGAGGAGCACGTCGCCGACGCGAAAGCGAAGGGTGCGACGGTTGCGACGGGCGGGCGGCGCCATGCACTGGGCGGACGGTTCTACGAGCCGACGATTCTGACCGACGTCACCCCCGCCATGCAGATCTTTCGCGAGGAAACGTTTGGTCCGGTCGCCCCGCTGATCCGCTTCCGCGACGACGCCGAGGTGACCGAGCTCGCGAACCGAACCGAGTACGGGCTCGCCGCGTATTTCTACAGCCGCGACATCGGGCGCATCTGGCGCGTCGCCGAAGCGCTCGAATACGGCATGGTCGGCGTCAACACCGGGCTCATCACCACCGAGGTGGCGCCGTTCGGCGGCGTCAAGCAGTCCGGGCTCGGGCGCGAGGGGTCGAAGTACGGCATCGACGAGTTCGTCGAGGTGAAGTACATCTGCATGGCGGGCATCGACCGCTGACAGCGGCGGACCGCTACCAGCCCTGCGGCAGCTTGCGGAGGACGAAGATCGTGTGGTCCTCGACCGCGAGATACCCGCCGGCGACGAGGTCCTTCATCAGCTTGCCGATCATGTCGCGCGACGCGCCGACGCGATCGGCGATCTCCTGCTGCGTCAGCCGCTCGGGCACCAGCACGCGCCCATCGACCTCCGTCGCCAGCGCGTTGATGAGGCGCACGAGCCGCCCGTAGACGTCCGATAGCGCGAGGCTCTTCAGGTTGCTGGTGGTGACGCGGACGCGGTGGATCAGCTTCTCGATCAGGTGCATCGCGAAATCCGGGTGCGCGAGGATGAAGTCGCGCAGCTGCGCGCGGTTCACCACCGCACACGTGGTCGGCTCGACCGTCATCACCGACGCCGAGCGCGGCGCACCGTCGAGGCTCATTTCGCCGACGTATCCGCCCGGGCCCTGGAAATCGATTACGAACTCGCGCCCGGCCTCGTTGCTCGCGAACACCTTCACGCGCCCGGACAGGACGATGTAGAGCGCGTCGCCGACATCACCCTCGTTGATCAGGATCGTGTTGCGGGGAAAGCTGCGCACGACGCCGCCCGCGGCGATACGGCGCAGCGTCGCATCCTGCAGCGGGGCGAACAGGTCGGTGCCTGGATCGGATTTCGACACGGCGCGGGGCGGAAGACGACTGCCGGCAATCGTAGCACGCAGGCGCTGCTCACCGACCTGGCAGGCGCTGCTCATCGAGCTGGCAAGCGCGCCTACTCGAGCTTGCGCAGATCGTCGATCACCTTGCCGTCGTTGGGTAGCTCGTCGACCGTGCGGAACGTGACTTCACCGCGCAGCTTCGTCACTTCGCGGATCGATTCGACGATCGCGCTGGCGAGCTCGGGCGCCATGCCCGTCGCCTCGACGTGCAGGATCATACGATCGCTGCCGCCGGGATTGTCGACGATGAGCCGCGCACGCCGCACCTCGGGATGACGCTTGACGATCGCCGCCACCTGGCCCGGATGCACGAACATCCCCTTGACCTTCGTCGCCTGGTCGGCGCGGCCGAGCCAGCCGCGGATGCGCGGGCCCGTGCGCCCGCAGGGTGACGGCCCGGGCAGCACTGCCGAGAGATCGCCGGTGCCGAAGCGGATCAGCGGATAGACGCTGTTGGCGAGCGGCGTGACGACGACTTCACCGACTTCGCCCGACGCGACCGGGTCGCCGGTTCCGGGAGCGACGATCTCGACCAGCACGCCTTCGTCGACGACGAGCCCCTCCCGCGCGGTCGTCTCGTAGGCGATCACGCCGACGTCGGCGGTGGCATACGCCTGGAAACCGTGGATACCGCGCGCCGCGAACGCGTCGCGCAGCGATGGCGGAAACGGCTCGCCCGAGACGAGCGCCTTGGTAAGGCTCGGCAGCGCGACGCCGAGCTCGGCGGCACGCTCGAGGATGATGCGCAGGAACGACGGCGTCCCGACGTACCCGGCGGGCTCGAGGTCGGCAATCGCCGCCACCTGTTGCTCGGTCTGCCCGGTACCCCCGGGGAACACCGTGCAACCGAGCGCATGGGCGCCGGTCTCGAGCATCGACCCTGCCGGCGTGAAATGGTAGGCGAAGCAGTTGTGAATGAGCTCTCCTGGACGGAAGCCCGCGGCGAAGAGAGCGCGCGCGAAGCGCCAGTGATCGGGGCCCGGCCCCTCCGGCTCGTAGATCGGCCCCGGCGATGCGAAGACGCGGCGCACGCCGCCTTCCGAGCGTGCGTCGAGCCCGCCGAATGGGTGCTTCGCCTTCTGCAAGGCGGCAAGATCGCTCTTGCGCAACACCGGCAGGCGGGCGAGCGCTGCGCGCGAATCGATCGCATCGGGATCGATGCCGGCGAGGCGCTGCGCGGACGCGGGTGAATTCGCGAGCGCATGCGCGAGCTGCCGGCGAAGCTGCGCAAGCTGGTCGCGCTCGCGCAGTGCAGGGTCGCGCGTCTCCAGCGCGTCGTAGTGCTCGGTCATCGAAAGACTGCGATGCGGGTCGTGACGGCGATGCCCGCGCGTATCACGCGAGCCATCGCTTGCGGCGCCGATAGTGCTTGACGTCGCGGAAGCTCCTGCGCCCGGCAGTCGACAGACCGAGATAGAACTCCTTCACGTCCTCGTTGTCGGCGAGCTCCGCCGCCGCGCCGTCCATGACGACGCGACCGTTCTCGAGGATGTAGCCATACTGGGCGTAGCGCAGCGCGACCATCGTGTTCTGCTCGGCAAGCAGGAACGACACCCGCTCGTTGCCGTTGAGATCGGCGACGATCCCGAAGATCTCCTCGACGATCTGCGGTGCGAGCCCCATCGACGGCTCGTCCAGCAGGATCATCGACGGTCGCGCCATCAGCGCGCGCCCGATGGCCGTCATCTGCTGCTCGCCGCCGGATGTGTAGCCGGACTGGCTCGAGCGACGCTGCTTCAACCGCGGGAAATAGTGGTAGACCTTTTCGAGCGATGCGGCGATGTCCGCGCGAGCATCGCGGCGCGTGAACGCGCCAGTGAGGAGGTTTTCCTCCACCGTGAGGTGCGCGAAGCAATGTCGCCCCTCCATCACCTGGCAGACGCCGCGCCGGACGAGATCGTTGGGCGTCAGCCGATCGACGCGCTCGCCGCGGAATTCGATCGTGCCCTTGGTCACCTCGCCGCGCTCGGCGCGCAGCAGATTCGAGATCGCCTTCAACGTCGTCGTCTTGCCGGCGCCATTCGCCCCGAGCAGCGCGACGATTCCGCCTTCGGGAACCTCGAGGGAGACGCCTTTCAGCACGAGGATGACGTGGTCGTAGATGACCTCGACGTTGTTCACCGTCAGCGCCGGCCGTGCCGCGGCCGGCGCGGGCACAGCGCTCGAAACGGGGGCGGCGGTATTCACGAAGCGGGTGGAGCGGGTGGGGTCAGGCAAGAGGCAAACCTGACCCCGTCCGGACGTTCGAATTACATGCTCGCTTCCTTGCTGCAGTCGCGAGGCGTAATGCCCTTTTCCTTCGCATACTTGTTGGCCGACTCGACGATCAACGAGCGGATCATGTCCTTGTCTGGCGAGACCCAGCCGCTGACGATCTTCCACTGGTCG
>DASVWR010000074.1:0-14135 GCA_036393115.1 Casimicrobiaceae bacterium
GACACTGCGGTCGCGGATCTGCCACAGCGACTGCGGGAAGCGCGCGAGGCTGCCCGACAGCGTGTCGTTCTCGTCGTTGGCGGCCGGAGGCGCGTACGGGGCGCCGGCGACGGCGAACACTTCGATCTGGTCGCCGGGCGACTCGGTCGCCGCGGAGGCAGGACGCGCGAGCTCCTCGACGACGCGCGCAACGCCGATCCTCACGCGCGCGGCCTGTACGCAACTGATGCGCGGATCGCGGCGCAGATCGACGTTGAGGTTCGGCGCAATCGCGGCGCGCGCCTTGTCGAGGATCGCTGCCCGTTTCGCGCCCTGCTCGCTCATCGGACCCTGCTCGGTCGCGTCGGCGTTCTTGAGCGCAGCGAGTGTCACGTCGAGCTGGTCGGCGAGCGGCGTCGTGTCGAGGAAGCGCAGCATCGCGCCCGAATCCTGGCCGGTGCGTCGTCGCAGTCCTTCACGCCCCGCGACGTCGACGTAGAAACCCTCCATCGACTTCGGCATCGCGAGCAGCTCGAGCCGCCGGCTCCAGACGCGAAACTGCGCCGCCACCCAGTCGAAGTTCGCCGGCGTGAGGTTGCCGCTGTTGAGCTGGTGCAACAGCAGCGTGTAGACGTACTCCTGCTCGACGTTCCAGTGGCCGCCTGCCGAACCCGTTCCCGGATCCTCGCGATCGATCCCGAGCTCGGTTGCGCGCAGGTACGCGCGATGCAGCTCAGCCCAGCGCGCGGGAATCCAGTGCTCGTGGCGGCCGATGCGCAGCCGTGCATCGATGCCGTAGAAGTGGACGAGGCGGGTGAACAATTGCGGCAGTCGCGGCTTCCAGCGCGCGTGCGCCGACGGGACGAGCGCCGCCTCGATCGCCGCCTGGTACGCGCCAATGAACGCCTGCGTGAGTTCGAACGCCGCGGTCCAGATGCGCTCGGCGACCCGCGGCGACGCCTCGACATTCTCGACGAACTGGCGGAACAGCTTGCGCCGATCGGCCCGCAGCGCCGCGTCGAGGTGCTGCAGCGCGTCGACCCGCCCGATGTCGAGCACGCGCGCCGACTGGCGCATCGCATCGAATGCGCGCAGCACGAGCTGTTGCCGGGCCACGATGTCGAGCGTCGGCAACTCGTCGAGCCACGCCGATGCCGCGCGAACCGACGCGAGCGGATCGCTGACGGACTGCGCGGAAGACTTCAGGAAGGCGAACATCGCGGGTCGAGCGGGGCCTGTCGGATACAATGGCGGCGAGGAGACCGATCTTAAGTAGCAAATTGAATGCCACAAACGTATGCGTGAATTTTCCCATTTAAACAACTGCTTGGCTGACGCCACCCGACGCACCTGCCGCAGCGGCCGCTCCGTTCGCTCCATTATCGGAACGACGCAGCCGGCGGTGCACTAGACCGATGGCCGAGGAGGCTCGCGAGGCCGCAACCCACGCGGCGGCGCCACCGGTGAAGCGCCGCCTCGATTATCGAGCGCCGGCATTCCTCGTCGACACGATCGACCTCGCGCTCGAGCTCGATGCCGCGGCGACCCTCGTTCGTTCGCGCCTCGCCGTGAGGCGCAATCCCGCTGCGGCGGCGGTCGATCGAACTGCTCCGCTGGTCCTCGATTGCGAAGACCAGGACGCCATAGAAGTCGCGGTGGATGGCCGCACGCCCGGGCCCGGCGCCTGTGAGATCGGGCCCGGCACGATCACGCTTCGCGGCGTCTCCGGCTCGGCGACGATCGAGATCCGCTCGCGCAACGCGCCGGCAACCAACACCGCGCTCGAAGGCCTCTACGTTTCATCCGGGGTCTTCTGCACGCAGTGCGAGCCGGAGGGCTTTCGTCGCATCACCGCTTTTCCCGATCGGCCCGACGTCCTCGCGCGCTTCCGCGTAACGGTCATCGCCGCGCGCGATCGTTACCCGGTGCTGCTCTCGAACGGCAACCGGATCGAGACGGGCGAGCTTCCGGGTGGACGCCATTACGCGGTCTGGGATGACCCGTTTCCGAAGCCTTCGTACCTGTTCGCGATGGTCGCCGGCGAACTCGCCGCGCTCGAAGACCGGTTCGTCACCGCGTCGGGACGCGAGGTCGCGCTCTCCATCTACTCGACGGCGGCGAATCTGCCGCGCTGCGGTCACGCGATGCGCTCGCTGAAGCGCGCGATGCGCTGGGACGAGGAGCGCTATGGGCGCGAGTACGACCTCGACACGTTCATGATCTTCTGCGCCGACGACTTCAACATGGGCGCGATGGAGAACAAGGGACTCAATATCTTCAACAGCCGCATGCTGCTCGCCGACCCGGCGACGGCGACCGACACCGACTTCGAGACGATCGAAGGGGTCGTCGGGCACGAGTACTTCCACAACTGGACCGGCAACCGGGTCACCTGCCGCGACTGGTTCCAGCTCTCGTTGAAGGAAGGGCTCACCGTCTTTCGCGATCAGGAATTCTCGAGCGACATGGCGTCGCGCGCAGTCGCGCGCATCGGCGCGGTCGAATATCTGCGCCGCGACCAGTTCGCCGAGGATGCCGGACCGATGGCGCACCCGGTGCGCCCGGACGCCTATCGCGAGATCAACAACTTCTACACGGCGACCGTCTACGAGAAAGGCGCCGAAGTGATCCGCATGCAGCACACGCTGCTCGGCGCCGAGCGTTTCCGGCGCGGGATGGACCTCTACTTCGAGCGCCACGACGGGCACGCGGTGACCTGCGACGATTTCGTCGCCGCGATGGAGGACGCGTCGGGTGTCGATCTTCGTCAGTTCCGGCGCTGGTACGCCGAGGCGGGAACGCCGGTCGTGCGCGTGCAGGGCTCGTGGGACCGGCCGTCGCGGCGCTATCGACTGGTGCTCGAGCAGAGCCTGCCGCCGCGCGAAGACGGCGCTCCGCGGCCCGCGCTGCACATGCCGTTCGCCGTCGGCCTCGTCGGGCCCGACGGGCGCGATCTCCCGCTTCGCCTCGCGAACGAGGCCGCTGCTGGTCCCGCGACGCGCGTGTTCGAGCTTCGTGCGGCGCGCGAAGTGCTCGAGTTCGCCGATGTCGACGCGGCGCCGGTGCCGTCGCTGTTCCGCGGCCTGTCGGCGCCGGTGCGCGTCGAGTTCGCCTACGGGGACGACGACTTGGCACTCCTTGCCGCCTGCGACAGCGACCCGGTCAATCGCTGGAATGCGGCGCAGCGACTGCTGTCGAACGCGATTCTCGCCGTGGCGCGGGCCGGGCGGATGGGCGCCGCGCCGGAATCCGCCGCTGCGGCCGCAGTCTCGCCACCGCTGTCGCGGATGGTCGCGGCACTGCTCGCCGACGAGACGAGCGATCCTGCGCTGATCGCGCTCGCCCTCACGCCGCCGGACCCGGCGTGGGTCGCAGCGCAGGAATCCGCAATCGACGTCGACGGCGTGTCGGCCGGCTGGACGCTCGTGCGGCGCGAGCTCGCGCGCGTCCATCGCGATGCCTTCGACGCCGTCCGACAGCGCTGCCACCCGCGCGAGCCCTGGAACGCGAGCCCGGGCCAGGCGGGGCGGCGCCACCTCGCCAACGTCGCGCTCGCCGCGCTCGCGCTCCAGGCCGACGATCGCGCGCACGGCCTCGTGCGCGATCAGTTCGATGCCGCGACCAACATGACCGACGCGCTCGGCGCGCTCGGCGCGCTGCGCGACAGTGCGGCGCCGGTCGCCGAAGAGCTCCTGGCGCGCTTCGAAGCGCGCTGGCGCGGCGAGCCCCTCGTCCTCGACAAGTGGTTCGCGCTGCAGGCGCGATCGCATGCGCCCGTCGCGCTCGAGCGCGTACGCGCGCTGATCGCGCATCCGCACTACAACGCGCGCAATCCAAACCGCGTACGCGCGCTCGTCGGCGCCTTCGTGCGCGACAACTTCCCCGGCTTCCATCGCGCCGATGGCGCAGGCTACGACTTCGCCGCCGCGCAAGTGAAGAGCCTCGACCGCAGCAATCCCCAGCTCGCGGCATCGATCGCTGGAGGCTTCCGCCTGTGGAAGCGCTTCGACGCGCACCGGCGGGCACTGATGCGCCGGGCGCTCGAGCGCATCGCGAGAAGCCCGGATCTCTCGCCCGACACGAGCGAGATCGTCGCTAGAACGCTCGGCGACGCGCCCGGCTACCAGTAGGTCTCGAGCGTGATGTGACCGGGCTCCCGGCGCCGGTGGCGGCGCATGCCGCGCGCGGCGAGGACCTTCTGCACGTCGTCGACCATCGCCGGATTGCCGCAGAGCATCGCGTGCGCGTTCTCCGGGGTCAGCGCGAGCCCGACGCGGGCTTCGAGCCGACCGTTCTCGATGGCAGCGGGAATGCGTCCGGCCAGCGCACCCGGATGCGCTTCACGGCTCACCATCTGCACGTAATCGAAGGCGCCTGGATGGGCATGTGCGACGCCGGCAAGCTCGTCGCGGTAGGTGAGCTCCTCGGCAAAGCGCACCGAGTGCACGAGCACGACGCGCCCGAACCGGGTCCACGGATCGGGGCTGCGCAGCATCGACAGGAACGGACCGATGCCGGTTCCGGTCGACAGGCACCACAGCGACTCGGCCTCGGCGGTCTCGGAAATGCTGAAGAGGCCGCTCGCGCGCGGGGCGAGCCACAGGCTCTCACCGGTCTCGAGCGCGGCGAGACGCGGCGACAGCGGGCCCTCGGGAAGGATGATGAAGTAGAACTCGTGCGGCGATGATAGCGGCGGATTCACGAAAGAATACGGGCGCGCGATCATCGGGTCCTTCGCACCCGGCGGCGCCGGCAGCGCGAGGCGCGCGAACTGGCCCGCGGTGAACGTCAGCGACGGCGCATCGACGCCGATCGAATAGAGGCTGTCGGTCCATCGCCGTCTGCCGGCGACGCGACCTTCGATCCATGCAGTCATCCGCGCGTCCGTCACGATAAAATGTCGATTATGCCTACGCGCAAGTCGCGCGCGACGCTCACCGGAAACCGGGTTTTCCTGCGGCCGCCGCGGCGCACCGACGAGGCCGCCTTCATCGCCGCAGCGCGGGCGAGCCGCCGGCTGCACGGCCGCTGGGTGAGCGCACCGCAGACGCCGGACGCCTACGCGCTCTATCTGTCGCGCTTCGCGCGCGCCGCGCGCCTGCCGCTGCACGCCGCGCTGCTGGTCTGCCGCAGCGGCGACGGCGCGCTCGCCGGGGCGTTCAACGTCTCCGAGATCGTGCGCGGCGCGTTCCAGAGCGCGTACCTCGGTTATTACGCGTTCGTCCCGCTCGCCGGGTACGGCTACATGACCGAAGGCTTTGCGCTGACGCTCGATTTCGCGTTCCGTGAGCTCAACCTGCACCGCGTCGAGGCGAACGTGCAGCCCGACAACACGCGCTCGCTCGCATTTCTCGATCGGGCCGGCTTCGTGCGCGAGGGCTATTCGCGCCGCTACATCAAGCTCGCCGGCCGCTGGCGCGATCACGTGCGCTTCGCGATGCTCGCCGAGGACTGGCGCGCGCGGCGCGCGAAACTGCGCGCGGCGATCGGCCTGCCGCGGTGACGGCGCGCGGGACGGCCCTCGCCGTCGCTGCCGCGGGTGTCGTCGTTCTCGCCGCGTGCGCCGGGCGGGCGCTCGTCGCCGGGATGGAGCGCAACGCGTCCCGCGTCGTCGTCGCTCCGTACCAGTCGCACGAGCTCTGCGCGCACCTCGCCGCGAACGAGCGCCTCGACTACCGCTACACGAGCAGCGCGCCGGTTGCGTTCTCGATCGCCTATCGCGAAGGCAGCGTGGTGCTGATGCCGGTCGTACAGGACCATGCGATGTCGGGCAGCGGCATCTACGAGGCGCCGTTCCCGCAGCGCTACTGCCTCGGCTGGGAGGCGGGACCGCCCGGAGCGATCCTCTCGTATCGCGTGATCGTGCGGCCGCCGCCGCGGTGATCGAGCTCCCCTACAGCTCGGCGTAGCTGTAGGTGCGGCCGTTGTCGATCTCGCCCTCGACGAGCCGCGCGACGACCTTCGCCGCGACTTCGTCCGGAGGCACGAGCCGCCCGCTCGCATGGAAGTCGCGAAACATCGCCACCTGCGGCAGGCGCTCGGCGCCCTGCGTGCGCAGGCTCTGCTGCATCGGCGTGTCGATGATTCCGGGTCGCAGTGTGACGGCCACGAGGCCGTGCGCGCCGTGCTCGGCCGCGAGCGCGCGCGTCAGCATCTCGATCCCCGCCTTCGCGATCGAGTAGAGCGAAGCGCCGGCGATCGGCGCCTGCGCTGCGCCGGACGACACGTTGATGATCCTTCGCTCGCATCGCGCGTCGGTGAACGCACGGCAGAAGCAGTCGGCCGCGATCACCGGGGCCGCGAGGTTGACGTCGAGATCCGCCGCGATCGCCGCTGCGGTGAGCGTCCCCAGAACGCCGACGCCATCGATCGTCGCGGCGTTGTTGACGAGGCAGACGGAACCGGGCCTCCTCGCCGCGATGGTCGCGAACGCATCGGCGAGTGCCGCCCCGGCGGTGTCGGGATGCGCGAGATCGACGGCGACGAACGTGAACGCGGCGCCCGCGAGCCGCGTCGACGTGCGGCGTCCGACGCCGAGCACGTCGTAACCGCGCGCGAGGAGGCGCGCGGCGAGCGCCTCGCCGAGGCCGGTCGAGACCCCGGTGACGATCGCGCAACGGCCCACGATGGCCGGTCGCTCAGCGCGCCGCCTGCGGCGTCGCGCGACCCTTCGCGAGCTCGGCCTGCGCGCTCGCCATCTCCTTCTCGATCTGCGGCAGCGGTAGCGCCCCGGGAATCATCGTGCCGTCGGCGAAGATCAGCGTCGGCGTCGCGTTGATGTGCAGCGATTCCCCGAGCGCCTGCGTCTTCGCGACCGGATCGCCGCAGTTGCCGCTGTTCGGCGGGAGCTTCCCGGTCGCGAAGTACGTGTCCCAGGCCTTCGCACGATCGGGAGCGCACCAGAGGATGCGCGACTTGCGCGCAGCGTCGGGATGGAGCTGGTCGATCGGATACAGGAACGTGTACAGCGTGACGTTGTCGAGCCCGAGCAACTCCTGCTCGAGCCGATGGCAGAACGGACAATCCGCGTCGGAGAAGATGTACAGCCTGCGCGAGCCGTCGCCCTTGACGCGCTTGAAGGCCAGGTCCATCGGCAGCTTGTCGACTGCGACGCGATTCAGCTTGCGCGTGCGCTGCTCGGTCAGGTTCTGCTTCGTCGCGGCGTCGTAGACCGAGCCGACGAAGATCCAGGTCGCCTTGGGATCGGTGTAGACGAGCTGGTCTCCGAGCATGACCTCGTAGAGGCCGAGGTAGCCGCTGGTGCCGATGTGGCTGATCGCAGCGCCGGGAAAGCGCTGCTCGAGTGTCTTGCGCAGCGCCGCCGCGGCGGGACTCTCGGCAGGCGCAGTCGCAGATTCGCTCGCCGGCGCGACGGTCACCGTCGACGCGAGCGGGGCTGCGGCGACCTGTGCCCTCGCGGCAGGCAGCGTCCAGGCGAAGGTGATCGCGGCGGCGAGCGCCACGCGGCGAGAAAGCTGCAAACCGGATCGTGCGGTCATCGTCGACTCCAGGTCAAACCGAGTGCATCGCGGCGCGCGCTAGCACGTTCTTGAGAAGCGGCAGGCGGTCGATCGCGCTCATGCCTGCGTTGCGGACGGTCCGCACGGCGCGCGAACGGAGCGTGAAGAGGCGCCCGAGCGTCTCGATCGCCGTCTGCATCGCGAGCACCGGCTCGGCGCGCGTTCGCGCGTAGCGCTCGAGCAGCAGCGCGGCGCCGCAGTCGGCGACCGGTCCGCGCCCGGCGAGCACGCCGGCGAGGGCTTCGGCATCGCCAAAGCCCAGATTAACACCCTGACCCGCGAGCGGGTGGACTCCGTGTGCCGCGTCGCCGACGAGCGCGAGCCGGCGGGCGACAGGCGACGCCACGCGCAGCGAATGCAACGGAAACGCGGCGGCCGTGCCGAGCGGCGTCAGCGCGCCGAGCGCGTCGCCGCCAGCCTCGCCGACCCTGGTCGCGAGATCGGGCGGTGCAAGCCCGGTGAGCTCGTGAGCGAGCGCCTCGGGCGCCGACCATACGATCGAGATGCGCGAACCGGGCAGCGGCAGCCAGGCGAGCACGCTGCCATCGTCGCGGAACCACTGGCGCGCGCAGCCGCGATGAGGAAGCTCCGTGGCGAAGTTGGCGACGACGCCGAGCTGCTGCCACGCCCGCCGCTTCGCGTCGAGGCCGGCGGCGGCGCGCACCCACGACTCGAGGCCGTCCGCGCCGACGACGAGCCGTGCGGCGATCCCGCTGCCGTCGCCGAGCGTCAGCACCGTTTCGTCGCTCGACCACGCGAGGTGCTCGCACGCCGCGCCCTCGTGCAGCGTCACGCCGGCGGCGTATGCGACGGCGCGCAACGCGCCGCGCAACGCGCGCTCCTCGACGATCCAGGCAAGCGCGCGCTCGCCGGCGTCGTAGGCCGAGAACTCGAGCGTCGCCCCAGCATCACCGGCGATCCACATCGATTCGACCGCCGCGATGCGCTCGCACGCGAGCTCCTGCCACGCTCCGAGAGTGCTCAGGAAACGCGCGCTGCCGGGACTGATCGCGTAGACGCGGCGATCCCACTCGTCGATGGGAGCGGTTGCGGCGCCGGGACGCGCGCGATCGACGATGGCGACGGCAAGACCCGAGCGCGCGAGCGCTGTCGCCGTCGCGAGGCCGACGAGGCCGGCGCCGGCGACGATGGCGTCGAAGCGACCCCCGCCGACGGGTTGGATCGCGCTCACCACGCGAGCGTCTCGATCACGACCTGGTCGTTCGTGTAGATGCAGATCTCCCCGGCGATCGCGAGCGAGCGCGCGACGATCGTCTCGGCAGCGAGATCGGTGGCGTCGAGCAGCGCGCGCGCGGCCGCCTGTGCATACGGACCGCCCGATCCGATCGCGACGATGCCGTGCTCGGGCTCGAGCACGTCGCCGGTTCCGGTGATCACGAGCGAAGCCTCGCGGTCGGCGACCGCCAGCATCGCCTCTAACCTGCGCAGCACGCGGTCGGAGCGCCAGTCCTTGGCGAGCTCGACGGCGGCACGCGTCAGGTGGCCCTGATGCTTGTCGAGCTTCGCCTCGAAACGCTCGAACAGCGTGAACGCGTCTGCAGTCGCGCCGGCGAATCCGGCGAGGACCTTCCCTTGATGCAGCCGACGGACCTTCCTCGCCGTCGACTTGATGACGACCTGGCCGAGCGTGACCTGGCCGTCGCCGCCCAGCGCGACCGCGCTGCCGCGGCGCACCGAGAGGATCGTCGTCCCGTGGAATGTCGCGGCGGCGTCGGAGGGGCCCATGCGATCGTTCGTCGGCATTCGGGTGGCGAGCCGGCGCTCAGCTCACCCTGCGCACGAAGTGGCGCGGCGACGCACCCATCAGCAGCAGCAGCGCGCGCACGATCGGCGTCGCCCCGACGATCTGCAGTGCCTTCTGCCGCCCTTCGAGGCGCGCGACCACGTTGAGCAGCGCTCCGGCGGCGACGAAATCGACGCGATCGACGCGAGCCATATCGAGCGTCACCACGTCGCGGAGCGCTCCGAATTGCTCGATCTCGGCGAGCTGCGGTGGCGTTGCGCCGGCGATCACGCCAGCGAGCTCGAGCACTTCCGGCTCGTCGGCGACGTGCGCTTCGCGCGCTGCCGCCGTCGCCGCGGAACCGTTCTGCTTCGCGGCGGCGGTACCTCCCGCGGGCGGCTCCCACGACGGCGGCGACAGTTCGAAAGTGACGGCGAACTCGAGCGCACGCTCGTCGAACTCGGTCTGTTCGTGCTGCCATTGCAGGAGCTCGAGCGCGAGAAGCCACGCGCCTTCACCCCCGTCACGCCCGCGAGCGATCGCGGCATCGAGCACCGCGAGCAGGCGTTCGGGTCGCTGGATGGCGAGCATCATCGACCGGCGCCGCGCACGGCCGAGGAGCTCGGCCAGCTCGCGCGCGCCGGCATCGTCGAAGCCTGCAAGCCCGGCGAGATCGACGCGCGCCCGCGGCACTCCCGATCCGATCGCGCGCCGCAGCCCGTCGAGCGGACCCGGGTTCGCCGCAGAGAGCTCACCGGTGATCGCGATGTAGCCGCCGCCCTGAGTCACGCCCTCCGCTCCGGCAGGCTCGCACTCCTCCCACGACGGTGCCGAGCTCTCGAACTGCAACACGTACTGGATGGCGAGTTGCTCGAAGGCGCCGTGATCACCGGCGCGCTGCAGGAGGTCGAAGAGCGCGAGCCAGGCGAGCGCCGACTGTCGCGCTTCGGCATCGGCCTGGACGCCCTGCTCGAGGAGCGCGCGCGCGGCGGCGTCCTGCCCGCTCGCGAACAGGAGGGCGGCGTTCTCGAGGACGTCGCAGAGGCCCGGATTGGCCTGCTGAACCTCGATCGCGGCAGGGGCCGTCGACCAGTCGATGATGCTCGCGCCGCGCAGGCTCGATTGGCCGAGAGGCTCGAACGCCCCCGAGCGGCCCGCACGACGCCCTGCCGCCGCGGCGGCGAGCTCGCGCGCCGAGACCGGGCGCGCGTCGCCGGCCCCCGGCCGCCGGATCGCCTTGGCGGTCGCGGCAGGCTTCGCGGAGGCGGGTTTCTTTGCCGGCGCCTTGCCGAAGATCGCCATCCGGGCAGTTATGCCGTTGGAATGAAGTTACCGATTATGAGGCGAGCGGCCCCTCCGGGCAAGCCGCGTCGGTCGCGGCAGCGCGCGGACCCGCGGCGCGCGCCGCAAGGGGCGACGCGCGTGCGCGGAGGTGCGGCGCGTCCTCAGGCGCGCGGCAGCTTTTCGGCCGCAGAGCCCCAGTTCAGCAGCTTGTCGATCACTGCATTGACGTAATCGGCGCGCCGGTTCTGGTAGTCGAGATAGTAAGCGTGCTCCCAGACGTCGATGGTCAGGAGCGGCGTCTGGCCCCGCGTGATCGGGACCTCTGCGTTGCCCGTCTTGACGATCTTCAGCTTGCCTCCCTCGGCGACGAGCCATCCCCAGCCGGAGCCGAACTGCGACACCGCGGTGGCGGCGAAATCCTTGCGGAACTGGTCGTAACCGCCAAGATCGGAGTCGATCATCGATGCGAGCCTGCCCGACGGCTTTCCGCCGCCGCCGGGCGTGAGGCTGTTCCAGTAGAACGTGTGGTTCCAGATCTGTGCGGCGTTGTTGAAAAGACCGGCGCGCTCGGCCCTGCCTGCGGTGTCGCCGATGATCTTCTCGAGCGTGGCCGATTCGAGCTCGGTGCCCTTGACCAGATTGTTGAGGTTGTCCACGTACGCTTTGTGATGCTTGCCGTAGTGGAAAGACAGCGTGTTCGCCGAAATCACCGGCGCAAGCGCGCCATCGGCGAAAGGCAGGGGCGGCAACGTGAACATGTTCGCGATCTCCTTCGGTCAATGAATGGAAAGCGCGGCACGCGTGTCCGCTCTGCGCGGCACGACTTCGCGCAGGGGCACTGCTGCCGCACGCCGAGTGCGTTCGCGATCAGTCGCCGTAGAGCTTCTGCACGCGTTCGCGGCGTTCCTGAGCCTCGATCGACAGCGTGGTCATCGGGCGGGCGATGAGGCGCGGCACGCCGATCGGCTCGCCCGTCTCCTCGCAGTACCCGTAAGTCCCGTCTTCGATCATCCGCAACGACTTTTCGACCTTCTTCAGCAACTTGCGTTCGCGGTCCCGGGTGCGCAGCTCGAGCGTGTATTCCTCCTCCAGCGTCGCGCGATCGGAGGGATCGGTGGTGATCTCGTTCTCGCGCAGATGCTCGCCGGTGTCGTCGGCATTGCGCAGGATCTGCTCGCGGATGTCCTCCAGGCGCTTGCGGAAGAACGCGAGCTGTGCCTCGTTCATGTATTCCTTCTCGGGAGCCTTGAGGATGTCCTCCTCGGTGAGCTCGCGGTGCGTCTTCCTGGCGGCGGTGGCGGTCTTGGCGGTCATTCTCGGTCCATCCGTTACGTCGTTGGAGCGCGGCTTCTGCCGCCCGGGCATGGGCCGCGTTGCGCCCGTGGGAAATTGGACATTATAGCCGGTCGCGCGATCACGGGCGAAGCCCCGCAAGGGCGGCAGCGGGCCCCATCCCGTATCCCGGACCGGCTCCTATAATCGGGGCCGGAATCCAGGCGCAACGAGGACCCTGCTTGCCCACCGCCACGCTGGAACTCACCCGTCCCGACGACTGGCACGTCCACCTTCGCGACGGTACGACACTGGCCGCCGTGGTCGGCTCTACGGCGCAGGTCTTCGGTCGAGCAATCGTCATGCCCAATCTCCGGCCGCCGGTCGTCACGACCGCCGACGCCGCCGCTTACCGCGAGCGCATCGTTGCGGCCCTCCCGCCCGGGTCGCGCTTCGAACCGCTGATGACGCTCTACCTCACCGAGGCGACCGATGCGGAGGAAATCCGCCGCGCCGCCGGAAGCGGCTTCGTGCACGCGGCCAAGTACTACCCGGCGGGTGCCACCACGCATTCGGAGTCGGGTCTGACGGAGCCGTCGCGCGCGTACCGGGCACTCGCGGCGATGGAGCGTCACGGCCTCGTGCTCGCCATCCACGGCGAAGTCACCGACCCCGACGTCGACGTATTCGACCGCGAGCGCGTGTTCATCGAACGCGAGCTCGCCGCCATCGTGCTCCGCTTTCCGGGGCTGCACGTGGTGCTCGAGCACATCACGACGATGGAGGCAGTCGATTTCGTCACCGGCGCCGGAGCCAACGTCGCCGCGACCATCACGCCGCAGCACCTCGTCCACTCGCGCAACGCGCTGTTCGACGGCGGCTTGCGCCCGCACCTCTACTGTCTTCCGCTGCTGAAGCGCGAGGCGCACCGGTTGGCGCTCGTCGCGGCAGCGACATCCGGGCACCCGCGCTTCTTCCTCGGCACCGATTCGGCGCCGCATGCGCAAGGCGCGAAGGAGCGCGACTGCGGCTGCGCCGGCTGCTACGGTGCACCTGCGGCGATGGCGCTCTATGCGCAGGTGTTCGAGGACGCCGGTGCGCTCGACCGCCTCGAGGGCTTCGCCTCGCACCACGGCGCCGACTTCTACCGGCTGCCGCGCAACCGCGAGCGCATCACGCTGCGTCGCGAGTACTGGCGTGTTCCGGCGTCGCTGCCGCTCGGTGACGCGACGATCATCCCGCTCGGCGCGGGTGAGGAATTGCGCTGGCGCGTGGCTGATGAGAGGGGCGGGGGACGAGGGGCGAGGGACGAGGGACGAGGGACGAGGGACGAGGAGTGAGGGACTGCGAACGCGTCGCATTTCGCATCGATTGACACGGCTTTGCCCACCCGTCACGCTCACGCGTCGGTCGATACCGACCACCGCAATCGAGGGGAGGTCATGCGAGTCGCGAATGGGGCCGCAGGGATCGTCGCAGGTTTCGTCGTAGCCATCGTCGGCACGCCGGCCGTCGCGGCGCCGATCCTGATGTCGCCGGATTGGGCGAAGAGCTCATGCATGGCGTGGAACGAAGATCCGGTGCTCACCGAGAAGCTGGTCGCGAGCGGGTGGGTGAAGAACGACGCAGGGCGCGGGTTCAAGGTCATGCAGCTCTATCGTTCCGATTGCGGCGATCACCCGACCGCGGAAATGCGCATCGCGCTCAAGGACGCGAAGGCGCAGTGCGTGTACGGCGGTGCGCCGGAGACGCCGAAGCTCGACATGAGCGCCGACTACGTCATGAACGCGAAGACGCCGCGCTGGCTCGAGATGGGTCGCGGCGAATACGGGCCGATGACCGCGATGTTCATGCAGCGCCTCGGCTTCGAGGGCCCGAAGCTCGAGGCGATGCGTAACATGGATCCGTTCGCGAGCTTCCTGCTGCTCGTCGGCAAGGTCGAGAGTGATGCGACCTCGTGTCCGGCGCAATGAAGCCCGGTGTCGCGACGCGTGCGCATCGACTATAATCGACGCCGCGAAGCCGGCCAGATCGTCGCTCTCCCGCGTGCGCAAGCCGAACGGGAGGGAGGAAAGTCCGGGCTCCACAGAGCAGGATGCCGGGCAACACCCGGCCGCAGCAAGCGGGGCCTCGCGGTCCCGGCCAAGGCGAGGAACAGGGCCACAGAGACGAGTCGCCCCGGGTCACACGGGGGCGGGTGAAACGCGGCAACCTCCATCCGGAGCAACGCCAAGCAGGCGGACGACGACGCTGCTCGCCGAGTCCGCGGGTAGGCGGCTCGAGCCCGTCGGCAACGACGGGCCCAGACGAATGACGGTCATAGCGCGCGCACCGCG